>CAZGPS010000175.1:0-6110 GCA_964527675.1 uncultured Brevundimonas sp. | reverse complement strand
GGCGTACCGGCTCTACCGCCGCCAGCCCCCGCCGCGGCTCCAGCGGTCCTCGCCCCGATAACGGCCGTCGTCGATGTAGCGGCCGTCGCGGTCGTACCAGCCCTGGCCGGTCTGATACCGGTCGTAGCCGTCGAGCGAATAGCCGTCGTCCTGGTATTCGAGGCCCAGGAGGCCGTCCTCATCATCCCACCAGTCGCGCGGATACGAGCCGAAAGCGCAGTCCCAGCCCTCGCCCGGGCGCCAGTAGGGCTCATAGCGGCCACGGTAACGATCGCGGAACTGCGGCCGGCAGACATATTGGGAATAGACGCGGTTGCCGCGCGCCTGAACGTTGGCGCGGCCCTCGGCATAGATCACCTCGCGCACGCCGGCGAAGACGTTGTTGATCACCACCGCGCTGCCCGAGGCGGCGGCGACGCCGACTGTGGCGGCGCGGATGCGGCTGTCCGTCAGGCGCAGCTCGCCATTATACAGCACCACCCCCTTGTCCGAGCGGCCGACCCGGCTGCCTGAGATGTCGACCGACGCGCCCTCGATGGCGACCCCCTCGACATAGCCGACGATGGCGGTGTTCTGGATCTCGACCCGGCCATAGTCCCGTCCCGAGCGGACGATGATCCCGATCGAGCGCGGACCGAAGGCGTTGGGCGCGCCGGTGCCCTTCAGGGTGGTCGAGGCGATGCGTGAGGTCTGGCCGGCCCCCGGGATCAGCTCCAGGCCCGACTGGGCCCCGGTGACGACCATCTCCCAGGCGTTCAGCGCGGCGCCGTCGGCGACGATGGCGGGGGCGATCGTCTGGGCCTCGATGACGGCGTTGCGCACATCCAGCAGACCGCCGTCGACATAGATGGCCGCCTCGTCGCCGGCGTGGCGGAAGCCGACGCGGTTCATGATGATCTCGGCGCCGTAGCCGACGATGCAGGCGGCGTCGCCGGCGCGCGGCGAGGCGAAGACCATGTCGCGGATCTCGACCCGCACGCCCTGGGCCACGGTGATGCAGGGCAGGCCGTCCGGGGCCTGCAGCGTCGGATTGCCGGTCCGGGCCCAGTCGCGCGGATCGAAGCCGCTTTCACCGATCAGGGTCATCGGCTTGTCGATGTTGAGCCAGCCGACGCAGGCGCCCGCGCGGGCGCGGATCACCAGCGTGCCGCCGGGACGGACGCGGCGCACGGCGTCCTCGACCGCGCCGCTGCCCGGATTGCCGCCGCAGTCGACCAGCACGATCTCCTCGCCGCCGGGCCGGTACGGACCGGGACGCCAGTCGGGGCGATGACGGCCGTAGTCATAGCGCCGGTGGTTCGAACCGCGGTTGCGATAGCTGCGCGTCGGCGGGTCCAGCAGCACGCCGAAATTCGGCCGGGTCTGACTCTCGACCTTGGCGGCGACCTGGGCGTGGGCGGCGGGGCCTGGTGACAGCGAGACGCCGACCACGGCGGCGGCGATGACGGCCAGGCCGGTCACCGTTCCGCGGATCCGGCCGAAGGGGAAACGGGTCGACATGGGTCCACGCCCTCCTTAACGGCGCTGCTGTGAACGGGAGACCTGGGCCAGCACGGCCTGCAGGCGGGCGGCCGAGGGGCCGAAGCCCGACAGGGCGGAATCGATGCGCAGGGCCACGGCCTGGGCCTTGTCCTGATCGGCCACGCCCGAGACGCCGAGGGCGAAATAGCTCGACATGGCGAATTTGGCCTCGGGGCTGCCCTGACGCGCCGCCTCGTCGAACCACTTGAAGGCGCGGGCGTAGTCGGCGGGCAGGCCGATCCCTTCGGCGTACATCACCGCCAGCACCAGCTGCGCCTCGGACGAGCCGTTGACAGCGGCCAGCTGGATGGCGCGAACCCGCTCCAGATAGGACAGCCGGCCCTCCATCGGGTGGCCCAGCATGGCCTCCAGCGTCTCGATCTGCCGCTTCGACAGGTCCTCGGGGCGCGCCGCCGCGGTTTCGGCGATGCCGAGATAGCGCAGGGCCCGGCCGACATGGATGAAGGGCAGTTCGGTGGCCATCCGGCCCAGGGCGTACTCATAGGCGTCGCCGCGCGGCCGGCTCTCGTCCGAGAAGGGCACGCCCGAGGCCGGCGCCTCATTGGGGTAGAATTCGAACGGCGGCGTCCACTGGCGGGCCTTGGCCTCGACGAAGCGGCTGTACTGGTCGCGACTGGGGGCGGACTTCTCGAAATCCTTCATCAGCACATAGGCGCCGACGTCGCCGGTCTGCACCGCGAGGTAGTTGTACAGATAGGCGTCGACGTCGTTGCGCGGGAACAGGCTGGTGGCGGCGCGATAGCCGCGCCGGCGCCGGTCGCGCTCCGCCGCCGGTCCGCCGCCGTTGTTGCGGCCCCAGGCCTCGCGGGCCTCGCGATTGTCCTCGGGCTCGCCGAACGGGCCGTAGAGGCCGTCGTGCAGCCGCGCCAGGGTGCGGAAGCCCTCGGCGTCCTGGGTCGACAGGACATAGACGACGCGGTCGCGCACCGACTCCTGCTCTTCGCGGGTCATCTGGCCCAGCTGACGATCCAGTCGCTGATAGGCCAAGTGCCGCTCGAAGGCCCGGCAGTCGTCGTATTTCGACAACGGCCGCCAGCCGCCAAAGCCGCCCCGGTCGACCCGGTTGATCGGGGCGTATCCCTCGTCATTGGACAGCGCCATGGCGTACCAGGTGGCGCTCTCGATCGGGTCCTCGATATTCTTGTCGGTGGCGCGGATGGCGGAGTAGCGCGATCCCAGCTCCAGCTGGGCGAAGAAGTCGCCGCGGAAGGCCGCACGGCGAAGGGCGCGCAGCCCGGTCTCCTGGGCGTTGAATTCCGAGCCGGTCAGGGAGGCGGGTCGCGGGCAGGCGTTGGAGCTGGCGTCCGCCCTCTGCCAGAACCGGACGCCCCCGCCGCGGTCGCCGCACGAGGCCATGCCGAAGGCGGCCAGGGCCAGCACTCCCGCCACCGCCGCGATGGCGACGGGACCGCGCGACCGTTCGAACCGGCCGCCGTCGGTCTTTCTCGCCTCGCCGTCGCCCATGAGTCCTCGCACCACTGGAGCGGGCGTCCCCCGGCTCGCCCGTTAAGCTTTGCGTTACGCCGACAGTCCGGTCCAGTTAACTGTCTGTCAAGGTTAACGCTGGTTTGCGACAAAGCGTTGCCGCACCACGGCCATTTTGTGTCCGCTGCCGGACTTATCCCCACGAAACAGGGACTTGCACACTCGCCTGAAAGGGGAAAAACCCCCTCTCGCCAGTGAGGGCGGGGGTCCCTATATGCGTCGGCCAGCCCGCCGGAGCTTCGAATGTCCTACCTCGCCCGCGACGACCGCCCCGCCGACAAGGCCGCCCGCTATGCCGAGGTCGAGGGGGAAATTCTCGCGGTGCTGGAGGGCGAGCCGAACCTGACGGCGCGGATGGCCACCGTCGCCTCCATGTTGGCCGACGCCTTCCCCGTCTTCTTCTGGACCGGGTTCTACCTCGTCGATCCGGACAAGGCCGACGAACTGGTGGTCGGCCCCTATCAGGGCACTCTGGGTTGCCTGCGAATCGCCTTCGGCCGCGGCGTCTGCGGCGCGGCGGCGCGGGACCTGGCGACGCAGATCGTCGACGATGTCCACGCCTTCCCCGGCCACATCGCCTGCGACGCCCGCTCGGCCAGCGAGATCGTCGTGCCGGTGTTCGATCCGTCCGGCGCCCTGATCGCCGTCTTCGACGTCGACGCCACCAAGACCGCGGCGTTCGACGCAACGGACGCCGGGGCGCTGGAGCGGCTGATGGCCCGGGTGTTCGCGGCCTGAGCCGGGTCTGCTAAGCCGTCCCTCGAACAGGAGACGCATCGATGTCGGAACGGGTGATCGCGATCACGGGCGGCCATGGCGTGCTGGGCCGCGCCGTCATCGAGGCCGCGCTGATGGAGGGGCTCAGGGTCGCCATCATCGATCACGCCGCCGGCCAGACCGCGCCGGACGGAGTGCTGGAACTGGCCGGCGTGGACCTGACCGACCCCGCCTCGGCCACCCGCGCCATCGACGCCGCCGCCGCGCATTTCGGCCGGCTGGACGCCCTGCTGAACATTGCTGGCGGCTTCGTCTGGCAGACTGCAGACGACGCCGATCCCGCCTGGGACAGGATGTTCGCCCTGAACCTGACCACCGCCCTCAACGCCAGCCGCGCCGCCCTGCCCCATCTCAAGCGATCGGACGAAGGCCGAATCGTCAATGTCGGGGCCAACGGCGCGCTCAGGAGCGCGGCCGGCATGGGCGCCTACGCCGCGTCCAAATCCGCCGTCCACCGCCTGACCGAGAGCCTGGCCGAGGAGCTGAAGTCGACCTCCGTCACCGTCAACGCCGTCCTGCCCTCGATCCTCGACACCGCGCAGAACCGCAAGGACATGCCCGACGCCGATCCGGCCACATGGGTCCAGCCAGCCGACCTCGCCCGGGTCATGCTGTTCCTCGCCTCGCCGGACAGCCGGGCCGTCACCGGCGCCCTGATTCCGGTGGTCGGGCGGGTCTGATGGATCTGTTCCGCTCGGTCCTCTACCTTCCGGCCAGCAATCCGCGCACGATCGAAAAGGCGCGCGGCGTGAACGCCGACGCCGTCATCCTCGACCTCGAGGACGCCGTCGCTCCGGACGCCAAGGCCGAAGCGCGCCAGGCCGCTGTCGCGGCCCTGACCGCGGGCGGCTTCGGCCCCCGTGTCGGCGTCCGCGTCAATGGCCTGGACACCCCCTGGGGCTCCGACGATCTGGCGGCCCTCGCGAGCCTCAGGCCGGACTTCATCGTCGCGCCCAAGATCGAAAGCGGCGAGGCCGTGCGCGCGGTCGCCGCCCGTCTCCCGGCCGGCGTCGCCCTGTGGATCATGGTCGAGACCCCGCTGTCGGTCCTGCGCCTCGACGCCATCGCCGGCGCCGGCGCGCCCCTCGCGGCCCTGATGCTGGGCATCAACGATTTCGGCGAGCGGATGAATCTCGTCCTCGGCCCTGACCGCGAGCCGCTCAAGCCGTGGCTGGCCGCCGTCGTCGCCGCCGCGCGCGGTCACGGCCTGCTGGCCATCGACGGCGTGGTCAACGCCACGGACGACGCCGACCGCCTTCAGACCGAATGCCTTCAGGGCCGCGCCTTTGGCTTCGACGGCAAGAGCCTGATCCACCCGGCCCAGATCGCCGCCGCCAACGCCGCCTTCTCCCCCTCCCCCGACGAGGTCGCCCGGGCACGCGAAATCGTAGCCGCCTTCGCCGCCGCCGACTCCCAGGGCAAGGGCGCGATTCGGGTCGGCTACCGCATGGTCGAGCGCCTGCACCTCGACGCCGCCCACCGACTGCTGGCCCGTCATGAGGCGGCCTCGACGCCGCCCCATGACGGGCCTATCTAGTCCGTCCAGAAATAGAACTCAGCGGCGGCCCTCAAGCAGCGAGCGGTCGCGCCGCGAGCGACAGGGCCCGCTACCCCATGACCAAAGCCGTCATCGCCGCCACCGGCCTGTTCACGCCGGAGCAGTCCATCTCCAACGAGGAGCTGGTCGCGGCCTACAACGCCTTCGCCGACCGCTTCAATGAACAGCACGCGGCGGGCATCGCCGCCGGCGACCTCGAGGCCCTGACGCCCTCGTCGGTCGAGTTCATCGAAAAGGCCTCGGGCATCAAGTCCCGCTTCGTCCTCGACAAGGCCGGCATCCTCGACCCCGCCCGGATGACGCCGCACATCCCCGAGCGCGCCGACGACGAGCTGTCGGTCATGGCCGAGATGGCCGTCGCCGCCGCTCGTCAGGCCATCGCCGCCTGGGGCAAGCCGGTCAGCGAGATCGGCGCCGTCCTGTGCGCCGCCTCCAACATGCCGCGCCCCTATCCGGCCCTGTCGATCGAGGTGCAGCAGGCCCTGGGCATCGACGGCTTCGCCTTCGACATGAACGTGGCCTGCAGCTCGGCCACCTTCGGCATCAAGACCGCCGCCGACTTCATCGCCTCCGGCTCGGTCAAGGCCGTGCTGATGGTCAATCCCGAGGTCTGCTCGGCGCATCTGAATTTCCGCGATCGCGACAGCCATTTCATCTTCGGCGACGTCGCCACCGCCGTGATCATCGAGGCGGCGCACCAGGCCGTCGACGGCTGGGACATCCTCGGCTCGCCGCCCACGACCGTGAG
>CAZGPS010000174.1:0-6144 GCA_964527675.1 uncultured Brevundimonas sp. | reverse complement strand
GTCTGCTTCTCGGCGATCCGGGCCGACTTGCCGCGACGATCACGCAGGTAATAGAGCTTGGCGCGCCGCACGACGCCGCGACGCTTCACTTCAATGGCGTCGATGTTCGGCGACATCAGCGGGAAGACGCGCTCGACGCCCTCGCCGAAGCTGATCTTGCGCACGGTGAAATTCTCGTTGATGCCGCCGCCGGCGCGAGCGATGCACACGCCCTCGAAGGCCTGGATGCGTTCGCGCTCGCCTTCCTTGATCTTGACCATGACGCGCAGGGTGTCGCCCGGCTGGAAGTCGGGGATGGCGCGCTTTTCGATCAGGCGGGCTTTTTCTTCGGCTGCGATCGTCTGCAGGATGTTCATGTCATTCTCCTCGAGCTTTTGCGCTCTTTACCTGTGATTTGGCGGGCTCGGAGCCCGCAGGGGTCTTGTCCAGATGCGCCGTCCAGAGGTCTGGCCGTCGTTCCCGGGTCGTCTCTCGCCGCTGCTCTTCGCGCCATTGTGCGACCTTCTTGTGGTCGCCCGACAGAAGCACCTCGGGTATCTCCAGCCCCTCGAACGTCCGCGGTCGCGTATACTGCGGATGCTCCAGAAGACCGTCCTCGAAGCTCTCCGAACTCAGGCTCTCCGCCTGGCCCAGCACCCCGGGGATCAATCGCACGCACGCCTCGATCACCACCATCGCCGCCGCCTCGCCGCCGGCGAGAACCGCGTCTCCGACGGAGACCTCCTCGAACCCGCGCGCGTCGAGCACGCGCTGATCCACCCCCTCGAACCGGCCGCACAGCACCGTGATGCCGTCCGCCCTGGCCCATTCCTTGACGCGCGCCTGGGTCAGGGGCCGACCCCGGGCGCTCATGTACAAAAGCGGCCGAGGCGGGCCTGAAACGCTGTCGAGCGCCCTGGCCACCACGTCCGCTTTAAGCACGGCTCCCGGGCCGCCACCCGCGGGGGTGTCGTCCAGGAAGCCGCGCCTATCCTCGCTGAAGGCCCGAATGTCAAGGGTTTCGAGGCTCCACAGCCCGCGCTCGCGCCACGCCGTGCCGATCAGCGAGACGCCGAGCGGCCCGGGAAAAGCCTCGGGAAACATGGTCAGGACGGTGGCGGTGAAGGGCATGGCGGGGCGCTCATACAGCAAACCCGCGCGAAATGCGCCTCAGGGTATGACCATGGCCATGCCGATCGAGACCGGCGCCGTCGACGCGAAGCCGTACTGCGCATACAGCCGGTGCGCCTCGCCGTCGGCGATCAGGCTGACATAGGCGCCCCGGGCGTCTGCCCGCAGCCGCTCAACCAGAGCCGCCATGATCGCCTTGCCCAGCCCCCGGCCCTGATGCCCGGGCTCCACGGCCATGTCGACGATCTGGAAGAACAGGCCGCCGTCGCCGATGATCCGGCCCATGCCGACCGCCTCGCCGTCCTTGCGCACGACTACGGCGAACCAGGTGTTAGGCAGGCCCCGCAGCGCCGCCGTCTCGCTCTTCGGGCTGAGCCCGGCGACGACCCTCAGCCGGCGGTAGTCGTCGATCGGGGGCGTCTGTTCGATCAGTTCGTAGCCGTCCGCGAGCATCAGGCGGCCGGGCGTCCGCCGCCCGCCGCGATCCAGACGTCCACTTGATCCTCGAGCACGTCCAGCGGCACCGAGCCGGAGCCCAGCACCACGGCGTGGAAGTCCTTGATGTCGAACCGCCCGCCCAGCGCCGCCTGCGCCCGCTGGCGCAGCTCCATGATCTTCAACTCGCCGATCTTGTAGCTGGTCGCCTGCCCCGGATTGGTGATGTAGCGCTCCACCTCCTTGACGATGTCGCGCTCGCTCAGCAGCGAGTTCTGGCGGAAATAGGCGATCGCGTCCTCGCGGCTCCAGCGCTTGGCGTGCAGGCCGGTGTCCGTCACCAGCCGCACCGCACGCCACAGCTCGGTCGAGAGCCGGCCGAAGTCCGAATACGGGTCCTGGTAGAAGCCCATCTCCTTGCCCAGGCGCTCGGCGTACAGGCCCCAGCCCTCGGCATAGGCGCCATAGCCGCCGAAGCGACGGAAGGACGGCAGGCCCTGCATCTCCTGGGCGTAGGCGATCTGGAAATGGTGACCCGGCGCACCCTCGTGATAGCTGATGCCCTCGATCTGCGGCTTCAGCACCTGGGTCATGTCCGACAGGTTGACGTAATAGATGCCCGGCCGCGAACCGTCCGGCGCGGGCGAATTGTAGAAGGCGATCGAGGCCGTCGCCTCGCGCCACGCCTCCACCGCTCTCACCTCCAGCGCCGCCTCGGGCAGGTCGCTGAACCACTGCGGCGAGACCGCCATGACCTGTGCGATGAAGGCGCGGCTGTCGCTCAGGTACTGCTCCTTGCCCTCCGGCGTGTTCGGATACTGGAAGCGCGGATCGGTCTTCAGCAGGGCGAACATCTCCTGCAGCGAGCCCTCGAACCCGACCTGGTCCATGATCGTCTGCATTTCGCCCTGCAGCCGCATCACCTCGTCCAGTCCGATCTGGTGGATCTGGTCGGCCGTCAGGTCCGTCGTCGTCGAGAGCTGCAAACGGGCGTTGTAATAGGCCTCGCCCTGCGGCAGGCGCCACACGCCGCCGTCGCGGTCGGGCATGGTCGCCGCCTGCTGCTGCACCTCGGCCAGCGCCGTCAGCACATGCTCATAGCCGCGCTTCCATTCGCCGGTCAGGGCCGCGCGCCCATCGGCTGTCAGCCGGTCCTTTTCGGCCTGATCGGCGTCCAGCGCCCCGACCTTCTTCTGGAAGTCGGCCCAGACCGGATTGTCGGCCGCGTCGTCGAACGGCGCGCCGGTGATGATGTTGCGGGTGTTGGCGATCGACGGCTCGAACACGAAGTTGGGCGAGATCACCCCCGCCGCCGCCCGCTGGCGCAGCTCCGCCGCGATCTCGTCCATGACCCGTTCGGAGTCGCGCAGGCGCGCCACATAGGCCTCGGCGTCCGAAACGCTGTCGACCCGATGGTTGTTGATCATGAACACCGGCAGGCCGGTGGTCGGATTGCCGTTCGCCGCGAACTGATAGCCCCAGTCGCGCCAGCGGTTCGACAGCCGCGCCTGTTCGACGCCGTACTCGAACAGCCGCCACGACATCCGGCTCTCGTCGCTCAGCGTCTGCGGATTGAACTGGTCGTTCAGCTGCGCGACTTGCCGCTCCATCAGCGCCAGCCCGCGTTCGGCCGCCGCGTCGGTGACCTCGTCCAGCTTGTCGTAGTCGCGCTTGATGCCCAGCGAGGTCATCGACTGCGGCGACAGGGCGATCCGCTCCTGGAACGCCTGTTCGAAGAAGGCCGCCAGCCGCGCGTCCTCGCTCTGGGCCTCGGCTGCGGGGGCCGCGGTTTCCTGGGCCAGAACCGCGACGGGCGCGCCCGCCAGCAGGGCGACGGCGCAGACAGTGGAGACGAGCAGACGACGCATGGAAACCCTCCCGGAAACAACAGGCCGGGACCATCACCGTTCAAAGGCGCCGGCGCAAGCCGCGCGGCGCGGGTCGCTAGAACTCCCGCCAGCTGTCGCCCGGGTCGCGCTCGCCGGGCTGGACGCTCTGCTGGCCCCAGGCGACGATCATCAGGAGCTTGTGGCTGCGGATGCGGAACTGGCCGGTCATCGGCATGACGGCGCCGAGCGGGGCGCCGGTCTTCGGTTCGTAGAGGAAGCCGGAAAACTCCGCCACGCCGACGCGGTCGCGACGGCTGTAGACCGACAGCTCCGGCACCGAGACGACGTTGAAGGAGTCGTTGATCGGGATCCGCATCTCGGGGACGCCGAAGACGCGGCGCATCTGCTCCAGCGACAGGGCGCCGGCGCGCAGCTCCAGCACCGCTCCGGCGTCGCCTTTGGATGAGGCGATGAAATAGCCCGCTTCGGACAGGGCCGAACGGATCGCGCTGACCGCATAGGGCGCGTTCTCGGCTCGGAAATAGGCGTCGTCGACGAACACCCGGGTGCCCTGCGGGATCGGCAGGGTCAGGCCTTCGACGGCGCGGTCGGCGGCTCGGGCGACGAGCAACTGTTCCGTGGCGGTGCGCGAGGGATAGGTTTCGGAGGTGGAGGCGCAGGCCGCGAGAACCGGCAGGCTCAGCACCGCCAGCGAGGCGAGGGTCAGGAATCTCAGCTTACCAGCTCCCGGTGTTGGGCATGGAGGTCCAGGGTTCAGCCGGCGGCAACGGCGCTCCCTCCTGGAGAAGTTCGATCGATATGCCGTCCGGTGAGCGGACGAAGGCCATGTTTCCGTCGCGCGGCGGGCGATTGATGATCACGCCGCCTTCCATCAGTCGCCGGCAGGCGGCGTAGATGTCGTCGACCTTATAGGCCAGGTGGCCGAAATTGCGGCCGCCCGGATAGGGCTCCGGGTCCCAGTTGAAGGTCAGTTCGATCTCCGGCGACCGTTCAGCCGCCGAGCGGCCGTGGTCGGCGGGCGCAGCGAGGAACACGAGGGTGTAGCGCCCCGCCTCATTCTCCATTCGGCGCATCTCCTGCAGACCCAGCAGGTCACAGTAGAAGCGCAGGGACGCGTCGAGATCCGCGACGCGGACCATGGTGTGGAGATAGCGCATGACCTTCGGTCCCGGGGGAGAGGGAAGGCGCCTCTATAGCGACGGATGGCCGCGTCGGCGACTCACGGCCTGTTTCGGCAGGTGCGCGGGCGGTCGCCGCCTGCTAGAGCCGGGGCCCTGTCGCCCCCTGGGGCCGCAACCGGGACTCGCATGCTTCGCAAGCTTTACGATTGGGTGTTCTCGCTCGCCCGCAGCCGTCACGCCACGCCGGCGCTGGCGGTGGTCTCGTTCACGGAAAGCTCCTTCTTCCCGGTGCCGCCCGACGTGATGCTGGCCCCGATGATCCTGGCGCGGCCCGACCGGGCCTATTTCTACGCCGGCGTCTGCACCCTCGCGTCCGTCCTGGGCGCCATGCTGGGCTACGCCATCGGCTATTTCCTGACCGATGTCGGCATGACGATCCTGTCGTGGCTGGGCAAGGCCGATACCTTCGAGGCCTCCAAGGCCCTGTTTCAGCAGCACGGCGCCTGGGTCATCCTGATCAAGGGCCTGACCCCGATCCCGTTCAAGCTGATCACCATCGCCTCCGGCATCTTCCAGTTCAACTTTCCCCTCTTCGTCGGCCTGTGCGCCGTCACCCGCGGCGGGCGTTTCTTCGCCGAGGCCTGGGTGCTCAAGCGTTGGGGTCCGTCCATGCTGGCCATGGTCGAGAAAAGGCTGGCGATGTGGAGCGTCATCGGCCTCGTGGTTCTGGTCGGCGCCGTCGTGGCGGTGAAGCTGCTCTAGGGTCGGATCGCCCCGCGCGGCTGGCGGTCAATCCCCAACTTGCTCCCCAGATTTCCGGGTGCCGCCTACCAGATGTAGCGGTCGCAGAAAAAGTGATCGCAATATAGCCGTATTCCGGCTTGGCGCCCGGGGCCCGGAGTCGCATGGTGAACCCCACCTTTCCGGATTCGCCGACAGAGTTGTTTCGATGAACGCGCACGCCCCCATCCTGCCCTCGACCGCCGGCCTCCTGACGCCCTCGGCCGCCTACAAGCCGTTCCGATATCCGTGGGCCTTCGACATGTGGAAGAAGCAGCAGCAGGTCCACTGGATGCCCGAGGAGGTGCCGCTGGGCGAGGACTGCAAGGACTGGGCGGCCAATCTGACCGACGGCGAGCGCAACCTGCTGACGCAGATCTTCCGTTTCTTCACCCAGGCCGACATCGAGGTCCAGGACAACTACATGGAAAAATACGGTCGGGTGTTCAAACCGACCGAGGTCAAGATGATGCTGGCGTCCTTCGCCAACATGGAGACCATCCACATCGCCGCCTACGCCCTGCTGCTCGAGACCATCGGCATGCCCGAGAGCGAGTTCGGCGCCTTCATGGAATATGAGGCCATGCGCGACAAGCATGATTTCATGGGGAAATTCGGGGTCGATACCGACGCGGACGTGGCCCGCACCCTGGCCATGTTCGGCGGCTTCTCGGAGGGGCTGCAGCTGTTTGCCAGCTTCGCCATGCTGATGAATTTCCCGCGCCAGAACAAGATGAAGGGCATGGGCCAGATCGTCAGCTGGTCGGTGCGCGACGAGAGCCTGCACTGCGAGGGCATCATCAAGCTGTACCACGCCTTCAACAAGGAGACGGGCGCCGTCACCAAAG
>CAZGPS010000173.1:1892-6179 GCA_964527675.1 uncultured Brevundimonas sp. | reverse complement strand
GCCGCCGAGGCGAGGGAGCAGGCGCGCGCTGCGCGGGCGGAAGGCGCCCGCGCCCGGGCCGAGGCCGGGGCACAACATGCCGCTGCGATGGAACAGGCGAGGGCCGCTACGGCCGAGGCGCGGACCGCGGTCGCCGAAGCCCGCGTCCACGCCAGCGCCGCCCGGGAGGAGGCCCGCCACGCCATGGCGCGGGCCCGCGTTGAGATGCGCAAGGGCGCGGATGAAATGCGGCACGGCGCCAGCGAGATGCGGGAGGAAGCCCGCCGTCTGCGCGATCCCGCCTATCGGGCCCGGCAGATCGAGGAGAACCGGGCGCGCGGCAGCATCGTCACCGACGCCGAGCTGCTGGCCCTGTCCCGTCGTCTGCCGGGGCAGGCCGACGAGATGGCGGCGCAGGCCCGGCGGATGCAGGTGCAATCCACCGACCGGACCTGAGGTCCATCAGGCCCCGCTTCGGCGGGGCCTTTTCGTTATGACCGCGCGGCGTCCCACCAGCGGACCGCGTCGGCGTCGCGGGCGCTGAGATCCGGGTAGGCGGGGTCGGAGCCGACGTCCGGAACGCGACGCCACGAGCGGGCGCATTTCGGGTGGTCGGCGGTCCGGAAAATGACCCTGAACCCATCCACCGGAGTGTACAGACCGTTCGGGTCCTGAACCAAGGCGTTGGTTTCATCGTCGAGCGGATAGTCTAGCAGTCGCAACTCCGCTCCGCTGGTCCGGAAGACCTCCGCGGCGTCGAGACCATCGTATGCGGCCAACAGGTCAGCATCGTTGAACAAGACCAAGGGAGCGGCATCGAGGGCGGAGCCTATGCGCTTTTCACGGCGCTCTCCCTCGAGCACCTCATTGACAGACTCCAGCACGGTCTGGACCTTCGCCCAGCGCGCCGCCTCAGATTCATTGCGCCACGCGTCCGGCGTCTCCGGGATCACCCGGGCGCAGTTGGAGCCGGCGTCGGGGAAGCGGGTGCCCCAGGCCTCTTCCATGGTGAAGGGCGTGAGCGGAGACAGCCACGCGGTCAGACGCAGGAAGACCTCATGCATGACGGTGCGGGCCGCGCGACGGCGGATGGCGTCGGGGCGGTCGCAGTAGAGGCTGTCCTTGCGGATGTCGAAATAGAGGGCGGACAGGTCGTTGGAGCAGAACTCCAGCACCGGGCGGACGACGTCCTGGAAGCGGTATTCGGCATAGGCCTTGCGGACGTCGCGATCGAGTTCCCACAGGCGGTGCAGGATGAAGCGTTCCAGCGGCGGCATCTGGTCCAGCGGCAGGCGTTCTTCCTCGTCAAAGCCGACCAGGGCGCCGAGCAGATAGCGGACGGTGTTGCGCAGCTTGCGATAGGCGTCGACCGTGGTCTGGAGGATCTGTTTGCCGATCCGCTGGTCCTCGGCGTAGTCGACCAGCGACACCCACAGACGCAGGATGTCGGCGCCGGACTCCTTGATGATGGTCGCGGGGTCGGTGGTGTTGCCCTTCGACTTGGACATCTTCTCCCCGTTCTCGTCCTGGGTGAAGCCGTGGGTCAGGACGGCGTCATAGGGGGCGCGGCCGCGGGTGCCGGCGCCTTCGAGAAGGTTGGACTGGAACCAGCCGCGATGCTGGTCGGAGCCTTCGAGATAGAGGTCGGCGGGCCAGTGCGACGGGCGGTCGCCGGCGTAGCCGTGGGCCGGGTCGCGCGCCTCGAGCGTGAAGGCGTGGGTGCAGCCGGAGTCGAACCAGACATCGAGGATGTCCTGGACCTTCTCGTAGCGCTGGGGATCGTGGGCGCCGAGGAAGTCGGCGTCGGGGCGATCGAACCAGGCGTCGGCGCCGCCCTCGGTGACGGCGGCGAGGATGCGGGCGTCGACCTCGGGGTCATGCAACGGCTGGCCGGTCTCCTTGTCGACGAACATGGCGAGCGGCGTGCCCCAGGCGCGCTGGCGGCTGATCAGCCAGTCGGGACGGCCCTCGACCATGGAGCGGATGCGGTTGCGGCCGGCCTCGGGGTGGAAGGCGGTCTTGTCGATGGCCTCGAGCGCCCGCTCGCGCAGGGTCCCGTCATCGTCGAGCGGCGTATCCATGCGGATGAACCACTGCGGGGTGTTGCGGAAGATGATCGGGGCCTTGGAGCGCCAGCTGTGGGGGTAGCTGTGTTCCATCCGGCCGCGGGCGAGCAGGGCGCCGGCCTCGATCAGCTTTTCCATCACCGCGCCGTTGGCGGGGCCGAACTTGCCGGTCTTCTTGCCCTCGGTCTCCAGCACCTTGAGGCCGGCGAACAGGGGGACGGAGGGGTAGTAGGCGCCGTCGGGGTCGACGGTGTCGGGGACCTCGTGATGGCCGTGGGCCTTCCACACCTCGAAGTCGTCGGCGCCGTGGCCGGGGGCGGTGTGGACGAAGCCCGTGCCGGCGTCGTCGGTGACGTGGTCGCCGGCCAGCAGGGGCACCGAGAAGCCGTAGCCGGGGGCGAGCGCCGCCAGCGGGTGGGCGCATTCGAGGCCCGACGGGTTCAGGTCGTCGACGCGGGTCCAGGTTGCGATCTTCGCGGTCTTGAAGACCTCTTCGGCCAGTTTGTCGGCGACGATCAGCCGGTCGCCGGGCCTGGCCCAGGGCTCGAATTCCAGCCCGGTCTCCATGGCGGTGACCTCATAGAGGCCGTAGGCGATCTCGGGCCCGTAGCTGATCGCGCGGTTGGCCGGGATGGTCCAGGGCGTGGTGGTCCAGATGACGATCGAGGGATTGGCGTGGCGGAAGGCCAGCAGGTCATCGGGATGGTCGTCGGTCGCGCCGGTGACCGGGAATTTGACCCAGATCGTCGGGCTGACGTGGTCGTGGTATTCGATCTCGGCGTCGGCCAGGGCGGTGCGCTCGACCGGCGACCACATAACGGGCTTGGAGCCGCGATAGAGCTGGCCCGAGTTCTTGAACTTGTGGAATTCGGCGACGATGGCGGCTTCGGTGGTGAAGTCCATGGTGGCGTAGCGGTGGTCCCAGTCGCCGAGCACGCCCAGCCGCTTGAACTGGTCGCGCTGCACGTCGATCCAGCCGGCGGCGTATTCGCGGCAGGCCTGGCGGAACTCGGCCTTGGAGACCTCGTCCTTGCGCTTGCCCTGGGCGCGGTAGCGTTCCTCGATCTTCCACTCGATCGGCAGGCCGTGGCAGTCCCAGCCGGGGACGTAGTCGACGTCGTTGCCGAGCAGGAAGCGGCTGCGGACGACGAAATCCTTCAGCGTCTTGTTGAGGGCGTGGCCGATATGGATGTCGCCGTTGGCATAGGGCGGGCCGTCGTGGAGGACGTAGAGGGGCGCGCCCTCCGCCTGGCGCTGTTTGCGCAGGGCGGAATAGAGGTCGCCCCAGGCCTCGATGATCGCCGGCTCCTTTTGCGGCAGGCCGCCGCGCATGGGGAAGGGCGTCTCCGGCAGGAAGACGGTTTCGCGGTAGTCGCGGCCGGTGGGCGTGTCGCTGGCGTCAGCCATGAAGTCTTGTCTCGTCGTGTTTGATCGTTCGCGTGGATGTCGAGGTCCCGACGTGCGCGGGGCGAAAGCCCTGCGGCGCTACGCCGGGGGGGTAATCGAGATCGGGCGAAACACGCGGACGGTCATGATGGGAGCGGTCTAGCAGGCGGTTCATGACGGCGCCAGCCGAAGAGCCGCGCGGGCGGCGTCGGCGTCGGCGTCGATCTGGACCTTGAGGGCGTCGAGATCGGCGAAGCTTTCCTCGCCGCGAACGAAGGCGATCAGTCCGGTCTCGACGGTCTGGCCGTAGAGGTCCTCGTCGAAGTCAAACAGCCAGACCTCCAGCAGGGGCTCGTCGAGGGCGAACATGGGGCGCAGGCCGAGGCTGGCGACGCCGTCGATGACGCGACCGTCGGGCAGGCGGGTGCGGGTGGCGTAGACGCCGAAGGCCGGGCGCATGTAATCGCCGAGGCGGACGTTGGCGGTGGGGACGCCGATGGTGCGGCCGCGCTTGTCGCCGTGGATCACCTCGCCCTCGATGGCGAAGGGGCGGCCGAGGATGGCGGCGGCGCGGGCCATGTCGCCGGCGCGGACGGCCTCGCGCACAGCCGAGGACGACAGCTTCAGCCCGTCCGGATCGTCGACGCGATCGGCGACGCTGACGGTGAAGCCGAGGCCCTGGCCGTGGCGGCGCAGGCTTTCGGGTGAGCCGGTGCGGCCCTTGCCGTAGGTGAAGTCGAAGCCGACGGCGGCGTGGCGGACGCCCAATCCGCCAGCCAGGACCTCACGGGCGAACTGCTCGTCGGACATGGCGGCCATGTCGGCGTCGAAGGGCAGGAGGTAGAGGCGGTCGACG
>CAZGPS010000173.1:0-1792 GCA_964527675.1 uncultured Brevundimonas sp. | reverse complement strand
GTCGGACATGGCGGCCATGTCGGCGTCGAAGGGCAGGAGGTAGAGGCGGTCGACGCCGAGCGGCTCCATGGCCCGGGCCATCTGGGCCGGGGTCATCAGGCGGAAGGGGGCGGCGTCGGGCTGGAACCAGCGGCGCGGGTGGGGGGCGAAGCTGACCACGCCGAGGGGGGCGTTCAGCGCGCGGGCGGCCTCCCGGGCCGTGGCGATGACGGCCTGATGGCCGCGATGGACGCCGTCGAAGGCGCCGATGGCGACGGCGGCGCCCTTGAGCGCGTCGGGCAGGTCGCGCCAGTCGGTGACGGTCTGGAACACGCCGCCGCCTTCAGTCCCGGGCCGGACGCCGGCGACGCGGCACCCGGACGAGGGCCATGCCGTCCATGATCAGCTTGCCGTCGACGAAGCCCTCGCAGGCCAGTTCGACGCGGGCGGTGTCGGGATCGACCGAGACGACGCTGATGCGGACCAGGACGTCGTCGCCGATGCGGACGGGGAGGTGGAAGCCGAGGGTCTGGGACAGGTAGATGGCGCCCGCGCCGGGCAGGATGGTGCCGACCACGGCCGAGCCGAACGAGGCCGACAGCAGGCCGTGGGCGATGCGGCCACGATAGGCCGTCTTGGCCGCATAGGCCTCGTCCATGTGCACCGGGTTGAAGTCGTCCGAGGCCTCGGCGAACAGACGGATCCGCTCTTCGGTGACGGGAATGACCTTTTCGGCCGCCATGCCGGGGTGGAGCTCCTCGAGGATGTAGCCGCCCGAAGGATGTTGCGTGACCAGTTCCATGGCGGGGCCTTAGCCTGATTTGAGGCGGCTCACCACGCCAGATCGAGCATGGCGTAGCGGGCCCAGGTCGTCTCGGCCTTCAGCAGGTCGGCGGCGCGGGCGGGGTCGAGGCGGCCGTCGGGGCCGCGGGCGGCGTCGCCATGGATGCCTTGGGCGATGAACAGGCAGTCGAGGGCCTGACGATTGGCGCCGAGCACGTCGGTGACCACGCCGTCGCCGATGCACAGCACGCGGGCGCGGTTGACCGGGCGGCCGAGCAGGCGTTCGCCCTCGGCGAGGGCCAGCTGGTAGATCGGGCCGTAAGGCTTGCCGGCCATGGTCACGCGGCCGCCGAGCTCTTCGTACAGATCGGCCAGGGAGCCGCCGCAGTAGATCAGCCTGTCGCCGCGCTGGACGACCCGGTCGGGGTTGGCGCAGATCAGCTCGAGGTCGCGGGCGACGCCGGCGGCGAGGCGATCGCGGTAGTCCTCGGGCGTCTCGGTCTCGTCGTCGATCATGCCGGTGACGGAGATGAAGGCGGCGTCGGCGGCCCCGTGGGCGCTGGCGAGGTTGAGGCCTTCATACAGCGGCCAGTCGCGGTCGGGCCCGATGACCCAGGCCGGGCCGGGGGCGCGCCGGGCCAGTTCGGCGCGGGTGGCGTCGCCGGAGGTGACGAAGGCCTTCCAGCTGTCGCGCGGCACGCCGAGCCCGTCCAGCTGGGCCACGACGTCGGAGGACGGGCGCGGCGAGTTGGAGATCAGGATGACATGGCCGCCCTGCTGGTTGAAGCGGGTCAGGGCGGCGCAGGCCTGCGGCCAGCTTTCGCGGCCGTTGTGGATCACGCCCCAGACGTCGCAGAGCAGGATGTCATAGTCGGCGGCGATCTCGCCGAGACCGGAAAGGGCGTGGGGGAGGGTCATGCGGGGCTGATAGCGGTTTCGGGGGAAGGGGTGAAGGGCGGGGGGAGGGCGTCCGCCTTGTCGGACCGGAGCTGCGCCGCCTCAAGCTGGAACAGCGGCCGCGACAGGATGA
>CAZGPS010000172.1:0-6180 GCA_964527675.1 uncultured Brevundimonas sp. | reverse complement strand
GCCGCCGGCGCGATCCCCGCCTGCTCCACGCCGTCGCCGCCGCCGCCGCCCGGCCCGCGCGCCCCCGGCGCCGGCCCCGCCCTGCGCGACTGGCGCGGCGTCGCCACCGCCCGGGACCGCGACCGTTACACCCGTCTCGACGCCGCCTGGTCGCTGGCACTCCAGCAGGCCCGTCGCCAGCGCGGCTCCGGCGATCTCGCCTCGACCGGCGACCTCATTGACCCCGGCGCCGCCCGCCCCTCCGTCACGCCCCCGCCGGGCGACTACCGCTGCCGCACCGTCAAGCTCGGCTCCCAGGGCGGCGAGGACGGTCTCGGCTATGTCGTCTACGGCTGGTTCGCCTGCCGCATCGAACAGACGGCCGGCGGGCTGAAATTCAGCAAGCTGACCGGCAGCCAGCGCCCCTCGGGCCTGCTCTTCCCCGAGGACGACCGCCAGATGGTGTTGCTGGGCTCCATGGCCCTGGCTGAGGAGCCCCCGGCCAACTCCTACGGCCAGCGCCCGGACCGCGACCTGGTCGCGGCGCTCGCACGCATCGGCGAGCGGCGCTGGCGGCTGGTCCTGCCCTGGCCGCAGTACGAATCCAATCTCGACCTGATTGAACTCGTCCCGGCGTGACGGAGAAGGCGGGCCCCGGACCCCGCAGGCCGCGGGGGAAGCCGGCGCAGGCCGCGTCGGATCGGGAGATTCCCGAGGGTCGACGACCGCGGCCCCTCAAGACGGAGGCCGGACCAGAGCCGAAGACTCCAAAAGCGCGACGCCCGCGACCCGCCAGGGAGCCGACGTTCGACATACCGCCGCCGCCCCGCCGGTCCCGGGCCGCCGACATCGCCGTCGTCGGCGCCGGCCCCACCGGCCTCGCCGTCGCCCTGATGCTGGCGCGGCAGGGGCGACGCGTCATGGTCCACGAGCGGTTCGATACGCCTCGCCCCGTCGGCGCCGGCTTCATGCTCCAGCCCACCGGCCTGCATGTGCTCGACGGGCTCGGCCTGACCCCGCGGGTCGAGACCCTGGGCCAGCGCATCGACCATATCTTCGGCCGCGAGGCCCGCCGCGGCCGCGTCGTACTGGATGTCCGCTACAGCGACCTGAAGCAGCCGCGCCCGGCCATCGGCATCCATCGCGCCGCCATGTTCGCCATCCTGTACGAGGCCTGTGTCGAGGCCGGCGTCGACTTCGAGACGGACCGCGAGATCATCGCCGCCGACGCGGGTCGTCTGATCGACAGCGCCGGCCGCCGCAGCGCGCCGTTCAACCTGGTCATCGACGCCTCGGGCGCGCGTTCCGCCATCGCCGCCGGCCTGGGCGTGGAGCGGCGCGACCTGGCCTGGGGCGCGCTGTGGACCACCGTCCCATGGCCCGGCGCTCCGTTCGACCCAACCGCGCTGCAGCAGGTCTATCTGGGCGCCAGCCGCATGCTCGGCGTCCTGCCCAGCGGCGTCCTGCCCGGCGCGCCCAAGGCGCCGCTGGCCACCTTCTTCTGGAGCCTGAAAACCGAGATCTGGGCCGACTGGCACGCCCTCGGGCTGGCGACCTGGAAGGACCACTGCCTGCGCCTCTGGCCCGAACTGGCGCCGGTGCTCGACGCCATCACCGACCCGGAGCAGATGACCCTGGCTTCCTACGGCCACCAGACCCTGGCCCGCCCCGTCGGCGAGCGGCTGGCGGTGCTGGGCGACGCCGCCCACTCCACCAGCCCCCAGCTCGGTCAGGGCGTCAACATGGGCCTGCTGGACGCCCGCGCCCTCGCCGACGCCCTGACCCGCCACCGCGACCTGCCGACGGCGCTGGACGCCTACGCCCGCGTCCGCCGCTGGCATGTGCGGCTGTACCAGGCGCTCAGCCTCGGCTTCACCCCCTTCTACCAGGCCGACGGCCGTCTGCTGCCATGGGTGCGGGATCATGTGCTGGGCAAGGTCGCCCGCCTGCCGGGGGCCCCGCGCCTGCTGGCGGCCACGGTCGCGGGCGTCCTGCTGGATCCCCGGTCCCCGGCGTCGCCGCCCGGGTCTCCCGAAACCGCGCGCCCTTGACCCCCGGCCACGCTCCGGCGAGTCTGCCGGTGGAAGGGCGACACCGCCCGGCATTCGGGGTTTTCACATGCGCGGCTTCAGCATCACCATCGGCGCCGTCATCCTGCTGGCCATCGTCGCCGCCGCGGCCATGATCGGCATGCCGACCTACAACGTCTACGCCAAACAGATGCAGGGCAAGGCCGCCTATGAGCAGGCCGTGCAGGACCGTCGCATCCGCGTGCTCGAAGCCCAGGCCGCGCTCGATTCGGCCACCCTCACCGCCCAGGCCGAGATCGCCCGCGCCCGCGGCACCAACGAGTCCAACCGCATCATGGCCGAAAGCCTCGGCGGGCCGGAAAACTATCTGCGCTGGGCCTATATCCACATGCTGGAAGAGACCGCCGGCAAACAGGGCCGCGAGATCATCTACATCCCCACCGAAGGCGGCATGCCGATCCTCGAGGCGGGCCGGCGGCCGGCCCAGTAGACCGGCCCCCTGGACCGCCGTCCGCCCAGGGACGTCCTAGTCCTGGCGGGACCGCAGTCCCGATACGCCGCTGTCCCGGACCGGACCTGAAACCCGGGCGAGGCAGGGTGTGGACGGAGCGCGGAATTCGCCGACGCTGACCTGGGCCTGATCGCCGATGCAGATCCGGGGATCGGCGCCCAGGAAGGGGGCGACGGCCACGCTCTCCATGCCGACCGCGAAGCAGTCGCCGGTGGCGTCCAGACGGTAGACATAGCCCTGTCGCGTCGAGACATAGACCGTCTTGCGATCCACGGTGTTGAAGTTGTTGATGTCGTCGCCGCGGAAACACTGACCGGTGGCCAGGCTCGAGGTTCGGCCGGGACCTTCCCCGGCGGGGGCCGCGCACCCGGCCAGCGCCACGGCGCCGGCCAGAATCATCGGTATCGTCCTCATGGGTTTCTCCTTCTCCAGACGATCAAGTCGGCAGGTCGGCTTTCAGTTGCAGCGGCGGACCCGTCCGTCGGGCCCGACCCATCGTCAGACCTTCGCCAGCCGCAGGTCGTGGAAGTCGTAGCTGAAGTCCGCGTCGGGCGAGACCGCCTTCATCGTCGCCCTCGCCGGCGCCCCGTTCTCCAGGGTGAAGGTGATGAACACGTCTTCCTCCCGCCTGTCCGGGAACCGGGTCCGCAGCGTTTCGCCGTCAAAGGCCTCCAGCGGCCCCTGCAGCGCCGGGGTGCGACTGAAGGCCAGCCACAGGCCGCCGTCGCGCACCTCGATCGTGATGTCTCCGTACCAGGGATCGCGCCACGTCCCGGCATAGGCCGCCAGCGGCAGGGACGGGGCCGTCCCCGCCGCCTGTCTGGCGTCGATCTCCGCCGCCGCCGCGATCGATCGGGCGTCGCCCCCGGCCTTCAGCCGCACCCCGTCGGCGATCCAGTCGAAGTCGACCTTGCCCATGATGATGTCGGCGACGCCGCTGCGCAGGGCACGGGTGAGGAAGCCTTCCTCGGCATTGGTGAAATACGAGAAGCCGGCGTCGCGTCCGGGGATCAGCACCGTGCCCGAGACATAGCCGGGCGCCCCGCCGCCGTGGGTGATGAAGCGCTCGCCGCGATAGTCCATCACCTGCCAGCCCATGGCGTAGGTCGCGGCGATGGACCGTCCCGGCAGGTCCGGCGTCGGTCCGGCCGAGTTGGAAATGATGATGTTCGGCCGCCACATCTCGTTGCCGCGCGCCTCGGAATACAGCCGCGTCCCGTCCGGCAGCTCGCCGCGCTTCAGCTGCACCGCGATCCATTTGGCCCAGTCGACCGGATTGGTGACGAAGCCGCCCGCCGCCCCCGCCGAGCTCCAGTTCCAGACCTCCTGGATCGACCGGCCGATGGTCTGCATCTCGCCCTGATAGCGCAGCGGCGGCCCGATCCGCCCGTGCGGCAGGGCCGAGGTCGCCGGGTCCGCCGCCGTCATCAGCGGCAGGGTCTCCGCCATGCCCAGCGGGTCGAGGATGCGAGTCTGGACGAAATCTTCCCACGGCAGGCCCGAGGCCGCCGCCACCACCTCGCCCGCCACCACGAACATCAGGTTGCAGTAGTGGTACGAGGTCCGGAACGAGTCCTCGATCGGCACATGCGGCACGGCCGCCATGATCTCCGCCCGGGTCCGGTCGCTGTTGGGCCAGAACAGCAGGTCTCCGGCCCCGAGGCCGAAGCCGATGCGGTGGCTGATCAGGTCGCGCACCGTGACCATGTCGTTCAGCTCCGGCTTCGACAGGGCGAAGTCCGGCAGATACGTCCGCACCGGCGCGTCCCACCTGACCTTGCCCTCGTCGACGAGGATGGCCAGGGCCGCCGCCGTCACCGCCTTGGTGTTGGAGGCGATGGCGAAATGGGTGTGCTCGTCCACCGCCGCCCCGCCAATGGCCCGCACGCCATAGCCGCGCGTCAGCACCGCCGCCCCGTCCTTGACCACCGCCACCGACACCGCCGGCTGGTCAGGGAAGGCCGCCATGACCTGTTTGACATAGGCGTCGACCGCCGCCGCCAGCGCCTCGCCCGCCAATGCCGGACCCGTCTGCGCCCAGGACAGCGACGGCAGGGCCAGGCCCGCCGCGGCGGCGGAGGAGGCGAGCGCCGCACGGCGCGTAAGGCGGATGGACATGAAGGACGCTCCCGACCGGTTCAGGCGGCGACGCTAGCCCGTCCCCGCGCGCCCTGTCCACGCCCGATCCCGGCCGGTCAGAGACGCGTCTCCCACGCCATCCAGACAGCCACCGCGGCGATGCCCAGGGCCATGGCGGCGCGCATCCGCGGTCCCTTCAGCCGCCGGGTCAACGGCCCGCGCACGCCCGCCGCGCCCAGCACGATCAGCGAGTGAACCGCCACCGCCACCGCCAGATGCAGCCCGCCCAGCACCAGGGCCTGGGTCAGCGGCGAGCCATGGTCCAGCCGCATGAAGGTCGGCAGCAGGGCGACATAGAACAGCGCCGCCTTGGGATTGAGCAGATTGCCGGTCATCCCGCGCAGGAACAGCCGCAGGCGCGAGCGGTGATCGACCCCGTCGGCCGCCGCCGGATCGCCGTCGCCGCGCCACGCCTCCCACGCCAGCCACAGCAGGAACAGCACCCCGGCCCAGCGGATGATCTGATACAGCGGCGGCCAGATCAGCAGCGCCTGGGTCAGACCGAAGGCCGCCGCCAGCATCCACGCCGCCAGCCCGACCGTCACCCCCGCCACCGCCGCGAACCCCGCCGTCCGCCCGCGCGCCACCGACACCAGCGCCAGCCAGCCCATGTTCGGCCCCGGCGTCAGCTCGACCAGGGCCACGGCGATCAGAAAGGGCAGGAGCACGGCCGGATCGACCGGCCAGGCGAAATGGGGGATCACGGACATCTCCTCGAACCATAACCCTTAGGCCCGCCGCCTCCGGCCCGTCACCCCCTTGTGTGACCCGATCGCCACACCCAGATTTGCGTCAGCTCAAGGCGTCGCTTCCTGAAAGGGCGTGCTTGGGCGCACATTCCGCCTCCCGAGGGGACCCGCATGAATCTCGACCTCTACTCCGACCGCGCCAAACAGGCCGTCCAGTCCGCCCAGTCGCTGGCCCTGGCCCGCCGCCACCAGCAGTTCGCCCCCGAACACCTGCTCAAGGTGCTGCTGGAAGAGCGGGACGGCCTCGCCCGCAACCTCATCACCGCCGCCGGCGGCGACCCCGCGAAAGCGGAAACCGCCACGGAAACCGCCCTGTCCAAGCGCGCCCAGGTCTCCGGCGGCTCGGGCCAGCTCTATCTCGACGGCGACACCGCCCGCGTCTTCGCCACGGCCGAGGCCGCCTCGAAAAAGGCCGGCGACGCCTTCGTCACCACCGAACGCCTGCTCAGCGCCATCGCCCGCGAGGGCGGGGTCGCCGCCACCGTCCTCGCCTCGGTCGGGGCCACGCCCGACAAGCTCGACGAGGCCATCAACGAAATCCGCAAGGGCAAGACCGCCGACTCCGCCGGGGCGGAAGACGCGTACGACGCCCTCAAACGCTACGCCCGCGACCTGACCCTGGCCGCCCGCGACGGCAAGATCGACCCGGTCATCGGCCGCGACGACGAGATCCGCCGCACCATCCAGGTCCTGGCCCGCCGCACCAAGAACAACCCGGTCCTGATCGGCGAGCCCGGCGTCGGCAAGACCGCCATCGTCGAGGGCCTGGCCC
>CAZGPS010000171.1:0-6208 GCA_964527675.1 uncultured Brevundimonas sp. | reverse complement strand
TTTCCGTCCCTGGGTGATCGGGTTGAAGATACGGAAATACGGTGAAGCGTCGGCGCCGGATCCCGCCACCCACTGCCAATTCTGCACATTCGACGCGAGATCGGCATCGACGAGGGTGTCGTGGAACCAGCGTTCGCCCTCGCGCCAGTCGATCAGCAGGTGTTTGATCAGGAAGGAGGCGACGATCATCCGCACGCGGTTGTGCATCCAGCCCGTGGTCCAGAGCTGGCGCATGCCGGCGTCGACGACGGGGTAGCCGGTGCGGCCCTGCTTCCACGCCGACAGGGCGGCGGCGTCGCCGCGCCAGGGCATGGCGTCATATTCGGGACGGAAGGCGGTGTCGGTCATCTGCGGGAAGGCGTGCAGCAGATGGGCGGAGAATTCGCGCCAGCCGATCTCGGCGACGAATTTTTCAGCTTCAGCGACGGGGGCGCGGCCGTCGGTTGCGGCGTCGCGGGCGGCCTGGATGGCGCGCCATGGGCTGATCTCTCCGAAATGCAGGTGGGGGGACAGGCGGCTTGTGGCCGGCTCGGAGGGGCGATCGCGGCCGACGGAATAGGATTTCAGCCCCCTGGCGACAAAGGCCGACAGGGCGGCGGAGGCGCCGATCTCGCCCGGCGTCCAGTCGAAGCCGCCGGACCAGTCGGGCCGGGTCGGATGCAGGGCCCAGGCGTCGATGCCGTCGGACGGAAGGTCGGAGGGGGTCGATATGGCGCGCGGCCCGGTCGTGTGCGGTGGAGGCGAGGTCGTGGCGAGCAGGGCCTTCAGGAAGGGGGTGAAGACCTTGTAGGGCTGGCCCGCGCCGTTCAGGACACCGCCCGGGGGCGACAGCAGGGCGGCGTTCCAACCCTTGCAGTCGACGCCCTCGGCCTGAAGCCCGTGAGCGATGTCGGCGTCACGGGCGAAGGCGGCGGGCTCGAACAGCCGGTTCATGAAGACGGCCCCGGCGCCGGTCTCCTCGATCAGGCGGCGCAGCTCGGCCTCGCTGTCGCCGCGGCGCAGGATCAGGCCCGAGCCGCGCTCCCGCAGGGCGGCGTCGAGCCCGCGCAGGGACTTGTCCAGCCACCAGAGGGAGGCAGACCCCATGGGGCGGACGCGCGCGCCCTGGTCGAGGATGTAGACGGGGACGACGGGACGGCCGGTTTCGGCGGCATGGTTCAGGGCCGGGTTGTCGGCCAGCCGCAGATCCTGGCGGAACCACAGGATCACGGGTCGGTCGTCGGCCTTGGTGGTCATGCGGTCGGGCTCCGTGATAGCTTGCGAACCTCAACGTCCGACGCCACCTGATGGCCGCATGAGTGCGGCATCACCCGCGCGTCGCCAAGCCGCAAATCCGGGAAGCCTGTCTTGTCCAAGCCCAACGCCATCATCGACATCAAGGACGGCCTGAAGCGCCCTGTCAGCATCGGCGGCGGCCAGCGCATCGTCTTCATCGCCGGCCCGTGCCAGCTGGAAAGCCGCCAGCACGCGCTGGAAATGGCCCATGCGCTGAAGGAGATCGGCGAACGGCTGAACGTCGGCGTCATCTACAAGACCAGTTTCGACAAGGCCAACCGGACCAGCGCGACCGCCGCCCGCGGCTTCGGCCTCGAAGGTTCGCTGCCGATCTTCGCCGAGATCCGCGAGGTCACCGGCCTGCCGGTGCTGACCGACGTCCACACGGAGGAGCATTGCCGCATCGCCGCCCAGGTCGTGGATGTGCTGCAGATTCCGGCCTTTCTGAGCCGCCAGACCGACCTGCTGCTGGCCGCCGCGGTGACGGGCAAGGTGATCAATATCAAGAAGGGCCAGTTCCTCGCGCCCTGGGACATGAAGAACGTCATCGCCAAGGTCGTCGGCGCCGGCAATCCCAACGTCATGGCCTGCGAGCGGGGCGCCAGCTTCGGCTACAACACCCTGGTCTCGGACATGCGGTCGCTGCCGATCCTGCGCGAGATCGGCTGTCCTGTGGTGTTCGACGCGACCCACAGCGTGCAGCAGCCGGGCGGGCAGGGGACCTCCTCGGGCGGTCAGCGCGAGTTCGTGCCGGTGCTGGCCCGCGCCGCCGTGGCCGTGGGCGTGGACGCGGTCTTCATGGAGACCCACCAGGACCCCGACAATGCGCCGTCGGACGGGCCGAACATGGTGCCGCTGGACCAGTTCGAGGCCCTGGCCGCAGACCTGATCGCCTATGACGACCTGACCAAGGCGCGGATGGCGAAAGCCGCCTGAATCCGATAGGCCAGAAGCATGGCTGAACGGACGCTCGATCTCGGTGAACTGCAGGCGCTGCTGGAGCGGGTGCGCGGGCTGAAGATCGCCTGCGTCGGCGACCTGATGCTGGATCGCTATGTCTATGGCGAGGTCAACCGCATCTCGCCGGAAGCGCCGATTCCTGTCCTGCGCATGGGCCGGACCGTCGCCATGCCGGGCGGCGTCGGCAATGTGGCCCGCAATGTCGCCGCCCTCGGCGGCGTGGCGCGGCTGGGCGCGGTCGCGGGGCAGGACGCGGCCGGCGACGAGCTGGCGGCGCTGATCGCGGCGGAACCCGGCATCGAGGATGCGGTCGAGCGCCGCGCCGGCGTGGCCACCATCGTCAAGACGCGCTTCGTCGCCGCCGGCCAGCAGTTGCTGCGGCTCGACGAGGAGGCGGCGGCGTTGATGGGCGATGAAAGTGAGGCTTTTGCAGGGGCATCGGTCTATCTGCTGTCGGACTACTCCAAGGGCGTGGTCAGCGATCTGGTAATCGCCCAGGCCCTGTCCGCGGCGCTGACCAGCGGCGCGCCGGTGGTGGTGGACCCCAAGGGCCGCGACTTCGCCCGATATGGCGCCGTCGATCTGATCAAGCCGAACGCCAGCGAACTGGCCGCCGCCACGGGCCTGCCGGTCGAGAGCGACGCCGAGGTCGAAGCGGCGCTGAAGGCGTTGCTGCACGCCACGACGGCCCGGGCAGTGGTGGTGACCCGGGCCGGCAAGGGCATGAGCCTGATGCGGCGCGGCGAGGTGGCGAAACATTTCCCCGGCCGGGCGCGGGAGGTGTTCGACGTCTCGGGCGCCGGTGACACCGGTCTGGCCGCCTTGGGGCTGGCGCTGGGGGCGGGGGCGTCGCTGGAGACGGCGGTTGAGTTCGCCATCCTCGCCTCGGGCGTGGTGGTCGGCAAGGCGGGGACGGCGGTGGTCACACCCGCCGAATTGATCGACGCCGAAATGAGCCAGCACGCCGCCGGGGCCCACGCCAAGGTCATGCCGCTGGAGGAGCTGGCGCATGTGGTCGAGGGCTGGAGGGGGCAGGGGCTGAAGGTCGGCTTCACCAACGGCTGTTTCGATATCCTGCACCGCGGGCATGTGGCCTATCTGGCCCAGGCGCGCGGCTGGTGCGACCGGCTGGTGGTGGCGCTGAACACCGACGCCTCGGTGCGGCGGCTGAAGGGCGAGGGACGGCCGATCAACGATCTGGACAGCCGGGCCGTGGTCATCGGCGGTCTGGCCAGCGTCGACCGCGTGACCTCGTTCGACGAGCCGACGCCGCTGGCGCTGATCGAACGGCTGCGGCCGGACGTGCTGATCAAGGGGGCGGACTACAGCCGCCAGGGCGTGGTCGGCGGCGACCTGGTCGAAAGCTGGGGTGGGGAGGTCAAGCTGGCGACCTTTGAGGACGGCTATTCCACCACCCGGACGATCGAGAAGATGAAGGACGACAGATGAGCCGGCGGATGATCGTGGTCACCGGCGGGGCCGGCTTCATCGGCTCCAACATCGTCGCCCGGCTGTGCGCCGAGGACCGGCGCGACGTGGTCGTCTGCGACCGGCTGGAAGACGCCGCCCTGGGCAAGTGGAAGAACCTCGCCAAACACCCGATCGCCGACTTCTGGCAGCCGGAAGAGCTGTTCGAACAGCTGGAACGGCACGCGGAGCGGGTCGAGGCCGTGGTCCACATGGGGGCGATCTCCTCGACGACCGAGGCCGACGCCGACCTGATCATGCGCACCAACTTCACCCTGTCGCGCGACCTGTGGGACTGGTGCGCGCTCAGGGACGCGCGGATGATCTACGCCTCCTCGGCGGCGACCTATGGCGATGGAGAGGCGGGCTTCCAGGATGACGACAGTCTTGAGAGGTTAGCGGCGCTGAGACCGCTAAACGCCTATGGCTATTCAAAAATGCTGTTTGACCAGTATGCGGCGCGCCAGTCGGATCGCGGCCAGTCGCCGGGTCAGTGGGCCGGGCTGAAATTCTTCAACGTCTATGGCCCGAACGAGTACCACAAGGGCGGGATGAAGTCGGTGGTGGCGCAGATCTGGCCCAAGGTCGCCGCCGGCGAGCCGGTGACCCTGTTCCGCTCGCACAACCCCGCCTATGCCGATGGCGGGCAAATGCGGGACTTCGTCTTCGTGGATGACGTGGTCGACATCGTCGACTGGCTGCTGGAGACGCCGACGGTGTCGGGGATCTTCAACGCCGGATCCGGCCAGGCCCGTTCGTTCCTCGATCTCGCTACCGCCACCTTTGCCGCGGCCGGCAAGGATCGGCGGGTCGAGTACGTCGACACGCCCGAGAGCATCCGCGACAAGTATCAGTATTTCACCGAAGCCCGGATGGAGCGGCTCCGCGCCGCCGGGTTCGGCGGACAGTCGACCCCGCTGGAAGAAGGGGTCCGGCGCTATGTGCAGGACTTCCTGGCCACCGCGGACCCCTTTCGATGAGGGGGCCTAAGCTGACCTTCCGGCAATGGGTCGGCTGGATCGGCCTTGCGCTGGTCTTCCTGCTGACAGCGGCCCTGGCGGTCTGGCGCGGGGACATCCTCCGGGCCGGTCTCGATCCGCAGGTGCCTTTCCAGACCTACCAGCCTCCGGCGGCTCCGGACTACGGGCGGCCCGACGCCTGGGCCCTGCGGGACGCCCAGACGGCCGGCGGAGGGGCGGCAGCGGTCTTCTTCGTCCACTCGACCACCTATGACGGCGGCAGCGAGTGGAACGGCCCCATCGGGCACGCCAAGGCCGACGCCTATCTCAGGCGGGTCGTGCTGCCGAACTATGCCGGCCCGTTCGCGCGGCTCGGAATGGTCAGCGCGCCGCGTTACCGCCAGGGCAGCCTGTATACCCGGCTGACTCTGCGAGACGACGCGCGCGAGGCGCGGGCCTTCGCCTATGGGGACATCCTCGCTGCATTCGAGGCATGGCTTGTCCGCCATCCCGATGGTCCGATCGTGCTGGCCGGAGTCGAGCAGGGCGGCGAACTGGTGGAGTGGCTGCTGCGCGACCGCGTGGCTGAGGATCCAGCCCTGCGGGAGCGGCTTGTGGCGGCCTATCTGATCGACGTCGTTGTCGCGGCGGACGGGCTCTCACCACTGATCCCGGCCTGTGAACGACGTGACCAGACCGGCTGCGTGGTTGGATTCTCGCCCGTCAGTGAAGGCAATGACGGGGCCGCGCGGCGGCGCCTCCGGCGAGCCCTGGTCTGGAACGAACGCGGCAGGCTGGTGGACCTTGGCGACCACCCGGCCCTGTGCGTCAATCCCGTGACCGGGACGGTCTCGACTGCGTCAGTGCCCGCCCGCCAGAATCGTGGTGCGACCAATGCGACGGGGCTGGAATGGGGCGCTCACCCGGCCCTGCTCGCCCGCGAGATCGCCACCCAATGCCGGGACGGCCTGTTGCGCTACAGCGAGCCGAAGCGAGAGTCGTTCCGTCAGATCGGAAGTTGGGCTGATCGAAGAAAATCTCGCCCTTACAATCTATTCTACGGTGATATTGAGGCCGACAGTCAAGCGCGCCTGAAGGCCTGGCAGACGACGCGGGCCTCCTAGTCCACGCCTGGCCGGTCGTTGCGCCAGTCGAACAGGGCCTCAAGCACCCTGACCGCCTCCCCGCGGGGCGAGGTCAGGTCCGGGTCGCGGCCCAGCACGAGGCGGGCGTCATCGGCGGCCGCCAGAAGCAGTTCGCGGTGTCGGATCGGGTCCGCGAAGCGGTAGGCCGGAAAGCCGCTTTGCTTCAGACCGAGGGGGTCGCCGCCGCCGCGCAGACGGAAATCCTCCTCGGCGATTTCGAAGCCGTCCTCGGTGCGGCGCAGGGTTTCCAGCCGGACCCTTGCAGTTTCGCCGAGGCCGTCGTCGCCGCCGCCGTAGAGCAGCAGGCAGGTGCTGGCGGCCGTGCCGCGTCCCACCCGGCCGCGCAACTGGTGCAACTGGGCCAGGCCGAAGCGGTCGGCGTGCTCGATGACCATGATCGAG
>CAZGPS010000170.1:0-6234 GCA_964527675.1 uncultured Brevundimonas sp. | reverse complement strand
CTCCCCTCCGGGGGAGAAGGTGTCTCGCGGAGCGAGACGGATGAGGGGGATGTTCAAAAGCAGGTCGGCGGGCAGCCGGTCCGGAGCCGACCTACCCCTCATCCGGGCGGCTCCGCCGCCCACCTTCTCCCCCAAGGGGAGAAGGGAGCGTCAGCGTGTGTAGGCCGGCGGCATCGCGCCCTCGCCGCCGGTCGCGTAGCGGTCGCGGAGCAGGAACTGGCGGCTGGTCGGGGCCTGTTCGGCGCCGCCGATGAAGATGGTCTCGGCGTTGCTGAGGGGCTCCAGCGGGTCGCCGGACCAGATGACCACATCGGCGGCGGCGCCGGGGCGCAGCTCGCCGAACTGGCCGGCCATGCCGAAGATGCGGGCCGGATTGACCGTGATCGCCTCGATCGCCGATTCATACGACAGGCCGTGCGAGACGGCGTTGCCGGCGTTGTAGCGGGTCTCGCGGGCGCGGTGGATCGAGCCCTCATTGCCCTTGATGGCGATGGTCACACCCGCCGCGTCGAGGACGGCGGCGTTCTGCATCCGCGCCGCCCGGGTCTCGAGATTGCCGGGCAGGTTGGAGATCGGGTTGAGCAGCACCGGCACATTGGCCGCGGCGATCTGGTCGGCGACCAGCCAGCCCTCCTCGGCGCCGTCGAGGATGATCTTCACCCCCTCCTCCCGCGCCAGCCGCAGCACCTGCTGGATGTCGGCGGCGCGGCGCACGGTGACGATCAGGGGCATGGTCCCGTTGGCGACCGGAATCAGGGCCTCGAGATCGGCGCGCGACAGGCTGAGGTCGCGCAGGCCGGCGCGGTCGTAGGCGGCCTTGTTGCGGGCGTAGAGCCGGACCTCGGCGAGGGTCTCCTTGAACTGGGTGAACTGGGCCCCGCGGGCGCCGCCGACGATGCCGGCGCCGGCCTCGCCGAAGGGGGCGACCATGGCCACGCGGGCCTTGACGAGGATGTCGGTCCCCTCGGCCAGATGGATCACGGCGGCCTGGCCGGCGAACAGGCCGGGCGACTGGAAGCCGGCGTGGCCGACGCCGGCGAAGTCGCTGTCGTCATGACTGTGGCCGCCGCCGCCGCCGCCCGGGTGGTTGGGGACGACGATGGCGCGGGTGATGCCGCCGAGACGGGCGACCGGCAGGGTGAAGGACCACGGGTCGAGGCCGTAGGAGACATCGAAGGAGGCGCTGATCGAATTGGCGCCGTTGCGCAGGTCGTCCGAGCCGCCGACGGAGGAGATCTCCGAGCCGCCGAGTCCGCTGTCCACGGCGACGAAGCCGGGCGCGACCACCTTGCCGCGGGCGTCGATGACCCGGGCGCCCGAGGGGGCGGCGCCGGTCCCGACGGAGACGACGCGGCCGTTCTGGATGACGACGGTTCCGTTCTCGATCACGGACGTGCCGGTCAGGACGCGGCCGCCGGTGATGGCGGTGAGTTCCTGGGCGAGGGCGGGGCCGGCGAGGGCGGCCACGGAGGCCGCCGCGAGGATGAGGGTCCTGAGGCGCATCAGCGGGCTCCCTGGCTGACGTTGGCGGCGGGAACGCCGTAGCCGGGCTGGCCCAGTTCATAGTCGGAAAGCGGCTGGAAGGCCGGGTTGAAGCGGTCGAAGGCGAGGCCGCCGTCGATGAAGACCTGGTCGGCGCGGGCGTAGACGCTGAACGGATTGGCGCTCCAGATCACCACGTCGGCGCGCTTGCCGGCCTCGAGCGAGCCGGTCTGGTCGGCGATGCCGAGCGAGCGGGCCGGGTTGAGGGTGATCCATGAGATCGCCCGCTCTTCCGGGATGGTCAGGCCGATGCGGCGGCCGGCGGCGAGGGCCGCGGCGGCCTCCTGGTTGAGGCGCTGGGTCAGTTCGGCGTCGTCGGAGTGGATGACGGCGCAGCTGTTGGGCTGGGCGTCGACGAGGGCGGCGTTGGCCTCGACCGCGTCGAGGGCCTCCATCTTGAAGCCCCACCAGCCGGTCCACATGTCGGCGCAGATGCCCTCGCGGGCCAGCAGCGGCGCGATCTTGTAGGCCTCGATGGCGTGGTGGAAGGCGGTGATCCTGTAGCCGAACTCCTTCGCCACATCGATCATCACGGCCATTTCGTCGGCGCGGTAGCAGTGGTTCTGGATCAGCACCGAGCCGTCGAGCACGCCGGCGAGGGTTTCCAGCTGCAGGTTGCGGGTCGGGGGCGAACCCTCGCCGTCGTCGCGCCACTTGTCCCATTTGGCCTTGTACTCGCGGGCGGCGATGAAGGCGGCGCGATAGCCGGCGACATTGCCCATGCCGGTGGCGGGCGAGGTGTTGCGGCCGCCGTAGACGCGGCTGGGGTTCTCGCCGCAGGCCATCTTCAGGCCGTAGGGGGCGTTCGGGAACTTCATGCCCTGCATGGTCACCGAGGGGATGTTGCGCACGGTGACGCCGCGGCCGCCGAACAGATTGGCCGAGCCGGGCAGGATCTGGAGGGTGGTGACGCCGCCGGCGCGGGCGGCGTTGAAGCCGGGGTCCTGGGGCCAGAGGCTGTGCTCGGCCCAGACCTGGGCGGTGTTGGGGTTGGTCGCCTCGTTGCCGTCGCTCATGCCCTGGACGCCGGGCGAGGGGTAGACGCCGAGGTGGGAGTGGGTGTCGATCACGCCCGGGGTGACGAAGCGGCCCGCGGCGTCGATGCGGCGGTGGCCGGCGGGGACAGCGGTCGAGGCCGGGCCTACCGCGGCGATGCGGCCGTCGGTGACGACGACGACGCCGTCAGCGATACGCTGGCCGGCGCCGGTGAAGACCGTGGCGCCGACGATGGCGAGGTTCTCGCGCGGCAGGCCGCGATAGGTCGAGGGGAAGGGGTCGGGATTGGCGGCGGGGTCGAGGCCGGCGGCGAGCGGCGCGCGGGCCTTGCCCTGGCCCGAAGAGCCGTCGGCGGCGGGCGCATCCTCGCCGGTGGTGGCGCAGGCGGACAGGGCCAGGGCGCCGGCGAGCGCGCAGGCGAGGACGTCGAGGCTGGAGCCCCGCAGGCGGTGGACGATCATCGGACGCTCCCCTGATGCGCCGGCGGCGCAGAACGAGGGGGGATTACAAGGGCCTCGGCGGCGTCCCGACAAGGCCGGAAACATTACAAACCGGTAAGGCGAGCGCGGAGATCGTCGTCGGTGAGGCCGGCGATGCTGATCATCTTGGTGCGCGACTGGCCGCCGCGGTCGAGGGTCACCGAGGATTTCGGCACGCGGAGGGTCTTGGCCAGCAGTTTGATCAGGGCCGTGTTGGCCTCGCCCTCGACCGGGCGGGCGCGGACCCGGACCTTGAGCACCGGGCGGCCCTCGGCGTCGATGTCCCAGCCGTCGATGCGGTCGGCGGCGGCGCCGGGGGTGAGGCGGACGGGGAGGGTGGCCATGTCGGGGCGGACTATACCGCGACGCCCTGTCGTTGCGTCTCCTCATAGGCCGTGTCGGGATGCCCCTCCCAGGGGCCCAGACGTCTGTGGGTTTTGGCCGCCAGTTCGGCGCAGCGACGATAGGCGTCGGCGAGGTCCAGGGCGCCGTCCAGCTGACCGACGGGCAGGGCGCCGCGGGCGGTCGCCTGCAACAGGTCGGTCTTGACCTGTTGATAGGCGCGCTCGGCAGTCTCGATCAACCGCGTGCAGGCCGGCTCCAGTTCGGCGGCGTCGGCGTCGGGACCCTCCAGGCTGTCCTTCAGGGCCTCTCTCAGCCTGGCCCAGCTCGTGGACGCCGCCTCCATGTCCGCCGGGGGCGATCGCAGCCGCAGGCTCATGCGCTCAACCTCTTCAAGGTGCTGAACGGCGCGGATCACGTCGGGCAGGGCGTCGGCCACAGCGTCCGGAAGGGGTCCGGCGCTCATCTTGCCGATGAAGTCGCGGATCTCGCGCCCCAACGGTTGGAGCTGGCCTTCGTCGGTCGCCGCCCCGGCCTGTTTCGCCGCGCGCCGCCGGGCGACCATCGCGAAGGCGGCCTCACGCATCCGCTCCACCTCGAGGACCATTCCCCGCAGCGCCAGGGCGGGAACCGCCGCGAGGGTGGGATCGAGATATCTCGGCCTGGCCAGGCTTTCCTCCGGGGAGACAAAACGGCGTTGCAGGAAGGCGATCCACCGAGAGCCCATCAGGGCCATGATCAGGGCGCCGAGCAGATTGAACAGGGTATGAAACATGGCCAGGATCGTCGGCGTCTCGCCCTGCGGATTGAATCCGGCGGTCAACCAGGCGCTCAGCCCCAGAAGCGGCGACAGCAGCGCCAGCGCGCCGGTCGCGGCCGTCAGGTTGAAGATGACATGCGCCATCGCCACCCGCCGAGCCGCGGGCGTGGCGCTCAGGGCGGCCAAGACCGCCGTCGAGGTCGTCCCGATATTGGTCCCGATGACCGCCATGGCGGTCATGGCGAGGGGGATTTCACCCGTGGCGGCGGCGGTCAGGGCCAGGGCGATGGCGGCGCTGGAGGACTGGGTCAGCACCGTGACCACCACGCCCACGGCCAGGGCGGCCAGGAGACTGACGAAGGTGACTTCGCCCGTGACCAGGGGACCGACGTCGCCCAGCAGGTCCGCGAACCCCGCCTGCAACACGCCGACGCCGAGGAAGAAGGCTCCGAACCCCGCCATGGCCTGGCCGGCGCCGAACAACCGCGAGCGCCCGCGGAAGGCCAGCCGGCCCAACATGCCGAGACCGATCAGGGGCAGGGCCAGGGCCGTCACATCGATCTTCACCCCGACCAGGGCGACCAGCCAGCCGGTCATGGTGGTGCCGACGTTGGCCCCGATGATAAGCCAGACCGCCTGGGCCAGATTGAGCAGGCCGGCGTTGACGAAGCCGAGGGTGGCGACGGTCACGGCGCTGGACGACTGCAGCAGGGCGGTGATCAGGACACCGGCCAGGAAGCCGCGCGGGGCCGAACGGGTCCAGGACTCCAGAACGGCCTGCAGGGCGCCGCCGGCCGCCAGCTTCAGACCCTCGGTCATCAGCCACATGCCGAGCAGGAACAGGCCGATCCCGCCGAGCAGGGAGGCGAAAACGCCCGGAGTCATGGCGTCTCACCCGGCTCCGGCAAGCCCCCGAAGGCCGGAGAAGGGCCGTGCCCGAAAGCGGGGAGGCCGTCTCGATCCGACGAGGCCAGATCCTACCCCAGCGCCTTCATCAGCTCCGGCACCGCCGTCTTGTAGTCCGCGACCCAGCCGAAGTCGGCGACCTGGAAGATCGGGGCGTCGGCGTCCTTGTTGATGGCGACGATGAATTTCGAATCTTTCATGCCGGCGAGGTGCTGGATGGCGCCCGAGATGCCGATGGCGATGTAGAGGCCCGGGGCGACGACCTTGCCGGTCTGGCCGACCTGGTAGTCGTTGGGGGCGTAGCCGGCGTCGACGGCGGCGCGCGAGGCGCCCACGGCGGCGCCGAGTTTGTCGGCCAGCGGGTCCATGACGGCGTGGAACTCTTCCGCCGAGCCGAGGGCGCGACCGCCGGAGACGACGATCTTGGCCGCGCCCAGTTCGGGGCGGTCGGACTTGACCATCTCCTCGCTGACGAAGGCCGACTTGCCGGCGTCGGCGCCCGCGACGCTCTCGACCGGGGCGGAACCGCCTTCGGCGGCGGCGTCGAAATTGGTCGGGCGGACGGTGATGATCTTCTTGCCGTCCGAGGACTGGATCGTCTCCAGGGCGTTGCCGGCGTAGATCGGGCGCACGAAGGTGTCGTTCGACACGACCTCGATGATGTCCGAGATCGGGGCGACGTCCAGCCTGGCGGCGATGCGCGGCATGAAATTCTTGCCGTCGGTGGTGGCCGGCGAGAGGATGGCGTCATAGCCGTCGGCGAGGCCGAGCACGGTGGCCTCGACGGCCTCGGCCAGCTGGTGCGAGAGGCCGGCGCTTTCGGCCAGCAGCACCTTGCGCACGCCGGCGATCTTCGCCGCGGCGTCGGCGGCGGCCTTTGAGCCCTGGCCTATGACGAGGACGTCGACGTCGCCCGACAGCTTCAGGGCGGCGGTGACGGTCTTGTGGGTGGTGTCGCGGACGGTATCCCCGTCGCGATCGGCGATGACGAGCACGGCCATTACAGGGCTCCCGCGGTCTTGAGTTTGGCGACCAGATCGGCCGCGTCGGTGACCTTGACGCCGGCGCCGCGCTTGGGCGGCTCGACGACCTTGAGCACCTTGAGGCGGGCCGTCGTATCGACGCTGTAGTCGGCGACCGCCTTGACGGCGATTTCCTTCTTCTTGGCCTTCATGATGTTGGGCAGGGAGGCGTAGCGCGGGGTGTTGA
>CAZGPS010000169.1:0-6246 GCA_964527675.1 uncultured Brevundimonas sp. | reverse complement strand
ACCGGCCGCAACATCCACAACATCCGCGACTGGATCATCCGCAACTCCAGCGTCCCCATCGGCACCGTGCCGATCTACCAGGCGCTGGAGAAGGTCAACGGCGTCGCCGAGGACCTGACCTGGGAGGTCTATCGCGACACCCTGATCGAACAGGCCGAACAGGGCGTCGACTATTTCACCATCCACGCCGGCGTCCGCCTGCCCTTCGTGCCGATGACCGCCAGACGCGTCACCGGCATCGTCTCACGCGGCGGCTCCATCATGGCGAAATGGTGCCTGTCGCATCACCGCGAGTCCTTCCTCTACGAGCATTTCGAGGACATCTGCGACATCATGCGGGCCTACGACGTCAGCTTCTCCCTCGGCGACGGCCTGCGCCCCGGCTCCATCGCCGACGCCAATGACGAGGCCCAGTTCGCCGAGCTGCGCACCCTCGGCGAGCTGACGAAGATCGCCTGGGACCACGGCTGCCAGGTCATGATCGAGGGCCCCGGCCATGTGCCGATGCACAAGATCAAGGCCAATATGGATGAGCAGCTGAAACACTGCCACGAGGCGCCCTTCTATACGCTCGGGCCCCTGACCACCGACATCGCTCCGGGCTACGACCACATCACCAGCGCCATCGGCGCGGCCATGATCGGCTGGTTCGGCACGGCCATGCTCTGCTACGTCACGCCCAAGGAGCACCTCGGCCTGCCCGACCGTCAGGACGTCAAGGACGGCGTCATCACCTACAAGATCGCCGCCCACGCCGCCGACCTGGCCAAGGGCCACCCGGCCGCCCGCCTGCACGACGACGCCCTGAGCCGCGCCCGGTTCGAGTTCCGCTGGGAAGACCAGTTCAACCTCGGCCTCGACCCCGAAACGGCCCGCAAATACCACGACGCCACCCTGCCCAAGGAGGCCCACAAGACCGCCCACTTCTGCTCCATGTGCGGCCCGAAATTCTGCTCGATGAAGATCAGCCAGGACATCCGGAGGGACGCCCAGGCGCAGAATGACGCGGGGGGTTCGCTGGCGGAAGCGGAGGCCGGGATGGCGGAGATGAGCGCGAAGTTCAGGGCCGGGGGCGGGGTGGTGGAGGTGAAGGTGTGAGGGCTGCCAACCACTGGTGATCACGCCAGACATAGAGGCGGGTGCCAAATTGCGAGCATCTAGTTTTTTGCCGCTGAACTCGCTACCCACGACCGAAGCACGGGGGGTCAAGTGCCAGAACGTCCGGACTTTCGAGAGTGGGTAGACTCTAAGCCAGACCCAGCTTGGCCTTTGTTGCCCCTGACACACATCACAAAGTGTCTACTTGCGCGGGACATCATCCGCGAGGGAAAGCTAAGCCCAACCGATTGCGAGGTTTTCGGTCGCACGCTTGCTTACTTCTTCTATGGCCGCCCCGCCTATCGCGTGAGCGGCGACGGAGCCATTCGTCAAGAGGCGGCTTGCCCGTTCTGCTTCGTATTTTCTCCTGGCCTGATCCACCGATCTCATCTCATCCATGCGTTCGATACGGGCGCGCATGCAAAGCGGATGTTTAGCCCGTTAATGTTAGATGAAATTCAAGTAGCTGACTATTCTCTGGAGAAAGATACATCTCGCCCTAATAAGTTAATTGCTGCCACGTTCGGAAGTCAAAGAGCTTACTATGATGGAGATGTACGAAAAATACCCTCCAAGGACGAGATATGCGGTCGATCAGATCTTCTCGTGTCAACTTATATTGACCTTATAAAGTCCGAAGGCCGGAACGAGCCGGATGATCGCGTATGCACCATAGAGGTGACCTGCGGCGATCCGGTTCTTATTGAAGGCGGGCTTGATTGCGTGGTAGTCCCGGATACCTTCTGGTCTGACTCCGAGAAAGCATCGTGGCTACAGCCACTAAGTGATACTGGAGTTGAGGTTTTGACGTACCGTTTCTTGCCGGGCCGAAACCCTGACTATTACAATTATCAAATTGAAGAGATTCTCAGAGGCCGGATGGGTCTATGAGCTGCAATCACATACCAAACGCTAACTACAAGCTCGCATTTGCGTCACCGTATGATAGCGGATCAGCAGGATTCTGCCTTCCTATCTATACGGATGGCGATGGACAGACATTTATACCAATTCTGGATGAGTTTACTGGCCAGATTTGCGATATGGCACGGTACGCCATGGGACCCGAAGAACCAATTTGCTTGGAAGGGCCTATAGTATCACTTCCCTTTGAGCCTTTTTGGGTGTTCCAGAACCCAAAAACAGGTGTCCGTTGGGGCCAGTCGCGCGAGATTTCCTCCTACTTGATAAGCGAATTCGAGATCTGTTCTTTGCCGGTGCAAGCCCAGATCGCAGAGATCGTCGATTTGGCGGAAGACCAGCAACGATCGCTAAGGCGGAGCATGATTGACGCTGTCGGTCGCGCTGCAGGCGCCCCCTCCGCTCAGTCTTATGAAACCGATATGGTCAGGACGCGAGTCTGGGATTTGGTCGTACGCCGCTCTATCGACAGGGAAGCTGCAGAGCTCGCGCTTCGCCACAGGCGACAGCTCGTCATTGCAAAACGCGACGGCACTTGGCGTATCGATGGCACGCCCGAAGTGCTCGCGGCGTGCGGTCTCACAGACACCGGACAACTGGAGCGGCTCATCCATGACGAGTTTGGGACGCTTTCAGCTGAAGCGCCCCAAAACGATCACTACGAAGCGCTTCACAGTTACAGGTCGGACCAACTGCAGCAGATTATTGCCTCATCACCTAGACAGGAAGAAAGAGTTGCTCTTGTGCTGCAAGCTCTAATAGAGGATTTGGAGGTCGGAAAATCTGTTGCCTATGACTACAAAGATAGAGCACAGTTCGCCAACTCCATTATGGACGCTATTCGCGATAATTTGCCTTATATTAACGAGCACAACAGTGCTGAATCATTTGCGGCACACCTCGTTGGACTGATGTTTACCCGCGCATACCCAATGAGAAGAGGGCAGCTTTTAGAAGATCTTGCCTCTAAGTTGGGAAAATTTCCTGCCGTTAACAGAGCAATTCATCAGAAGATGCTTGAATCCAGCTCTATGTTTGTAAGAAATCACGAGAATCGCATTCTTCAAAAACTCGCGATGTAGAACACCGCCGGCACGCCGGTGATCCTGCGCGGGCCACATCACCGATCCCTTCTCCCAATGGGAGAAGGTGCCCCGGAGGGGCGGATGTGGGTCGGCTGGTCCCGTCGGCGTAAGCCGTCGCACGGACGAAGACGCGGCTCACGCCGACCGCCGACCGTAGCCCCTCACCCTTTCGCCTTGCCGATCGCTTCGCTCCCGGAGGCTCAAGCCCTCTCCCGCCGGGAGAGGGATCAGAGCTCGCTGGCCATCTTCCGCAAGGCCTCTTCAAAGACAGAGGCGGGCTGCCCGCCCGAGATCAGATACTTCCCCTCGACCACCACCGCGGGCACCGCATTGATCCCCCGCGACCGCCACAACGCCTCCGCCGCCCGCACCTCGTCGGCATAGCGCCCCTCCGCCAGCACCGCCGCCGCCTCCCCCCGATCCAGCCCCGCCGCCGCCGCCGCGTCGGCCAGCACATCGGCGTCCGTCATCGTCCGCCCGTCGGTGAAATGGGCCCGGAACAGCGCCTCTTTCAGCGCCCTCTGTTCCGCCGCCCCGACCGTCCCCGCCCAGTGCAGCAGCCGGTGGGCGTCGAACGTGTTCCAGATGCGGCTGTCCTCACCCATCCGCATCCCGAAACCCGGCCACGCTTCCGCGGCCCGATGCGTGATCATGGCCCGGTTGGCCGCCGACTGTTCGGGGGTCGAGCCGTATTTGCGGCCGATGTGCTCGACGATGTTCTCGCCCTCGGGCGCCATCTGCGGGTTCAGCTCGAACGGCTGGAAGCGGATCTCCGCCTCGATCCCCTCGGCCTTCAGCGTCTCCAGCGCCGTCTCCAGCCCGCCGAGGCCGACGACGCACCAGGGGCAGACGATGTCCGAGACGAAGTCGATGTGCAGGGTGCGGGGCATGGGGGAGAACTCCTTCTCCGCCTCATATGACCCTTCTCCCCCTGAGGGAGAAGGCGCCCCCGGAGGGGGCGGATGAGGGGTGAGACACCCATTCATCCAGTCAACCGCAACCGTCCCGCATCCAGCGCGCCGAAACAGCCCCCTCATCCGGCCCTCCGGGCCACCTTCTCCCTCAAGGGGAGAAGGAGTCGCCCCGCCCGCGCCGTCAGGAACACTCGCCCGAGGTCATCGCCTCGATGGCCTGGTCGCGGCCGCGCAGCAGGCCGGCGATGGCCTCCTCGATATTGGGCCCGCCGCCGGCGCGCAGCTGCCGCTCCATCAGGGCGTATTGCTGGGTGATCTGATCGATCATCATCTTCTTGGTCGCCGGCAGTTCGGCGCGGCAGGCCGCCAGCCGCTCGGCCTCGAGGCGCTCCTCCTCGCCGCGGTCGTCGTCCAGATCGTCCAGCAGTTCCTCTTCCAGCGCCTCGCGTTCGCGGCGGCGGCGGCGTTCCTCGTCGCGCCGCGTCTCGTCCGCCTCCTCGGCCTCCATCCGGTCGAGGTCGGCCTGGACCGCCTCCAGCCGGTCGGCCTCGGACTGGGTCATCATCTGCCCGGCCTGCAGTTCCTGCGCCGCCGCCGCTCCGGCCGCCGCCCAGATCAGGCCGCACGCCGCCACGCCGATAATCGCCCCACGCGCCGCCATATCCGCCTCCCGATGATGAGAGGCCAGCCTAGGGGTTTCCCGCGCGCCCGCGCCGGCTCCGCGATGAATGTTCGACAAGGGGGAGGCGCGTTTCCGTCTCCCCTTCAGCCTCGGGAAGGGTTACGCTCACGCCCGGACTGGAGCCGCCATGACCCTTCCCAAGACCCCGCCCATCGCCCGCAAATCCGCCGCCCTGGGCGCCGGGGCCGTCGGCGCGGGGGCGGTCGGGACCATGGCCCTCGGGTCGCTGGCGGTCGGCGCCATCGCCATCGGCGCCCTGGCCGTCGGCGCCCTCGCCATCGGCCGGCTCAGGGTCGGCCGGGGGCGTATCCGCCACCTGCATATCGACGAGTTGACGGTCGACGTCCTGCGCCTGGGCCGGCTCGAACGCTGAGATAGCGTTTTTGGCCTCAAGACCGTCGGTTCATCACCACGGACACAACGGATTCACAACGGACACGACGGGGCCGGCGGACTCGCGGCTCCCGTCAGGGAGACGCAACAGGTCCCGTTGCGGGCAAGGGCCCGCAAAACGCGGCCTCATCCCCGCTCCCGTCGTGTCCGTTGTGTCTCGTCGTGCCCGTTGTGACGAACCAATCAGCGGTCACGCCCCCGGCCGCGTCACCCCGCCCCGGTGCGGCCGGTCGCGCAGGCGCAGCCTCGGCGCCATCCCCCAGGCCAGCGGGGCCGAAATCAGGAAGGTCACGCCGATCATCCACCAGATCGCCGTCAGCATCTCCGACGGCGGGACCGGCGCGACCAGCAGGGCGACGAGGCCGATCCCGAACAGAACCGCCTGGATCATCGGATAGATCAGCGCCGCAATGGCGAACCGGGTGCGCATGACGGATCTCCTTTCCCGAACCAACGGCCCACGCCCGCCGGTCGTTCCCGTCTTCCGCCGGTCGCAAACCCGCGTTAGCGTCACCGTATGAAACAGATCGCCCCCGCCCCTGCCGTCGTCCTCGGAGGCCTCGCCCTCCTCCTCGCCGCCTGCTCGCCCGAGGCCCCGGCGCCCGCCGACGCCCCCGCCCCGGCCGACGCCGCAGCCCCCGCCGCCATGGGCGAGGCCCTGCTGGAGGCCGACGGCTTCATGCCGGCCAACCCCGGCGGCCACGGCACGGGCCGCAAGCTGACCTTCGGCGAGGCCGAGACCGGGGTCGTCGCCTTCATCAGCCGCCTGCGCGGCGACCAGCCCCCGCGCCGCAGCGCCAACGCCGAATGCCCGGCCGGGCCGCTGACCTTCGCCGACTGGGGCGACGGCTTCCAGCTGGCCTTCTCCGACGGCCAGTTCGCCGGCTGGACCGCCGGCGAGGGCGCCCCGCGCGGCTTCGCCACCGCCGGCGGCGCCCACGTCGGCTCGACCCTGGCCGAACTCCGCGCCGCCCATCCGGACGTGACGTTGAGCGAGGACACGCTGGGCCCGGAATTCGCCGTCGGCGAGATCTACGGCACGCTGTCGGGCACGGGCGACGACGCCACGGTGACGACCATGTGGGCCGGGGTGAACTGCGTCTTCCGGTAGGGCGCGGCTTTCCTTCTCCCCTTGGGGGAGAAGGTGGCCCGG
>CAZGPS010000168.1:0-6344 GCA_964527675.1 uncultured Brevundimonas sp. | reverse complement strand
ACCAGGTCGAACTCCGGCTTCACACCGCGCCAGCGCTCGGCCTTGTAGGGCGTGACCCAGCCTTCGCCGCGCTTCTCGTAGGGCACGGTCTCGTAGAAGGTCTTGAGGATTTCCTCGCCGTCCATGCCCAGACCCATCAGGAAGGTCGAGGCCGGCAGCTTCCGGCGGCGGTCGATGCGGACGTAGACGATGTCCTTGGCGTCGAACTCGAAGTCGAGCCACGAACCGCGGTACGGGATGACGCGGGCGGCGAACAGCAGCTTGCCCGAGCTGTGCGTCTTGCCCTTGTCGTGGTCGAAGAAGACGCCCGGCGAGCGGTGCATCTGCGAGACGATCACGCGCTCGGTCCCGTTGACGATGAAGGTGCCCTTGTCGGTCATGAGCGGGATGTCGCCCATGTAGACGTCCTGCTCCTTGATGTCCTTGACCGAGCGCGCGCCGGTCTCCTCGTCCGATTCAAAGACGATCAGGCGCAGCTTGACCTTCAGCGGCGCGGCATAGGTCATGTCGCGCTGGATGCACTCCTCGACGTCGTACTTCGGGTCCTCGAACTCGTAGGAGACGTATTCCAGGATGGCGCGTTCGTTGAAGTCCTTGATCGGGAAGACCGACTTGAAGACCGCCTCGATGCCCTGGTCCTTGCGCGGGCCCGAGCGGACCTCGCGCTGCAGGAACTGTTCGTAGGAGGCGCGCTGAACCTCGATCAGGTTCGGCATCTGCACCGCTTCGGGGATCCGACCGAAGGAGTGGCGGATGCGCTTCTTGCCGGTGAAGGTCGTGGCGTGGGCGAACTGGCCGTTGGCGACGGCGACTTCGGCGGTGGACTTGGCCATTCTGTCTTCCCAATCGCGCCGGGCCGGGCAGCCCGCGCTCAATGCAGCAGCCACGGCTCCGCCATTCCGGCGACCCGTGACCATCGGTTTCGGCGTCCACCCTCGGCTTGTTCAGCCAGGACGCCTGAAATGCAGGGCTCCTTGGGGAGGAGCGCGCCTTCGCACCGGTCGGAGGGCGACAAACCGGGCCTCGGCGCTTTCGCGCGTATCTCTTACAGAGTTAGCGGAACGGGCTGGTATACTCGCTTTGACGGCGAAATAAAGGCCGTCCGCATGCTTTTTCAGGCCCGCAGCCCGGCGGCGGTCGTTTGGCGTCCGCGCGGGCCCATTGCTTTGCAGCGACGGGGAAAATAGCGTCGCCTTATGAACCGCATCCCCCTGATCGCCGCCGCCGCCCTGACCCTCGCCGCCTGCGCCGCCGCGCCGCCCGCGAGCGACTATGATTTTTCCGGGACGCCGAGCCAGGCCAACTGGGACGCCGGAAACGCCGCCTATCTGACCTGGAACGCCGCCCGGAGAGGCTGGACCGCGACCGCCTCGGGCCTGCAGTACCGGCGGGTCGGCGCCGCCCGTCCGGACGGTCGCCAGCCCGCGGCGACCGACACGGTCAAGGTCCACTACCGCGGGACCTTCGTCGACGGGCGGGAGTTCGACAGCTCCTACGCCCGCAATGAGCCGGCGGAATTCCCGCTCAACCGCGTCATCAAGGGCTGGACCGAGGGCGTCGGCCTGATGCGCGTGGGGGAAACGTTCGAATTCGTGATTCCCGCCGCCCTCGGTTACGGCGAGCGCTGGGTCGGCGGCGACGAATTGCCGCCCAATTCGACCCTGTTGTTCACCGTCGAACTGCTGGAGGTGAAGCCGGCGGGCTGAGGGTCTTGTCCCCGCCGGATTTGTCCCCGTCGGATTTGTCCCCGTCGCGGAGAGACAGGCGGGACAGACGGGGACACGACGGGGACGGTCGCAAGGTGGAACACTCCCCCCTATGAGCGGCGCCGCGTCGCCACGGCGTCGGGGAACCGCGAACATGACGAGGATTTAATCCGGCGAGGCGGCGCGGCGCTTTAGCGTGCCGCCAAACCTCACTGTTCGAGAGCCCCGATGATGCGTCCTGTTCGCCTGCTCGCTTCCGCCTGCGCCGCTGCGCTGCTGTTTGGCTCTGCCCCGGCCCTGGCCCAGGTGGGGACGCCGGCCCTCGATCGCGCCCTGGCGCCGATCCCCGCGCCGCGGGACGCGCCCTACCCCGGCGTGATCTCGCTGGACATGGATGCGACGGATATCGACCGGCGCATCGTCGCGGTGAAGCAGACCATTCCGGTGACCGCCGCCGGGCCGCTGATCCTGCTTTATCCGCAATGGATCCCTGGCAACCACGGTCCGGTCGGACCGGTCGACGACATCGCCGACCTGCAGATCACCGCCAACGGCCAGCCGCTGCGCTGGGTGCGCAACACCGCCCACACCAACGGGCTGCAGGTCGAGGTCCCGGCCGGCGCCACCTCGGTCGACCTCTCGTTCAAATGGCTGACGCCGATCGAGGGCAGCCAGGGCCGGATCGTGATCACCCCGGAGATGCTCAATATCCAGTGGGAGAAGGCCCTGTTCTATCCGGCGGGCTATTATTCCCGCCAGATCACCTTCCGCCCGACCCTGCGCCTGCCCGCCGGCTGGCGCTACGGCACGGCGTTGGACACCGAGCGCTTCGAGGACGGCGTCGCCACCTTCGCCCCGATCACCCTCGAACATTTCGCCGACAGCCCGGTGTTCGCCGGCCTGCACTACCGCCAGATCGACCTCGATCCGGGCGGCCGCTCGCCGGTCCGGCTGAATGTCGTCGCCGACAGCGCGGCCATGCTGGCCGCCACCGACGAGCATATCGAACTGCACCGCGACCTGATCGACCAGGCCGACCGACTGTTCGGGGCCCGGCACTTCAATCACTATGACTTCCTGCTGGCCGTCAGCGACAAGCTGGGCGGCATCGGTCTGGAGCATCACCGCTCGTCCGAGAACAGCGTCGACACCAGATATTTCACCGCCCGCAACGCCACCCTGGGCGACCGCGACCTGCTGGGCCATGAGTACGTCCACTCGTGGAACGGCAAATGGCGCCGCCCGGCCGACCAGCTGACCCCGACCCTGAATGAGCCGATGCAGAACTCGCTGCTGTGGGTCTATGAGGGCCAGACCCAGTACTGGGGCCAGGTGCTGACCACCCGCGCCGGTCTGCTGACCAAGGAGCTGGAGCTGGGCTCGCTGGCGATGACCGCCGCCACCTACGGCCTGAGCCCCGGCCGCGCCTGGCGGGCCATGCAGGATACCACCAACGATCCGATCATCGCCCAGCGCCGGCCCCAACCCTGGGGCAGCTTCCAGCGCAGCGAGGACTATTATTCGGAAGGCGCCCTGATCTGGCTCGACGCCGACACCTGGATCCGCGAGCAGTCGGCCGGTCGCCGGTCGCTGGACGATTTCGCCAAGGCCTTCTTCGGCGTCGAGGACGGGAACTGGGATCCCGCGCCCTATACCTTCGACGACATCGTGCGGACCCTGAATGCGGTCCAGCCGAATGACTGGGCGACCTTCCTGCGCACCCGCCTGGACGCCGTCGGGGCCGACGCCGCCATGCCGCTGGACGGCATTGAGCGCGGCGGTTACCGGCTGGTCTTCAAGGAGGAGCCGAACCCGTATCAGAAGGCGCTGTATGGAGAGTACGGCCGGAACGACTTCCAGTATTCCCTCGGCATCAGCACCAACAACGCCAACCGCATTTCATCGGTGCGCTGGGATTCGCCCGCCTTCAAGGCGGGGCTGACCTCAGGCTGGGAGATCGTCGCCGTCAACGGCCGCACGGCCAGCCCGGCCGTCATTTCCGAGGCCATCACCGCCGCGAAGGGCAATACGACCCCGATCGAGATGATGCTGAAGAACGGCGACCGGTTCCGGACCGTGCAGTTCGACTATCACGACGGTCTGCGTTACCCGCACCTTGAGCGGATCGAGGGAACGCCCGATCGTCTCGGCGATATTCTCGCCCCGCGCCGCCGCTGATCGCTGAGGAAGCCCATGCTGAAATCCGCCGCCCTCGCCCTGGTTCTCGTTTCAGTCGCGGGGGCGGCGCCGGCCCAGGTTCCGGCGTCCCAGGCGCAGACGCCCCTGCCGGCGCCGACCAGCTTGCCGCGGCCCCTGCCGGCGATCCCGGCCCCGCAGGACCGCGACTATCCGGGGACCATCGGCATCCGCGTCGACCTGACCGATCTGGCGCACAAGGTCATCCGGGTGAACCAGACCGTGCCGGTCAGCGCCGGCCCGCTGGTGCTGCAATATCCGAAATTCATTCCTGGCAACCACGCCGATACCGGGCCGATCCAGCTGATCTCGGGCCTGACGGTGACCGGCGACGGCCAGCGTATCGAATGGCTGCGCGACACGGTCGATCCGCACGCCTTCCATCTCGACATCCCCGCCGGTGTCGAGACGATCGAGGTCGGCTTCGAATGGCTGACCCAGCCGGACAATTCGACCTGGCGCGTGGTCATGACCGAGGAGATCGTCAATCTGCAATGGGAGAAGGCGGTCCTGTATCCGGCCGGCTACAGCCACAGCCGGATCACCTTCGCCCCGTCGGTCGTGCTTCCCGAGGGCTGGGACTACGGCGTGGCGCTGGACACGGTCTCGCGCGACGGAGACATCGCCACCTTCGCTCCCATCTCGCTGGAGCACCTGGCCGACAGCCCGATGTTCGCGGGCAAGCACTACCGCCGCATCGACATCGATCCGGGCGGCCGGTCGCCGGTCCATCTGAACCTGGTTGGCGACACCGCGGCCTCGATCAACGCCAGTCCGGAGTGGATCGCCAAATACGAGGCCCTCGTCGACCAGGCGGACCGCCTGTTCGGGGCGCGCCATTTCGACCGGTATGAGTTCCTGCTGGGCCTGACGTCGAAACTGGGCGGCATCGGGCTGGAGCACCACCGGTCCTCAGAGAACACGGCCAGCCCGGGCTTCTTCACCGCACCCAATCCCGCCTATGGCTCGCGCGGCCTGCTGCCCCACGAATATGTACACAGCTGGAACGGCAAATACCGGCGCCCGTCGGACGAGCTGGTGGCCAATTTCAACGTGCCGACCCAGAACAGCCTGATGTGGGTTTACGAGGGGCAGACCCAGTACTGGGGCGATGTGCTGACGGCGCGTTCGGGGCTGGGAACGGTCGAGGAGGCGGTGGTCAACCTGGCCGGGGTGGCGGGTTTCTATGACAACCAGCCCGGACGGCAGTGGCGGGCGTTGCAGGACACGACCAACCACAATCTGCTCGGCTATCGCACCTCGAATCCGTGGCCGTCGTGGATGCGCGGCACCGGCGACTACTATCGCGAGGCCCTGCTGATCTGGCTGGACGCCGACACCCTGATCCGCGAGGCCACACGCGAGCGCCGCTCGCTGGATGACTTCGCCAAGGCCTTCTACGGGACCGACGACGGGGTCTGGGAGGCGCGGCCCTATACGTTCGAGGATGTCGTCGAACATCTGAACGGGGTCCACCCGCACGACTGGGCCAGCTTCCTGCGCACCCGGCTGGACGCCGTGGGACCGGACGCCGCGGCCCCGCTGGACGGCCTCGAGCGCGCCGGCTGGCGGTTGACCTACGTCGATGAGCTGACGCCGCTGGAGAAGCGGATGATGGGCGGCTGGGGCGGCGACTTCCAGTATTCGCTCGGCTTCAGCCTGGGCTCCGGCAACCGCATCACCGACGTGCGCTGGGGCGGCCCCGCCTTCGAGCAGGGGCTGGGCGCGGGTTGGGAGCTGGTGGCCGTCGGCGATCGCACGGCGTCGGCCGAGGCGCTGCGCGAGGCCGTGACCGCCGCCAAGGGGGGGCGCGAGCCGATCGTGCTGGTCGTCAAGCGGGGCGAGGCGTTCCGCACCCTGAGCTTCGACTACCACGGCGGCCTGCGCTACCCGCGTCTGGTCCGCATCCCCGGAACCCGCGACCGGCTGGCCGACATCTTCGCGCCGCGCCGGCGGTAGGAAGCCCTACCAGCAGGCCCGCGGCTTCGGCGTCTTGCGCAGTTCGTTGGTCTGCGCCGCGCACTGGGCCGAGGCGTCGTCCGCGGTCAGCTTCTGCAGGTTCCAGCGCAGGTCGCGCAGTTCAGTGCGCAGCGCCTCCTCGTCGGCCGGCTTGCCCTGTTTCAGCTCACAGGCGTGGATGTCGTATTTGAGGGTGGCCAGCTCCATACAGGTGTTGGAGAGCGTGCCCATGATCAGCCGCGCCTTGGCGGCGGTCATCGGCAGGTCCGGCGACGGCGGGACCGGCGGCCCGGGGGGCGGCGGCAGTTCGCGGCCGGTCGCGAAGTTGTCGCAGGCGGCCAGTCCCAAGGCTGCGGCGATCGCGACGATAGCGATGTTGGATTTCACAGGAAGCCCTCCCTCTACGGGCGCAGGGGGCCACAACCGAAGGCGGCTGTCCATGCCGCGCGCAAGCAAAACGGGCCGGGGATCGCTCCCCGGCCC
>CAZGPS010000167.1:0-6345 GCA_964527675.1 uncultured Brevundimonas sp. | reverse complement strand
CGGCCGCCAGCGACAGCGACAGGTTGCTAAACAGCACGCGCTCGCCGCGGGACAGGGTGAGATGGCTGACGGTGATCATCCGTCGGCGTCCCAGTTAAGAGCGGTTCTCAATGACCCCACGGGCGACGTGGATACATGGACGCCACGGACAACCATCGCTATATCCGGCCTCGCCGCAGCAGGCGTTCGCCGCGCGCGTCGGGGACCTGTGCGCCCCGCCGTCGACCGCGCGAGCGTGCAACCGGATTGTCGGGCGGCGTTGACCAGAGGAAACCTCTCCATGCCGTCGAACGACAGCTTCAAGACCCGTCAGGACCTTTCCGTCGGGCGCAAGAAATACGCCTATTACAGCCTTCCCGCCGCCGAGGAAGCCGGTCTGGCCGGGATTTCCCGCCTGCCGCGCTCGATGAAGGTGCTGCTGGAGAACCTGCTGCGCAACGAGGACGGGGTCTCGGTCACCGAGGCCGACCTGCGCGCCGTCGCCGCCTGGGTCGACAACAAGGGCTCGGTCGAGCACGAGATCGCCTTCCGCCCGGCCCGGGTGCTGATGCAGGACTTCACCGGCGTGCCCGCCGTGGTCGACCTGGCCGCCATGCGCGACGCCATGAGCGCGCTGGGCGCCGATCCGACCAAGATCAATCCGCTCAACCCCGTCGACCTGGTCATCGACCACTCGGTCATGGTCGACCATTTCGGCACCCCCGGCGCCTTCGAGCAGAACGTCGAGCGCGAATACGAGCGCAATATCGAGCGCTACAAATTCCTCCGCTGGGGTTCGACCTCGTTCAACAATTTCCGCGTCGTGCCCCCCGGCACCGGCATCTGCCACCAGGTCAACCTCGAGAACCTGGCCCAGACCGTCTGGACCGTCGAGGAGGGCAAGAAGACCGTCGCCTATCCCGACACCGTGGTCGGCACCGACAGCCACACCACCATGATCAACGGCCTGGCCGTTCTGGGCTGGGGCGTCGGCGGCATCGAGGCCGAGGCGGCCATGCTGGGCCAGCCCATCCCGATGCTGATCCCCGAGGTCATCGGCTTCCGTCTCACCGGCGCCCTGCCGGAAGGCGCCACCGCCACCGACCTGGTCCTGACCGTCACCCAGATGCTGCGCAAGAAGGGCGTGGTCGGCAAATTCGTCGAGTTCTTCGGCTCCGGCGTCATCAACCTGACCATCGAGGACCAGGCCACCATCGCCAACATGGCCCCCGAATACGGCGCCACCTGCGGCTTCTTCCCGGTCTCGGCGGCGACCATCGGCTATCTGACCGCCACCGGCCGCGACAAGGCCCGCGTCGCCCTCGTCGAAGCCTACGCCAAGGCCCAGGGCCTGTGGATCGACGAGACCTCGGAAGACCCGGTCTTCACCGACATCCTCGAGCTGGACATGGCCACGGTCGTCCCGTCGCTGGCCGGTCCCAAGCGCCCGCAGGACAAGGTCGAGCTGACCGTCGCCGCCCCGTCGTTCGAAACGGCGCTGGGCGAGGTGTTCAACCGCGCCGTCGACGCCCCGCGCGTGGCTGTCGAGGGTGAAAAGTTCGATCTCGGCGACGGCGACGTGGTCATCGCCGCCATCACCTCCTGCACCAACACCTCCAACCCGTCGGTGCTGATCGCCGCCGGCCTGGTGGCGCGCAAGGCCCACAAGCTGGGCATGAAGGTCAAGCCGTGGGTCAAGACCTCGCTGGCCCCCGGCTCGCAGGTGGTCACCGACTATCTGACCGCCGCCGGCCTGCAGGCCGACCTCGACGCCATGGGCTTCAACCTGGTCGGCTACGGCTGCACCACCTGCATCGGCAACTCGGGCCCGCTGGATCCGGCGATCTCGAAGGCGATCAACGACAACGGCCTCGTCGCCACCTCGGTGCTGTCGGGCAACCGCAACTTTGAGGGCCGGGTGAACCCCGACGTCCAGGCCAACTATCTGGCCTCGCCGCCGCTGGTCGTGGCCTACGCCCTCGCCGGCTCGATGCGGATCGACATCTCGAAGGATCCGATCGGCAAGGACAAGAAGGGCAAGGACGTCTTCCTCAAGGACGTGTGGCCGACCTCGGCCGAGATCGCCGCCATCCAGAAGAAGTCGGTCACCCCGGCCATGTTCGCCAAACGCTATGCCGACGTCTTCAAGGGCGACAAGCACTGGCAGAACATCAAGGTCGAGGGCGGCCAGACCTACGCCTGGGACGACGCCTCCACCTATGTGCAGAACCCGCCCTATTTCGAGGGCATGTCGATGGAGCCGGCCCCGGTCGCCGACATCGTCGAGGCCCGCGTGCTGGCCATCTTCGGCGACTCCATCACCACCGACCACATCAGCCCGGCCGGTTCGATCAAGAAGTCGTCGCCGGCGGGCGCCTGGCTGACCGACCACGGCGTCGACGCGCTGGACTTCAACTCCTACGGCGCGCGTCGCGGCAACCACGAAGTCATGATGCGCGGCACCTTCGCCAACATCCGCATCCGCAACAAGATCACCCCCGACATCGAGGGCGGCGTCACCAAGCACTTCCCCTCGGAAGACACGATGTCGATCTACGACGCGGCCATGCGCTACCAGTCGGAAGGCCGTCCGCTGGTCGTCTTCGCCGGCAAGGAATACGGCACCGGCTCGTCGCGCGACTGGGCGGCCAAGGGCACGAAGCTGCTGGGCGTCCGCGCCGTCATCGCCGAGAGCTATGAGCGCATCCACCGCTCCAACCTGGTCGGGATGGGCGTGGTGCCGCTGCAATTCAAGGCCGAGGGCTGGGTCCGTTTGGGTCTGACCGGCGAAGAGATCGTCACCATCCGCGGCCTGACCGACATCAACATCGGCAAGCTGCGCCCGCGTCAGGACCTGTGGGTCGAGCTGTTCCGTCCCTCGGACGGCAAGATGGCCCGCTTCCCGGTCCGCTGCCGCATCGATAACCAGACCGAGCTGGACTACTTCAAGGCCGGCGGGGTCATGCCCTACGTCCTGCGCAACCTGGCCCGCGGCCCGGAAGCCGTCGCGGCGGAGTAGATTGTCAGGCCTCAAGTAGCCGCAAGGCGGCAGGCCACAAGAATGAGGGCCGGCGGAGCGATCCGCCGGCCCTTTTTCGTCGCCGGGACGGCTAGAGCTGCGGCAACTCCACCTTCAGAAACCGTATGCCGATGACGCGGCCGTTGGACTGGGTCAGGCCGGTGACCCGCCCCTGTCCGTCGCGGGTGAAGTCGATCTCCCCGATCGTCGACTCGGTGAAAAAGGCGTCGGGGACGCGTTCGCCGGGCGGCGGCTGGATCAACCGGTTCTCGAAGGCCGCGCCGGTCAGCCACAGCTGATCCTCGCGCCGCTCGACCTGCATGAGCGCGTCCAGTTCGGGGCTGTAGTAGCGCCCGAGATAGGCCTGCATCCGGTCCGGCGTCAGCTCGGGCGCGTCGGGCGCCTCATACCGGACGGCGATGCGGTCCTGGTCCGGATCATGGATATTCAGGGCGGTCGCGGAACCGTCGTCCGGGCCGCTGAAACTGAAATGAACCGGCGCGCCGACGAGGCGGAAGGCCGTGGGCGCGATGGGCTCGAGGGCGTCGCGACCGATGGTCAGGCCGCCGTCCCTGACGTCGAGCACGAACACCGGGCCGCCGGGCTCGCGATAGCGGCCGACGAAGCGGCGCAGCCGGGCCTCGGACAGCTCAACCTTCGCCTCAACAGCCGGCGGCGGCCCATCGGCCAGATGGATGTCCGCGATCTGCTCCGCGATCCGGCCGGTGTCGTTGGTCTCGGCGTTGCACAGGACCGTCACGCCGAAACGCCGGTCGGGAACCGCCATCATATAGCTGGCCGCCCCCGGGGCGATGCCGCCATGGCGCAGGACGTCGAAGCCGCGCCAGCGCGCCACCTCGATGCCCGAACCATAGAGGGACGGCGCGAACGGGCCGCGCACCGTGCGCGACATGTCTGCGATGATGGCCGGCGAACCCACCTTCGGATCGGTCAGGTTCAGGGTCCATCGCGCCATGTCCTCGGCGGTGCTGTAGACATTGCCGGCGCCATAGGCGGAAAAGGGAAAGATGCGGCTTTCCACGCCCCCGGGGCCCTGGCCGTAGCCCAGCGCCGTGTCCGGCCGGATCGGCCTCCAGTCGTCCTTCACCCAGGTCCGGCTCATGCCCAGCGGCTCGAAAATCCGCGCCTTCATGAAGGCCGGAAAGGCCTGGCCCGACGCCCGCTCAACCACCAGCGCCAGCAGTGTGTAGTTCGAGTTGGAATAGGCGAAGCGGGACCCGGGCGGGAAATTGAGCTCGCGCTGACCGTACAGGGCGCGCAGCACATCGCGCTGGGTGACGGCGTCCTCCGCCCGGCGGCCCTGCAGCAGCAGCATCCATTCGTCGCGCAACCCGCTGGTGTGATGCAGCAGATGGTCGAGGGTGACCGGCTCCGGAAAGGCGTGCATTTCCGGCACGTAGGTCCGCACGTCGTCCTGGAGGGACAGTTTCCCCTCCGCGGCCAGCATATGCACGGCGAAGGCGGTGAACTGTTTGGAGATGGAGCCGATCTGGAAGGCTGTCCGCGGCGTGTTGGGCGTCCGGCTTTCCACCACGGCCATGCCATAGGCGCCGGTGAACGCCACCTGCCCGTCCCGGGTCACCGAGACGGCGCATCCGGGCCCGTCGGACCCGTCCCACGGGGCGAAGAGTTTCGCCGTATCCGCGGCCGGATCGGCCATGGCCGGCGAGGCGAGCGCCAGGGACGCGGCGGCGGCGGCAAGACTGCGAAACATGCGGACACCCGAACCCGGTTCAGAAGTGTTCCGCCACGTTCTCGCGTCCGGGCCAGAATTGAACCGCGCCTCGACGGAACTGGCCGTGGGCGCGACGAAGGCGGTCACGCGGCGGAGGCTGGCATGGCGATGGCCGGACCGGCTTGACGCCCAGCAAGGGTGGGCATCAGTCATCAGCCCTCTGGCGGTCAACAGACCCTTGCAGGGCCGCGTGGGACCAGACAGTCTCGACCCGTTGCATCGGGGAGAGGACCTTGAAAGCGCTTTCAGCTCTGCTCGGCGTGATCGCCCTGTCGGTATGGACGACGCCGGCCGTCAGTCAAACGCCAACCCGTCTATCGGACGTCCTGGACGGGGTGATGCAGGCTACCGGATCCCGGGGCATCGCCGCCGCCATCGTTGAGGACGGTCAGGTTGTCGCCATCGAGGCGCGGGGCGAACGAAACGCTTCTGGCGACGAACTCACCCCCGACACCGTGATGTACGGCGCCAGTCTGACCAAGGCGGCGTTCGCCTATATGGTGCTGCAACTGGTCGACGAGGGACGGATCGATCTGGACCGGTCAATCGCTGATTACCTGCCTCGCCCGCTGACCGACTATGGCAGCGACGAGATCGAGGACCGCTACGCGCGCTACAGCGATCTGGCCGGGGACGAACGATGGCGGGCGCTCACGCCCCGCATCCTGCTCACCCACAGCTCGGGTTTCGCAAATTTCGGATTTCTCGAACCGGACGGGAAACTGCGGTTCCACTTCGATCCTGGCCGTCGCTACGCCTACTCCGGCGACGGTATCATGCTGCTCCAGTTTGTATTGGAGGAAGGGCTGGGTCTCGATGTCGGCGCCGAGATGCAGAGACGGGTCTTCGACCGCTTTGGCATGTCCAGAACCTCCATGACATGGCGGCCCGACTTTGCCGCCAACCTCGCGGATGGCTGGACGGAAGAGGGCGAGCCACAGCCTCATGACGAGCGCTCAAGAACGCGGGCTGCCGGGTCGATGGACACCACGATTTCCGACGTCGCGCGCCTGGCCGCAGGGGTATCGCGCGGCGAGGGCTTGTCGATGGAGATGAGGACCGAGTTGACCCGGCCACAGCTTCCGATCTCGACCCGGTCCCAGTTTCCAACCCTTCAGCCGGAACTTCCTGTGGAGCGAAGGAGGGCCGACCTCGCGTCCGCCCTCGGGGTGATCGCCTTCACCGGGCCCCAAGGGCCGGGCTGGTACAAGGGGGGGCATGACGACATCACGGGCAACACCTGGGTGTGTCTTGAGCGCACTCAAAAATGCGTCGTGATCTTGTCGAATGACGTGCGCTCGGAGCGGGGCTTCGCCCGGATCGTCCATGCAGCCCTCGGCGAGACCGGTCTGCCCTGGAGTTGGGAATATGGCCTCGAGATGCTGCAGAACGAGGGACCGGTTCAATAGACATCGTCGCCGACAGAGCGTGCGAAATGGTCGACAGCGGCGACAGGGTTGGGGCCTGAAAGCGGACGTTCAATCCTCCCGATCCGTGTCGTCCTGTCGCGCCGGCCGCCAGGTCCCTAGCACCTTCCGCAGCGAGGCCTCGATCTGGCCGCCGCTCCAGGTCTCGCCGTAGTCCGCCTTCG
>CAZGPS010000166.1:0-6366 GCA_964527675.1 uncultured Brevundimonas sp. | reverse complement strand
CGACCCTCGGCGAGGAGCGGCGCGCCACCTATTCGCCCTTCCTGCCGGTCAGCCCCGTCACCGGCCATGTGCTGCAGGTCCCGACGCTGGAGCGCAATGTGGAGAAGGGCACGATCGTCTTCGACGACCCGGCCGGCGGGCGCACCGAACTCCCGGTTACCGGCGGCCATGTGAAGCTGCAGTGGAAGCCGGACTGGGCCATGCGCTGGACGGCGCTGGACGTCGACTATGAGATGTCGGGCAAGGATCTGATCGAGAGCGTGCGCGAGAGCTCGAAGGTCTGCCGGGCGATCGGCGGGGCGCCGCCCGAGGGCTTCAACTACGAGCTCTTCCTCGACGTCGAGGGCAAGAAGATCTCCAAGTCCAAGGGCAACGGCCTGACGATGGACGAATGGCTGCGCTACGGCACGCCGGAGTCGCTGAGCTGGTACATGTTCCAGTCGCCGAAGTCGGCCAAGAGCCTGCATTTCAACGTCATTCCGCGGGCGATCGACGACTGGATGGCGGCCGTCGAGCTGTGGAAGACGCAGGAGCCGGCCAAGCGGATCGACAACGCTGTCTGGTCGATCCACGCCGGATCGCCGCCGGATCACACCTCGCCGGTGTCGTTCGCCCTGCTGCTGAACCTGGTGGGCGTGGCCAACGCCTCGTCGAAGGCGCAGCTGTGGGCCTATTTCGCCAGATATCTGCCCGAGGCGACGCCGGACAACGAGCCGCTGCTGGACCAGCTGATGGAGCGGGCGCTGAACTACTACGAAGACTTCGTGAAGCCGACGAAGTCGTACCGCCTGCCGGACGACAGGGAGAAGGCGGCGTTGCTCGATCTGGCGGCGCGGCTGAGGGCTCTGCCCGCGGACACGACGGACGGCGAGTTGATCCAGGGCGAGGTCTACGCGGTTGGCAAGGAACACGCCTTCGACCCGCTGCGCGGCTGGTTCGGCGCGCTGTACGAGGTGCTGCTCGGCGCCTCCCAGGGGCCGCGGTTCGGCTCGTTCGCGGCCATCTACGGCCTGCCGCAGACGATCCAGCTGATCGAGGCGGGCGCGAATGGCGAACTCACCGGGGCGTGATATTCGGGCCCGGCTCCGCGCGGTAGCGGACATGAACCGAATATAACGACGGGGCTCCGGGAGCCTTCACCTTGGGCGGCGCATTATGCCTGACATCGACCAACTCGATGAAGGAGATGAGCCATGTCGAAGAACAAGATCACCGTCGCTCTGGCCTCGGCCGCCCTGCTGGCCGGACTGGCGCCGATGGCCCTGCCCACCGCCGCCATGGCCCAACAGGCCAACGGCGTCACCAACTGCGACGCTCCCGGCGGTCGCCAACAGACCGGCGCCATCATCGGCGCCCTGATCGGCGGCCTCGCCGGCAGCCAGATCTCCAGCAATGAGCGCGGCCTTGGCGCTGTGGTCGGCGCCGGCGCCGGCGCCGCCGCCGGCTCCTACGTTGGTTGCAACCAGCAGAGGGCCCGCCAGTCGTCGTCCTACAACTCCGATTACAGCTACAATAACAACGGCGGCGACAGCTACCGCACCACCTCGAACGTCCGGGTTCGCTCGGGTCCCGGCACCAACTATCGCCAGACCGGCAGCCTTTCGGCCGGCCAGTCCATCTCGGTCGTCGGCTCCGAGGGCGAATGGGTCCAGCTGTCGAACGGCGGCTGGGTCAACGCCCACTACGTTAGCCGCTGATCACGTCCCATCGCCAGGAAAGGCCGCCCCCCGGGGCGGCCTTTTTGCTTGAGCTACTGGCTGACCCAGAGGATGCGGCCCATCCAGACGATGTCCCTGCGGGCCACTACCCGTGGCTCATAGTCGGGATTGACCGAGGCCAGGGTCACCGCCCGTGCGGTCATCGCCGCCACCTCCTTGGCCAGGGTCTCGCCCCCGGTGGTGCGCACCACGACCCGATCGCCCTTGCGGACGTCGGAGGCCTCGCGATCGACGATGACCCGGTCGCCCTCGCGATACAGCGGCGCCATGGAATCGCCGGCGATGCGCAGGCTCAGCAGCGTCTCGCGCGGACGCGGCAGTTCGGTCTGCTCCCAGCCGTCGCCGACGGGCAGGCCGGCGTCGTCGAAGAAGCCGTCCTGCCCTGCCTGGGCCATTCCCAGCAAGGGGACAGTCGCCGCCCGCTCCGGCGCATCGTGCGCCAGGGCCGCGAACTCGCCCAGCGACACCCCGGTGGCGCGCAGCACCTGGGTCAGGCTTTCCGTCGACGGCCAGCGCGGCCGGGGCGGAGCGCCGGGCCCGAACCGCTTCGAGGGATTGAAACTGGTCGCGTCCAGTCCCGCCCGCCGCGCCAGCGCCGAGGCGCTGATGCCTTCGCGCCGGGCCAGGCCGTCGATCGCCTTCCAGATCTGGCCGTGAGACAGGGGCATGGATGCGACGTCCGCGACGGCCCGAGGGCCGATTCGGGCGAAGATTACCGGGGAGGCCCAGGAATATCCACCTATTCGCCCAATGCGCCGCCTATTCGAAACCTTCGGCGCGGCGGTCGCGCCAGGCCTGGGCCACCCCCAGGGCGAGGACCAACAGAATACCGTAGGTGGCGAGATTGATGACGGCGTAGAAGGCGACCAGCGGCGGCCGGATATCGACCAGGCTCATGACGTGGATCATGACAATCAGCGCCTGAAAGGCGCTGGCCCAGACGGGCCAGGACCGGCGGCTCTTCCACGCCACGGCGGCGTAGGCGGCAAGCAGGATGGCATCGAGGCCCATCAGGCCCCACTGTGGGCCGTACAGGCGGGTGTCATCCTGCAGCAGCAGGGACGCCAGGGCGCCGAGTGCATAGATTCCCCCGCCGACCCGTTCGGGCTCATCGCCCTTAAGAAAAGCGAAGGCGACGACGACCGCGCCGATCGCGGCGCCGATCTGGGAGTAGAGGGTGTCGAACATGGATGGCTCTTCGCGTCGGTCCGCCCCTAAGGGATGGGGGGGCGCGCCACGTTCGCCCCCATCGTGGCTGCCCGTCGTTCCTGCCAAGCCCAAAAGGTGCCGACGGCGAGGGCGATCAGCAGGCCGTAGTTCGACAGGTTATTGACCGCCGCGAACGCGTCGATTGGCGGCTGCAGGTTCGCCAGAACCAGCAGGTGGCCGGTCACGATTAACGCTTGAAAGCTGGCGGCCCAGACCGGCCAGGCGCGGCGGCTGTGCCAACCGAGCCCGGCGAAGACAGCCAGCAATATGGCGTCGAGCCCCATCCGTCCCCAAGCCTGGATGTCATGGTCGCTACCTTCGGGAATCATCATTCCCGCCAGGACGATCAATACGAAGGCCGCGCCGCCGACTCGCTCGGGTTCGTCTCCCTTGAGGAAGACGAAGGCTATCACCAAGACAGTGAGCACTCCGCCCAGCTGGGAGTAAATGGTTTCAAACACAGAATCGCTCCCACGTCGCAAGACATGGGAGCGACAATGCCTCAAGCTGGCTGACGCGGAAATGACCGCCAGCCGACATTACCTCGAATTAAACAGCGCGAAGGCGGTGTTCGCCGGTGGTCGCCGGGCCGCCTTGGCCCTTGTCCTTCCACTCGCCAGCGAAGACTCCGTAACCGAGGCGACGGTGATCCTTGGCCAGTTGTTCGTGGCAGGCGATCATGGCCTGACGCGCGACGCCAAGCCCGGCCATGGCCTCGAGGGCGTGAGCCTGCGCTTCCGCACCAGCGACTGCCGAGACCTGGAGGGCCGCGCGGGCCCCGATCATCGCCTGAACAAGAGTCGCAGCGTGCGCGATGGCGGCGTCAACGGATTGCTCCGTTGCATACAGGTCGCCAGCAACGCTGGTGATCACTTGAGCCTTATCCATAGAAGCCTCCAAACTGAAACAGTAAACGAGGTCTTAACATAACTTGGCTGTATCCGGTAGGGATTTGTTCACCATGAAATCCGTTATGTCGTCTTCCGGACACAGCCCGCCGATGGGCGGCGTGTCGCCCGGCTTGTCGAGCGGTCCTCCGGCGAGGGCGTGGAGGTCCAGCTTGCGGGCGAGCGCCGCGAGGGTGTGATGGGTCTGGACCAAATGGCCGCGCGCGTCGGCCAGCGCCCCGATCGTGGCCGCCGCGCCGCTGAAGGCGCGCTGGCCCGCGACCGCCGAGAGACGGGCGTCGGCCCGGGCTCCCGGCAGGGCCGCGGCGAGCGCCGCGGCTTCCGCCATCGCCTGGTCGAGCGCGGATTCGGCGGCGTAGAGGCGGGCGGCGAGCGCCTCGCCGATACTGTGTCTGCTCATGGCGTCCTCCCGTGATGGAGGCCCATCATGGAAGGCGCAATCCAGCGTTACAACAATCTACAACTACAGGTCGTGCGCCACCAGGAAGTGGGCGGTGAGGGAGGCGATCGGTTGCGCTTCATCCTCCTGCCAGGCTTCGGCCAGCACATGCGCCACGCGGCGGCCCGCCTTGCTGATGCGCGCGCGGGCGTGGACATCGACCGGCCGCCCGGTCCGCAGATAGGCGACCGTGACATTGATCGGCCGCGGGAGACGCAGGCGCGGCCAGGACTGGGCGACCTGGGCGACCGCGGTCAGTTCCAGCAGGGCCGCCGTGGCCCCGCCGTGCAGCGCCGGGAGCATGGGATTGCCGATCAGCCGGTCCGCGAACGGCATGGTCACCGTGAGGACATCGACGTCCTGGTCCGAGGTGAGGCCGAGGAAGCGGGCGTACGGTATCTGGTCCAGAAGCGGGTTCATTTCGCCGCCTCCGCGACCGCTCCGGGGTCAGCCGAAGCCCGGCCGTCGCTGGAGCTCAGCATGTAGGCGGCCTGTGCCGCTGCGACCGGATTGTCCGGCCCGTCCTCGAACGCCCAGGCCCGCACGAAGGCGATGGAATGGGTCAGGCGATAGCAGCGCGCCTCGGCGATCAGGTCGCGGCGCGGCTCGGCGGCGCGCATATAGTCGACGCGCAGGTCGAGGGTGGCGATGGGCTCGAACCGGTCCAGCGCAATCCACACCGCCAGCCCGCCGACGTGATCCAGCAGGGCCGTGACCAGGCCGCCGGCCAGCACCCCGGTGTCCGGATCGCCGACCAGATCCTCTCGCCAGGGCACGCGAAGGCGGATCCGGTCACCCTCGAGACCGTCATAGGCGAAGCCGAGGGCATGGGTGTGGGCCGCGCCGGAGGCGAGCTGGGGCAGCAGGGAAAGAAGCGTGGAAGAGGCCATGGCCTGCTATCAACCCGGGGCCGACGTGGACGCAAGGCCCGCTTGTGCGTTCCTGCCCGGTACGAGGACCTGTATTCGCCCCCATGATCCGATTCGAGGACCTGCTCAGGCCGACGCCGGCCGGCCTGTACTGCCCGCCGGGCGACTTCTATGTCGACCCGGTCCGGCCGGTCGAGCGGGCGGTCATCACCCATGGGCATTCGGATCATGCGCGGGCTGGGCACGGTGCCGTGCTGGCGACCCCCCAGACCCTCGCCATCATGGCCGAGCGCTACGGCGCCGACTTCACCGCCGGGGAGCAGCCTGTCGCCTATGGCGAGACCGTCTCGCACAACGGCGTGGAGGTGACCCTGGTCCCGGCCGGGCACGTGCTGGGGTCGGCCCAGGCGGTGATTCGCAGGAACGGCCTGACCATGGTCGTGTCGGGCGACTACAAGCGCCGCCGCGACCCCACCTGCCTGCCGTTCGAGCCCGTGCCCTGCGACGTGTTCATATCCGAGGCGACCTTCGGCCTGCCGGTCTTCGTCCACCCGCCCGATGCGGGGGAAGTCGGGCGGCTGATTCACTCCCTGCGGCAGTTTCCCGATCGGGCCCATCTGGTCGGCACCTATGCGCTGGGCAAGGCGCAGCGCGTCATCCGCCTGTTGCGCGAGGCGGGCTGGGAGCGGACGATCTATGTGCATGGCGCGCTGGAGCGGCTGAACCGCCTCTATGAGCGCGAAGGGGTCGATCTGGGGCCGTTGGCGCCGGCGACCGGCCTGAAACCCAACGCCCTTGGCGGCGAAGTCGTCATCGCCCCGCCGTCGGCCACCCAGGATCGCTGGGCCCGCCGTTTCGCGGATCCGGTGCTGGCCTTCGCCTCGGGCTGGATGGGAGTGCGGGCTCGGGCGCGGCAGAGGGGGGTGGAGCTGCCGCTGATCCTGTCGGACCACGCCGACTGGGCCGAGTTGACCGCCACCTTCTCCGAGCTCAAGCCCGAAGAGGTCTGGATCACCCATGGCCGCGAGGACGGCCTGCTGCGCTGGTGCGAGGTGCACGGCCAGAAAGCCCGGGCCCTGCGGCTGGTCGGCTATGACGAAGAGGACGAGGAGGCGGCGCCGGACGCCCCCGTCTAGGCCGCCGAGCGCGCCGCGCGACGCCGGACCGGCGCCTCGGCCTCTGCGGCCGACTCCAGTGCGGTCGTCATGGCCATCCGCAACCGT
>CAZGPS010000165.1:0-6390 GCA_964527675.1 uncultured Brevundimonas sp. | reverse complement strand
TCCAACGACCGCAAGGTCAAGGACTTCATGAGCCGGGTTCAGAAGATCAACGCGCTGGAGGACAAATTCGCCGCCCTGTCGGACGACGAGCTGCGGATGATGACCGACGCCTTCCGCGACCGGATCGCGGCCGGTGAAACCCTGGACAAGCTGCTGAACGAGGCCTTCGCCGTCGCTCGCGAAGCCTCCAAGCGGGTGCTGGGCCAGCGCCAGTACGATGTCCAGCTCACCGGCGGGATGATCCTGCATGACGGGGGCATCGCCGAAATGCGCACCGGCGAAGGCAAGACCCTGGTCGCCGTGGCCCCGGTCTATCTCAACGCCTTGGCCGGCAAGGGCGTGCACGTCATCACCGTCAACGACTATCTGGCCCGGCGCGACGCCGAGTGGATGGGCCGCGTCTACCGCTTCCTCGGCATGGAGGTCGGGGTCATCGTCAACGGCCTCTCCTCGGGCCAGCGCCAGGCGGCCTACGCCGCCGACATCACCTACGGCACCAACAACGAATTCGGCTTCGACTATCTGCGCGACAACCTGGTCTACGACCGCAAGGAGATGGTGCAGCGGCCGCACCATTTCGCCATTGTCGACGAGGTCGACTCCATCCTGATCGACGAGGCCCGCACGCCGCTGATCATCTCGGGCCCGACCGAAGACCGCTCGGACCTGTATCTGACGGTCGACGAGATCATCAAGGAGTTGATCCAGGACAAGACAACCTACGACCTCGACGAAAAGCAGCGCCAGGCCCTGCTGACCGAGGAGGGCTCCGAGAAGATCGAGGAGATCATGGAGTCCCGCGGCCTGTTCGCCGCCGACACCACCGGCCTGTATGACGCGGCCAACATCAGCCTGGTCCACCACATCAACCAGGCCCTGCGCGCCAACACCCTGTATCAAAAGGACAAGGACTACATCATCAAGGCCGGCGAGGTCATGCTGATCGACGAGTTCACCGGCCGCATGATGCAGGGCCGCCGCCTGTCAGAGGGCCTGCACCAGGCCATCGAGGCCAAGGAAGGCGTCAAGATCCAGCCCGAGAACCAGACCCTGGCCTCGGTCACCATCCAGAACTATTTCCGCCTCTACGAAAAGCTCTCCGGCATGACCGGCACGGCCGCCACCGAGGCGCAGGAGTTCCTCGACATCTACAAGATGGATGTCCTTGAGGTGCCGACCAACCGGCCGGTCAAGCGGATCGACCACGACGACGAAATCTTCCGCACCTCGGCCGAGAAGAACCAGGCCATCGCCGGCCTGATCGCCGAATGCCACGTCAGGGGCCAGCCGATCCTGGTCGGCACGGTCTCGATCGAAAAGTCCGAGACCCTGTCCGAACTGCTCAAGACCTTTGAGTACGAAGTCCCGGTCAAGACGCTGAAGCCGCAGCACGAGCATCTGCTGGCCAAGGTCGCCAGCGACGACGAGAAGGTCCGCCGCGAGGCGAAGAAGGCCTATGCCGCGCTGAAGGACGAGGACTTCGACATCGAGGTCAGGACCGGCAAGGGCATTCCGCACAGCGTCCTGAACGCCCGCCAGCACGAGCAGGAGGCCTTCATCGTCGCCGACGCGGGCCTGCCCGGCGCGGTGACCATCGCCACCAACATGGCCGGCCGCGGCACCGACATCCAGCTGGGCGGCAATCTGGAGATGAAGCTCCAGAAATGGCGTCAGGAACAGCGCAACCTCGGCATCGAGGTCACGCCCGGGACGGAAGCCGCCATCGAGACCGAGTTCAAGGCCGAGATCGCGGTCCAGAGGTCGAAATCCCTCGCCGCCGGCGGCCTGTTCGTGCTGGGCACCGAGCGTCACGAAAGCCGCCGCATCGACAACCAGCTGCGCGGCCGCACCGGCCGTCAGGGCGACCCCGGCACCTCGAAATTCTTCCTGTCCTGCGAGGATGACCTGCTGCGCATCTTCGCCGGCGATCGTCTGGACGGCATCATGCGCAGCTTCGGCGTGGCCGAGGGCGAGGCGATCAGCCACCCGTGGCTGAACCGCGCCGTCGAGACCGCCCAGAAGCGCGTCGAGACCCGCAACTACGACATCCGCAAGAACCTGCTGAAGTACGACGACGTCGTGAATGACCAGCGCAAGGCGGTGTTCGAACAGCGTCAGGAGTTCATGGACGCCACGGACCTGTCCGAACTGGTGGCCGAGTTCCGCAACGATGTGATCAGCGACCTGATCGAAAAACACATGCCGCCCAAGGCCTATGCCGAGCAGTGGGACATCGACGGCCTGGACGAGAAGGTGAAGTCGACCCTCGGCCTCGACCTGCCGCTGCACGACTGGGCCGCCGAGGAAGGCGTCTCCAACGAGGAGATCGAGGAGCGGCTGGTGGCCGCCGCCGACGCCCGCGCCGCCGAACGTCTGGAGCTGATCGGGGCCGATCAGACCCGCGGTCTGGAAAAGCAGTTCATGCTGCAGATGATCGACATGAGCTGGCGCGAGCACCTCGTGCACCTCGACCACCTGCGCGGCGTCATCGGCCTGCGCGGCTACGGCCAGCGCGATCCGCTCAACGAATACAAGACCGAGGCCTTCAACCTGTTCGAGACGCTGCTCTACGAGCTGCGCCACAACGTCACCCGCTGGCTGATGACGGTCGAGTTCCGCTTCGAGCAGGCTCCGCCCATGGAGCTGCCGGAGTTCCAGGAAATCCACCTGAACCCGGGCACGGGCGAGAACGAGATGGCCGATCCCATGGCCCAGAATCCGGAAGGCCAGCTGACCGGCGACGATCGCTCACGGCTGCCGGTCGAGACCCTGCCGGCCCAGTGGGAGCGGACGCCGCGCAACGCCGACTGCCCCTGCGGTTCGGGCCGCAAGTTCAAACACTGCCACGGAAGCCTGATTTAGGGCGCATCGTCCGCCGCGGCCGGACCGGGAATCCGACGGAGCTCGACATGACAACGACGGCCGCGCCGGGCGTCCTCACCGAGGCCTACTGGAACGACGCCGGCGGCAATGCCTGGGTTGAGCATCAGGGCCTGCTGGACCGGATCAACCGGCCCGTCGGCGAGATCATCGCCGAACGCGCCGATCCCGGCGCCGGGGCGCAGGTGCTGGACATCGGATGCGGGGCCGGCGCGACCACCCTCGACATGGCGCGGCGCGTTGGCCCGGATGGACGCGCTGTCGGCCTCGACGTGTCGGACGCCTTGCTGGAACTGGCCCGCCAGAGGGCCAGCGCCGAAGCGATCGGCAACGTCGACTTCGTGCGCGCGGACGCCGCGACCCATGATTTCGGCGCGCCGACGTTCGACGCCGCTATCTCCCGCTACGGAGTGATGTTCTTCGAGGATCCGGACGCCGCCTTCGCCAACCTGCATCGCGCTGTCCGGCCCGGCGGCGGACTGACTTTCGCCTGCTGGCGCAGCGCCGCCGAAAACCCCCTGACCCTGGTCCCGCTGGAAGCGGCCGCCCCCTTCCTGCCCGAGCCGCCCAAGGCGCCCGTGGACGGCCCGGGCCGATTCGCCTTCGCCGATGCGGACCGGGTCAGGGGCATTCTCGACCGCAGCGGCTGGCGGCAGGTCGACATCGCGCCGCTCGATGTCGCGACGCCGGTCTCCCTCGATGAGTTGCTGACCCTCAGCCTGAAATTGGGCCTGCTCGGAACCCTTCTGCCCCGACACGACGAGGTCGTTCGCAAACGCGTCGTCGAGGCCGTCGCCGCCCGCCTTGAAAGCTATGTCGAGGACGGCGTGGTCCCGATGACCGCCGCCTGCTGGCTGGTCACGGCCAAGGCCTGACGCGACTGGCGGCGTCGGTTCAGCCGTGCGACATCCGCTCATGAGCTACAAAAGCCTGTTCTCCCGCGCCCTGTCGCTCGCCCCCGAGCGCCTGCATTTCGCCGCCCACAGCCATCACCTCTGGCCCGACGCCTCGTTCGACGGCCAGGTGCGGGCCTGGGTCGAGGCGAACAAATTCGCCGACCGCAAATGGGACCTGATCTTCGGCGACGTCGTGCCCGAGGCCCAGGGCCACATCGCGCGCGAGCTGAACCTGCCTTCCCCGGACAGCCTGGTGTTCGCGCCCAACACCCACGACTTCCTGCTGCGCATCGTCTCGGGCGTCGAGGACAAGCCGGTCCGCATCCTGTCCACCGACGGCGAGTTTCACTCCTTCCGCCGCCAGGGCGAGCGCTGGGAGGAAGCCGGACAGGCCGTGGTCACCCGCATCCCCCTGCATCCGTTCGAGACGTTCGACGACCGCTTCATCGAGGCGGCGCGCGGCGGCGGCTTCGACCTGATCGTGATCAGCCAGGTGTTCTTCAAGACCGGCCAGGTCTTCACCCGCATGGCGGACCTCGCCGCCCTCGCGGAGCCGGCCGGGCCGTGGGTGGTGATCGACGGCTACCACGGCTTCATGGCCATTCCGACCGACCTGTCAGCGGTGGCGGACCGGGTCTTCTACGTCGCCGGCGGCTATAAGTACGCCATGTCGGGCGAGGGCATGGGCTTTCTGCACGCCCCCGACGGCTTCTGTCCCCGGCCCGTCGTGACGGGCTGGTTCGCCGAGTTCGGCGAGCTGACCGGCCGGCCGGAGGACGTCCAGTACCGCGCCGACGCCGGCCGCTTCTGGGGCGCGACCTTCGACTCCAGCGCGCTCTACCGCTTCAACGGCGTGCGCGGGATGCTGGACGAGGCGGGTCTGACCACCGCCGGCGTCTCCGATCACGCCCACGGCCTGATGCGCCGCTTCCAGCAGGCCGTCGTGGCCGGCGAGGCCGGACGGCTGGACAAGGCCGAGTTGATCAATCCGGTGACCGACGAGACGGCGCGGGCCCGCTTCCTCGCCTTCCGCCACTCCGACGCCCAGGCCTGGCGCGCCCGGCTGCTGGACGCCCATGTGGTCACCGACGTGCGCGACGACTCCATCCGCTTCGGCTTCGGCCTGTATCAGGACGAGGCCGACGTTGAGCGCCTTGTCGAGGTCTGCCACCGGGTGCTCTGACCCGCCCTGGACCCGGACGGTCCACAGAGACATTGCGAGCGGGACTCCGGCGACATCGCCGCCGGGACAAATCCTCGACAACCGGTACAACCGCGACAATGGGCCGGTCGCGACGTCAGAAGAAGGTGGTGTCGTCCGACTTCTTCGGCTCGGGGGCCTTGCGTGGCGCCGGCGGGGTCGTCGGACGCGGCGGAGCGGCGGTCGTCGGGGCCTCGCCCGGCGCGGTGGCGCCGTCCGCCGGCGCGAGCGGCGGCAGGGTCGGATAGGGCAGGCTCTCGGGGCTGCCATCGCCGGGAACGGCATCCGCAGGCGCAATGCCGTCTGCCGGAGCCGCCGTTGAGCCGATCCGGTCCGGCGCGTCCAGATCGTCGCGCACGAACGCCCACGACCGGCTGTCGGAGCAGGCGCAGGCCTTCATATAGCCCTCGCGGTCACGCCAGATGACCAGCGGATAGCCGGCGCTCAGCCCCTCTCCGCGCAGGGCCTCGGTCAGCTTTCCAACGAAATCGCGGCCGGCCGTGACCACGGCGCCCCGGGCCAGATTGCCGTCGGCGGCGGGAATGCCCGCCGCAGTCCAGTTGTTCGACGGCGTGGCGGTCCAGCGCTGGTACAGGGTCCAGTCCCGCGTCAGCCACAGCTCGGCCACGGTCGCCCGTTCCGCCGCCGTCGACTGGGCCAGGCCCTCGCGGTCGGGGCGGGCGAAGACGATGATCCGCACCTCGACGCCGGCGGCGCGCAGCTTGGGCGCTTCCTCGCGCTCGTAGCGCTGCATCGCCGCCGAGTCGCGATAGCCGACGATGTACAGCGGCTCGCCGCCGCCCCCGGCCGACAGCCAGGACGACTCGTCCAGCAGGCGCTGCACCTCGGCCTGGTGGCGGGTCACCGTCACCGGCTGGAAGCGGGCGTAGAAATGCTGATAGGCCCAGAAGCCGCCGACCGCGAGGATCAGGCCGATCAGGGCCGCGAGGGCCGACCAGACGAAAAAACGACGCATGCGGGGGAGCGCTCCAGCTTCACGGTTCGGACAGCATAACGCCTATCACCGAAATCCGCTGCCGCGAACGCGCCCCGCGCGAGCGATCACCCCATCGTCGGAATGACGAAGCTGGAATCCGCGTGTTCCAGATCGCTGTCGGGCCAGCGGGCGGTGACGGTCTTGACCTTGGTCCAGAATTTCACCCCCTCCATGCCGTGCTGGTTGGTGTCGCCGAAGGCCGAGCGCTTCCAGCCGCCGAAGGTGTGATAGGCGACCGGCACCGGGATCGGGACGTTGATCCCGACCATGCCGACATTGACGCGGGCGGCGAAGTCGCGGGCCGCGCGGCCGTTCTGGGTGAAGATGGCGACGCCGTTGCCGTACTGGTGCTTCGACGGCAGGGCCAGGGCCTCCTCGAAGCTGGCGGCGCGGACGATCTGCAGCACCGGGCCGAA
>CAZGPS010000164.1:0-6393 GCA_964527675.1 uncultured Brevundimonas sp. | reverse complement strand
TGCCCTGGAAGGAGCTGATGGCCCACTGGTTGTTGACGATGTTGAGGATCACCGGGGCGCGATAGACGCTGGCGAAGGTCAGGGCGTTGTGGAAGTCGCCCTCGGCCGTGGCGCCGTCGCCGATCCAGGTGATGGCGATCTTGTCGTCGCCCTTGTAGGCGCTGGCCATGGCCCAGCCGACGGCCTGGGGAACCTGCGTCCCCAGATTGCCGCTGATGGTGAAGAAGCCGTAGTCCTTCGCCGAATACATGATCGGCAGTTGCCGCCCTTTGATCGGGTCTTCGGCGTTGGAATAGATCTGGTTCATCATCGTCGCGAGCGGATAGCCGCGCGCGATCAGCAGGCCCTGCTGGCGATAGGTGGGGAAGCCCATGTCCTCGCGCGACAGGATCATGCCCTGGGCGACGGCGATGGCCTCCTCGCCGGTGCATTTCATATAGAAGCTGGTCTTGCCCTGACGGTGGGCGCGATGCATCCGGTCGTCGAAGGCGCGGGTCAGGATCATGGCCTTCAACCCCTTGCGCAGGGTCTCGGCGTCCAGCTTCGGATTCCACGGGCCGACCGCCTTGCCGTCGTCGTCCAGCACCCGGATCAGCCGGAAGGCGTGGTCGCGCATCTCGAAGGGGGTGGTCGAGACCTCGGGGCGGTCGACGGCGCCGGCCGGGTCGAGCTTGAGGTGGCTGAAATCCGTGGGGTCGCCGGGCCGGCCCGAAGGCTCCGGCACGCGCAGCGATAGGGGTTGGCTGTTCTTCGTCATTCCGTCCTGCTGTCCGGTTGATCCGACCGCGTTTCCTGCGGCGCCCTGTAGCATGGTCCGCCTGCCAAGGCTCGCTCGATTTTGACCTTGCATATGCCGGTTCACGGGTATTTTATTGCGCCATAATAAGAACCGGAGGAACGCCTTGGCTGACGACCTGGATCCCGTAGACGCCCGAATTCTGGACATACTGCAACAGGACGCCGGTCTGTCAGTCGCCGAGGTGGCCGAACGCGTCGGTCTGTCGGCCTCGCCCTGCTGGCGCCGGATCAAGAGACTGGAGGATACAGGCTTCATCCGCAAGCGGGTGACCCTGCTGGACGCCACCAAGCTGGGCCTGGATTTCGAGGTCTACGCCATCGTCAAGCTGAACCTGCCCTCGACCGAGAACCTGAACATCTTCGACGCCGCCGTCGCCTACTGGCCGGAGGTGGTGCAGTGCGCCACCATCACCGGGCGCGAGGACTATGTGCTGCGGATCATCACCTCGGACATGCACGCCTTCGACCTGTTCCTGCGCGAGAAGCTGCTCAGCCTCGGCATTGTCTCGGACTGCGAGAGCCACATCGTCACCCGCGGCGTGAAGAATGTGACCGCCCTGCCTCTTGGCATCATCACCCCGCACGTCGGATAGTCCGGTTCGGCGCGCGCGGCGCCGTGGGGATTCGACATGATCGAAATGGTGATCGACGCCCGGCGCAAGGATCTCGGCGGCTTCGAGGTCGGACGGGTGCTGCCGTTCCACGCCCGACGCATGGTCGGGCCCTTCATCTTCCTCGACCAGATGGGGCCGGCCGAGTTCGCGCCGGGGGCCGAGGCGATCAATGTGCGGCCGCATCCGCACATCGGCCTGTCGACCCTGAGCTATCTGTTCGAGGGCGAGATCATGCACCGGGACAACACCGGGGCGACCCAGGCCATCCGCCCGGGCGAGGTCAACTGGATGACCGCCGGCAAGGGCATCGTCCACTCCGAGCGCACCGATCCGCTCAAAAAGGCCACCGGCGGCCCCATGCACGGCATGCAGGCCTGGATCGCCCTGCCGGAGGAGTCCGAGGAGGTCGATCCGTCCTTCCATCACCACGGCGAGGACGGCCAGCCGGCCTATGACAACGGCGGCCTGTTCGCCCGACTGGTGGCGGGCGAGGCCTATGGCGCCAAGGCCGCCGCGCCGGTGTCGTCGCCGCTGTTCTATGTGCACTGGGAATTGGCCGAGGGGGTGCGCACCACCCCGCCGGCGGGCAAGGGCGTGGCCGGCGGCTATTCGGAACGGGCCCTGTATGTGGCCAAAGGGGAGATCGAGGTCGGCGACCGGACCTTCCATGAAGGCCAGATGATCGTGCTGGAGCCGACGGCCGAGCCGACGGTACGGGCGGTGAAACCCTCGTCGGTCATGGTGCTGGGCGGAGAGCCGGTCGGGCCGCGGCTGATCTGGTGGAATTTCGTCCATTCGAAACAGGAGCGGATCGATCAGGCCAAGGCCGACTGGCAGGCCGGCCGGATGAGCCTGCCGACCGAGGACGACGTCGAATTCATCCCCCTGCCCGACGTGCCGTCGACGCCCGAACCGGCGCCGCCCGCGGCGAAGCCGGAGCCGACCCACCCGGTGTGACCAGGAGCGGGTCTTGAATCGCAACGGCCTGACCCGATCTAGGGGCCATGACCGCATTCTCCGTTCTCGACCTGTCGCCCATCGTCGAGGGCGGCGACGCCCGCCGGGCCCTGCTGGAGACCACCGCCTTCGCCCAGGCCGCGGACCGGCTGGGGTTCAAACGCTTCTGGGTGGCCGAGCATCACAACATGCCGGGCATCGCCAGCGCCGCGACCGCCGTGGTGATCGGCCAGATCGCCGGGGCGACGCAGCGCATCCGCGTCGGCTCGGGCGGGGTCATGCTGCCCAACCACCCGCCGCTGGTGATCGCCGAACAGTTCGGCACCCTCGAGGCCCTGTATCCGGGCCGGATCGATCTGGGCCTCGGCCGGGCGCCCGGCACCGACGGCGAGACGGCCAAGGCGCTGCGCCGCTATTTCTCGGCCGCCGACCAGTTCCCGCGCGACGTGATGGAGCTGCAGGCCTTCCTCGACGATCCGGTCGAGGGCCAGCGCGTCACCGCCTGGCCGGGGGCCGGGGCCAGGGTTCCGATCTGGCTGCTGGGCTCCAGCCTGTTCAGCGCCGAACTGGCCGCCCATCTGGGCCTGCCCTTCGCCTTCGCCAGCCATTTCGCGCCCGAGCTGCTGATGCAGGCGCTGCAGACCTATCGCGCCGACTTCCGGCCGTCGAAGGCGCTGTCTGAGCCGTATGCGATGGCGGCGATCAACGTCTTCGCCGCGGAGACCGACGAAGCCGCCCTGCGCCTGTCGACCTCGATGCAGCAGGCCTTCGCCGCCGTGGTCACAGGCAAGCCGGGCAAGGTCAAGCCGCCGGTGGACGACATCACCCGGGTGCTGGACGCGCGCCAGATCGCGGCGGTGCAGAGCCGGCTGACCTATGCCGCCATCGGCGGGCGCGAGACGGTGCGCGACACGCTGGCGGCTTTCGCGGCCCAGACCGGCGTCGAGGAGGTCATGGTCACCGGCATGGTGTTCGACCTCGACGACCGCATCCGCAGCCTCGAGATCACCGCCGAGGCGGTGGCGGGGCTGGGGGCCGAAGCCGCCTGACGGCGGGTCGCCATTACGAATCCTTAAATGGTGAAGCTTCCGGCGGCGGGGCATAGGGCGGGAAGATCAGGAGCCCCGTCATGCGCCTTGCCGCTCTCGCCCTGGGGTGCGCGCTCGCCGCCGCCCCCGCCGCCTTCGCCCAGACCGGGCCCGGCGCCCCCCCGGCCTTCGACCCGGCCGGCTGGGTCGCCGACCTCGAACAGGTGCGGCAGGCCATGTCATCCCACTACGCCAATCTGGAATGGGCCGCGACCGAGCGGGAAGCGCCGCTGGGCGCCCTGTTCGCCATGGGCGGCCAGCGGTTGGCGGCGACGCGCAGCGAGGCGGAGGCGCGCGAGGTGTTCGAGCGACTGGAGCGCTATCTCGGCGACGGCCATGTCGATTTCATCTGGCCGCGCGCCGATGGGGCGGGCGCGCCGTCCGGCCCGCAACAGGCCAATGACCGCCCGCCGTGCGAGCAGCTCGGCTTCCGCGCCGATTCACGCGACGGCGGCGCCGTGGCGACCCGCCTGCCCGGCTATCGCCCGCTGGAGGGCGACAGCGGCTTCCCGGCCGGGCTGGTCGAGGTCGATGGCCGCACCGTCGGCGTGATCCGCATCGCCCTGTTCTCGCCGCAGGCCCATCCGGCGGCCTGCGCGGCGGCTCTGGCCGGGCTGAAGCCGACCGACGAGCCGTGCGACGAGGCCTGTACGGACCGGCTGTGGACCCTGGCCGCGGACCGGGTGACGGCGGACTTTTCGGATCGGCTGCGGAGGCTGAAGGCGGCGGGGGCGACGACCCTGCTGGTCGACATCGCCGGCAATGGCGGCGGCACGGAATGGGTCGAGGCGGTGGCGCGGACGGTGACCGCCGTGCCGCTGCGCTCGGCGCGGGTCGGCTTCGTGCGCCATCCCCACTGGGTCGAGGCCTTCGCCGAAGGCGAACGGCGCATGCGCGAGGCGGCGGTCGGTCAGCCGGCGGAGGATCGGGCCCGGCTGGAAGCCTATGCCGCGACCTATGCGGCGGCCCGGGCGCAGGCGGAGCAGCCGTGCGATCCGACGCCCCTGTTCGAGGGGCGGACGCCCGAGTGCGACTGGCTGGGCAGCGGCGATCTCTACAGCACCGGCCCGATGGCGGCCCTCGATCCGGCGATCATCGGCAAGCCGTGGGCGGCCGAGGTCTTCACCCCGCTGGCCTTCGCCTTCGAGCCGGGCGTCTGGACCGGACCGCTGGTCGTGCTGGTCGACGGCGGCACCGGGTCGGCCAGCGAGGAGTTCGCGGCCATGCTGCAGGACAACGGGGCGGCGATCATCCTCGGGTCGCCGACGGCCGGGGCCGGCTGCGGGCATACGCGCGGCGGCATTGACGTGGCGCTGCGGCACAGCGGCGCCACCCTGCGCCTGCCCGACTGCGCCCGCTTCCGGGCCGACGGCAGCAATGAGGTGTCGGGCATCGATCCCGACGTGCTGATCGGCTTCCGCCAGAACGACGGCCCGGCGCGGCGGGTCAAGCGGCTGACGGCGGCCCTGCCGGCGGCGATCGACCGGGCGCAACAGCAGGCGGCGAGCCGCTAGGCGGGCAGGCCGCGCAGGAAGTCGAGCAGCAGCCGGTTGACGTCTTCGGGACGCTCCTGCTGGAGCCAGTGACCCGCGCCGGGGAGAACAGCCTGTATCCGGAGGTCAGGGGCCCAGTCCTTCATCCCGGCCTCATGGGCGCCGGCGTAGTGGCGGACCGGATCGCGCTCGCCGACCACAAAGCCGGCGGGGACGCGGATGCGGGCGTCCTGCAGGAAGACGGTCGCGGCCCAGTTCGCGTCGAGGCAGCGGTACCAGTCGAGCGGCCCCTTGAAGCCTCCGGCGGAGAAGGCGGCGACATATTCGGCGAAATGCGCCTCGCCCATCCACGGCGGCAGGGTCGCGTCGTCGGGGACGGTCAAGAGGAAGCTCTGGCCCTCGGGGATGAAGCCGGTCGACTGGCGGTCGTCGGGGGTCGCGCCGTCATAGGCGTGAAACATCTTGCGCAGGGCCCCGGCCGGGTCGGCGTCGAAGGCCTGATGGGCGTCGGCCGCCTGGAAGCGGCTGATGTAGAGGTCGCCGAGGCCGAGCCGCTGCGAGATCGCCGCCATGGCCGGGGTCGGCGGCCCCTTGGGCCGGCGCGGCTGGAAGGGCACCGACAGGCCGAAGACGGCGCGGAACAGGTCGGGCCGCAGCAGGGCGCAATGCCAGGCCACCGGCGCGCCCCAGTCGTGGCCGACGACGACGCAGGACGTCTCGCCCAGGGCCCGGACCAGATCGACCATGTCGCCGACCAGGTCGAGGATGCCGTAATCGGCCGTGTCTGAGAGTTTGTCGGTCCCGCCGTAGCCGCGCATGTCCGGAGCGACGGCGTGAAAGCCGGCGGCGGCGAGGGCCTGCACCTGGGCGCGCCAGCTGATCGACAGCTCGGGAAAGCCGTGGATCAGCAGGACCAGGGGGCCGGAGCCGGCCTCGAGGATCGACTGGTTCAGGCGGTCGGTCTGGATTACTCGCGTCAGCATGGGTTCTCTCATCCGCTCATCCCGGCGAACGCCGGGACCCAGTGCTTTGGGTGATGACCTCTTGCCGACGAGACACGGTCAGATCGTCCTGAAACGCAAGCGTCAAGCTGGACAGAACCGGGTCCCGGCGTTCGCCGGGATGAGCGGATCTAGAGCTCGACGCCCGTCGTGCGCATGATCTCGGCCCGCAGCTCGGGCATGCCGGAGCCTTTTTCGGCCGAGGTGACGATGACCGAGGGATAGGCGGCGCCGCGCTTTGAAACGCCTTTCAGGGTCGCTTCCTGGACCTTTTCGGCCTCGCCCTTCTTCAGCTTGTCGGCCTTGGTCAGGATGATCTGATAGCTGACGGCGGCCAGGTCGAGGGCGTCCAGCGCCTCGTCGTCGACCTTCTTGAGGCCGTGGCGCGCGTCGATCAGCAGATAGACCCGCTTCAGCGTCACCCGGCCGCGCAGATAGTCGC
>CAZGPS010000163.1:0-6395 GCA_964527675.1 uncultured Brevundimonas sp. | reverse complement strand
CCTCGGCGTCGCGTCGCTCGCGGCCCCAGGCGGCGAGCCGGGCGGCGGTGACCCATTGGGCGACGGCGCGGGCCTCGTCCGACTCGGCGGTCGGCGGGGTCTGGCGCGCGGCGGCCGTCGGCGCCGGGGCGACGCAGACGAGGGCCAGGCCGAGCGCGGTCAGGAGGCGGAGCGCCGGGGTCATGCGGTCACCTGTGATCCCGCGCGGAGCGGCGGGCGGTCAGGCTCGCACTGTGGTCCGGGCGGGACAAGCGCGGCGACTGACGAAAGATGATGCGTCAGCGCGGCGGCAGGACGGCGCCGTTCAGGATGCTGCGATCGGCCCGGGCCTGGACCAGTACGGCCACGGCGTCCTCCGGACCGAGACCCTCCGGCAGGGCGTAGAGGGCGGGGCGGCCCGTCCAGGCCCCGAGGCTGCGGACCGAGCGCACGACATTGACCTGACGCACGGTCTGGCCGCGGTTGTCGCCGCCGCCGATCTCGACCGTCTGGGGGCCCGGCCGGTAGACCACGGCCATCACCTCGGCCCCGCCGGCGGGGGCGCGGCCGGAGCCGACGCCGACCCGGTCGCCGGCCTCGCGAAACTCGATCTCGGGCGGAAAGACCCGGCGCAGGGATTCCTCCTCGACGGCGACCTTGAGGGCCTCCTCCCCGGCGCCGGCGACCTGGCGGCGGCCGTCGATCACCACCTGCGGCGTGCCGACGGCGCGCAGTTTCAGCGGGCGGCGATAGTCGCGCTGGCGCTGGGCGAACTCGGGGCGGGCGAAGGTGTCTTCCCAGCCGAGGTAGTCCCAGTAGTCGACGGCGTAGGTCAGGGCGATGACGCCCGGCTGGTCGGCGAGGGCCTCGACCCGGGCGTTGGCCTCGGGACAGCCGGTGCAGCCCTGGGCGGTGAACAGCTCGACGACCACGGGCTCGGGCCGGGCGTCGCCAACGGGGGCGCGCGGGCCGGCCGGCTGGGCGCTGGTCCCGGCCGCAATGGAGGCGGCCACCAGGACCGCCGCGGGAATGATCCAGCCCCTCGTGCGCATGGAAGGCACCATAACCACGGTCCGGAACGCCGCGCGCCTCATTTTCGCGTGAGCGATCAGACCCGGATGTCGAGCAGGGCGCCGGGACGTTGCAGACGGTCGTCGGCGGCGCGGGAGAGGTTCGCCGCGGGCGGGGTCGCGGTGGTCCGCGCCGGGGCGGCGGCGGTGGCGGGTGAAGCGGGGGCGGCAGGCGCGGCGGGGGCGGAGGCCGGGTCGAGGGCGGCGCGGAAGAAGTCCGAGCGCGAGGCGCGCACCGGCGACGGCGGGCTTTGCGCCGGGAACAGCGGTGAGGGCAAGGGAAGACGAATCGCGCTCATGCCGACAGGGTTAATGAAAACCGTCGGAAAAGGGTTAACGACCTGCGGGCGGGGCTCAGCGGGTCCTGGCGGTCGGCAACGGCCGCGGCGGGGCCTGGATGGCGGCGACCAGACGATCGATCTCGGCCGGATCGGTCAGCGGCCCCGAAACCTTGGCCACCACCTTGCCCATGGCGTCCACGGCGAAGGTCTCGGGCGCGCCGGTGATGCCCAGATCGAGGCCGGCGCGGCCTTCGCGGTCCACCAGCACCATGGCGTAGGGATCGCCCAGCTCGTCGAGGAAGGCGCGGGTGGCGACCGGGTCGTCCTTCCACGCCACGCCGACGACGGCGACGCCGCGCTCTTCCAGCGCCATCAGCTGCGGATGTTCGATGCGGCAGGGCGCGCACCAGCTGGCGAAGACATTGATCAGCATCGGCTTGCCGACGCCGGCGGTCTTCAGGTCCAGCACGCCCGGCCCGGCCGTGGCGCCGGTCAGCATCGGCAGGACAGTCTCGGGCACAGGCTGGCCGACCAGGGCCTCGGGCCGGTATTCGCTGCCGCGCTGGGCCAGCGACCGTCCCGAGAAGTCGCCCAGCCGCACGGCGGCGAAGACCACGAGGGTGACGAGGGCGACCAGGGGGATGACGGCGAACCAGCGATTCATGGCTCAGGCCTCCGGCCGATCGGCCTCAAGCCGCTTCAGCTCGGTCGACCAGCGGCGCGCGGCCAGCCCCGCCCGGACGGCGAGGGCGGCGAGCACCACGGCGCTGATCGCCCAGGCGGGCCAGACGAAGGCGCCATAGGGGCTCATGTCGAGGTCGATCATGCTCAGGCCTCCATTCTTCAGGCTTCCAGGGCGCGGCGGGCGCGGATCGACAGCACCCGGCGACGCACGATTTCGGTGCGGATGGCGGTCAGCCAGACGGCGAGGAAGAACAGGCTCCAGGCCGCCATCATGGTCAGCAGCGGAGTCAGATAGACCGCCGGCATGGCCGGGCCGTCGGCGCGCAGCAGCGAGGCGGGCTGGTGCAGGGTGTTCCACCAGTCGACCGAGAATTTGACGATCGGCAGATTGATCAGGCCGACGAGGCCCAGAACGGCGGCGGCGCGGGCCGCCTTCGTCTCGTCGTCGATCGAGGCGCGCAGGGCCATATAGCCCACGTAGAACAGAAACAGGATCAGCACCGACATCAGCCGCGCGTCGCCCCAGGCCCACCACGCCCCCCACATCGGCTTGCCCCACAGGCTGCCGGTGATCAGGGCCAGGGCGGTGAAGGCGGCGCCGGGCAGTGCCGCGGCGCGGGCGGCGGCGTCGGCCAGCGGGTGACGGAACACCAGGGCGAAGAAGCTGGACACGCCCAGGGCCGCATAGATCATCAGTCCGACCGACGCGGCCGGCACGTGGACGAACATGATCCGCATCGTATCGCCCTGCTGGTAGTCCTCGGGCGCGGCGAAGGCGAGCCAGGTCGCCGTCGCCAGCAGAACGACGGCCAGCCCCCAGATCCCCGGCATCAGCGGGCGGGTGAAGCGCAGGAAGCGATCGGGATTGGCGAGGCCGAACATGCCGCGCCGATTACGCGTCGGCCGCGCGCACGGCAAGCGGCGCGCCGTCGCGGGCATTACCAAGCCTTAAGTGGCGCCCGGACTGCGCGGGTCGTAGAGGCGAACCAACGTTCACTCAAGTCGCAGCTTCCCGATGTCCCGAACCCTCGCCGCCGCCTCGGCCGCCCTTCTCGCCACCACCGCCCTCGCCGGCCCCGCCCCGGCCCAGGAGGCGGACGCCGCCCCCGCGCCGGTCGTCGCGCCAGAAAACTGGGGGACGGCGCTGGCGCGGGACGCCCGGGCCTTCCACGACGTGATCCTCGACAGCCACCCGGGCCCGGTCGATGACGAAAACCCGGGCTTTAACGCCCAGCTTGAGGCCGGCCTGTCGCTGGCCCTCGATCGGGCGCGGACAGCGGACCGTTATGAGGCCTGGTATTTTGCTCTCCAGGCCTATGCCTCCTCGTTCGACGACGGCCATCTGGGGCTGAAGGACTGGGCTTCAATGGGCCATGTCTGGACCGCCCATTGGCCGGGTTTCCTGACCGGCCTGCGCGCCGGGCCGGACGGCGAGCGCCACGAGGTCGTGTTCAGCCGCGACCCGGCCGCCCCGCCCGAGGGCGCGGTCCTGATCGGCTGCGACGGCCGCCCGGCCGAGGCCCTCGCCGCTGAGGTCGTGGGACGGGGCGCGGGCCGCTGGGCCCTGCCGTCGCGCCGCGCGGTCTACGCCTCGACCCTGTTCGTGGACCAGCACAATCCGTGGGTTCAGCGCGCCGAACAGTGCGAGTTCCGCGTCGGGACGGAGACGCGTCGCTACGCCCTGACGTGGCGCAATCTGCCGGACGCGGTCCGCGACGAGGGCTTCGCCGCCGCGCGCAGTCCCCGCCATACCGCTCCGATCGAGCTGCGCGCGTGGAGCGGCGGCCACTGGATCGGCCTCGGCGGCTTCAATGGCGATCCGGCCAGCGCCGACGGCGTGGCCCTGACCGCCCTGCAGGCCGCCGTCGAGGCCCGGGCGGACGATATTCGCGCCGCTCCGGCGGTGGTCTTCGACCTGCGCGGCAATGGCGGCGGCTCCTCGGCCTGGATCAACGGCCTCGCCCGGGCCCTGTGGGGCGAGGCCGAGGTCAGGGCCCGCGCCCCCCAGTCGGTCGCCGTGGACTGGCGCGCCTCGGAAAAGAACCTCGCCCAGCTCGAGGAATACAGGGTCCTCATGGCTTCGAACCCCGAGGTCGCGGCCTGGCTGGCCGCGGCTGCCGACGGCATGCGCGCCGCTCGCGCCGAGGGCCGGCCGCTGTGGCGCGAGCCCGAGGACGATCCTGCAATGTCGGCCGCGCCGGCCGGACCGACCCTCATGAAGGCGCGCACCTGGATCCTGACCGACGCCGGCTGCGCCTCGGCCTGTCTCGACGCGGTCGATCTGCTCAAGGCCCTCGGCGCGATCCAGGTCGGCCAGGAGACCTCGGGCGACACCGCCTATATGGAGATCCGCGACGAGCCCCTGCCCGGCGGCCGGGTGGTCGCCCGCATCCCGATGAAGGTCTATCGCGGCCGCCCGCGCGGCGACAACGAGACCCACGTCCCGGCCCACGTCTGGACCGGCGCCCTGGCCGACACCGCCGGGATCGAGGCCTGGCTCGCCGGACTCGACGCGGCGGCCGCGAGGCGTTAGGCGGATTCATGACCGACGATCCGACCAAAGACAGCAACGGCAACGTCCTCGCCGACGGCGACAGCGTGACCCTGATCAAGGACCTCAAGGTCAAGGGTTCGGGCGGGGTGACGCTCAAGCGCGGGACCCTGGTCAAGAACATCCGCCTGACGGGCGACACGGACGAGATCGAGGCCAATGTCGACAAGGTCCGCGGCCTCGTGCTGCGCACCGAGTTCGTCAAGAAGGCCTGAGCGGCGTCCCGAACGCGCGAAGCGCAACAGGCTTTCGCCCTCTCCCGGGTTCATCACGGGCACAACAAACACAACGATATCGGATCTGGCTCCGGCCCCGTCGTGTCCGTTGTGAGACCGTTGTGTCCGTTGTGAAGAACCTCGGCCGCCGAACGTCTTGAACGGCGCTTCGCGCGGGATCTCAGCCCTGGGCGTTGCGGATCGCCGCCGCGCCCGCGAACGGGGTGACGACCGCCGCGAACAGCACATAGGCCATCAGGAAGGCCAGCGCCGACGTCGGCGACAGGCCGTTGGTCGCCCGCTCCAGCGCCCCCGCGCCGAACACCACCGGCGGTATGAACAGCGGCAGGACGACCACCGCGATCAGCAGGCCGCCGCGTTTCGACCCGAGCGCCAGCGCCGCCCCCAGCGCGCCGGTCAGGGCGAACCCCAGCGACCCGATCAGGGCCGACAGCGCCACCAGCGGCGCCTGGGCCGGCTGCAGGCCGAGGGTGATGGCGGCGATCGGCGCCGTCAGGGCCAGAGGCACGCCGATCGCCAGCCACTGGGCCTTGGCCTTGGCCAGCACGACCAGCTCCAGCGGCACGGGGCCGAGGGCGATCAGGTCCAGCGCCCCGTCCTCGTGATCGCGTTCGAACAGCCGCTCCAGCGACAGGATCGACGACAGGGCCAGGGCCAGCCAGGCGATGCCGGCCGCGACGGGCTTCAGCCCCGCCGGGTCACCGCCCGCCGCCAAGGGAACCAGCACGGTCAGGCACAGGAAGAAGCCGCAGGCCAGCAGAGGCCCGCCGCCGCCCGACCAGGCCAGGGCCAGCTCGCGCCGGAACAGGATCATCAGCGCGCTCATCGCCCGGCCCCGATGTCGAGCGCCCGCGCCGGCACTGGCAGCGGATCGTGCACGGCGGCGAGGATGGCCCCGCCCTTGTCCAGATGCGCCTGCATCAACAGGCCGAGCGCGGCGCGCCAGCGGGCGTCCAGCGGCGCGAACGGCTCGTCCAGCAGCCAGACCGGTCGCGGGGCCGCGATCAGCCGGGCGAAGGCCAGCCGGCGGCGCTGGCCGGCTGACAGCTGGCGCACCTCCAGATCCAGCAGCGGCTCCAGCGCCAGCACATCGACGGCGGCGGCGATCCCGGCGGCGTCAGCGCCGTGCCAGCCGGCCTGGAAGTCCAGCTCCTCCCGCGCCCGGCGCGCGCCCTTGAGTCCGTCGAGGTGGCCCAGCCAGTGCAGAAGCCGCCGCCGCGCCTCGGCCGGATCGGCGTCGCCGAAGACGATGCTCCCGGCGTCGGGCCGCAGAAACCCGGCCAGCGCCCGCAACAGGCTGGTCTTGCCGGCGCCGTTGGCCCCCGTCAGCGCCACCGCCTCGCCGGCGGCCAGCGACAGCGACAGCTCGCGGAACAGCACGCGCTCGCCGCGGGACAGGGTCAGGCCGGCGACGGTGATCATCCGCGCGCCCCCCAGTTGATAGCCATTCTCAATGACCCTGCGCCCGACGTGGATACATGGACGCCACCGACAACCCTCGCTATATCCGGCCTCGCCGCAGCAGGCGTTCGCCGCGCGCGGCGGGGACCTGTGCGCCCCGCCGTCTGTCGCGCGATCGCGCAACCGGATGTCC
>CAZGPS010000162.1:0-6400 GCA_964527675.1 uncultured Brevundimonas sp. | reverse complement strand
CGGGGGCGGCGAGGACAGGGTCCACTCCAGGGTCGTGGCGCCTTCGCCCCACGGGTTGGCCACGCCCGGACGACGCCGGATGGCGGCCTCAAGCAACATGATCAGGAAGACCACGACACCGATGATGGTGACGACATAGCCGATCGACGAAACCTGGTTCCACAGGGTGAAGCCGTCGGCGTAGTCGACGTAGCGGCGCGGCATCCCTTGCAGGCCGAGGAAATGCTGCGGGAAGAACACCAGGTTGACGCCGATGAACATGATCCAGAAGTGGGCGCAGCCGAGGAACTCGTTGTACTTCACGCCGAACATCTTCTCGAACCAGTAGTGGAAGCCGGCGAAGATCGCGAACACGGCGCCCAGCGACAGGACGTAGTGGAAGTGCGCCACGACATAGTAGGTGTCGTGCAGGGCGTAATCGATGCCGGCGTTGGACAGGACCACGCCGGTGACGCCGCCGACAGTGAACAGGAAGATGAAGCCGATGGCCCACAGCATGGGCGTCTTGAAGCTGATGGAGCCGCCCCACATGGTGGCGATCCAGCTGAAGATCTTCACCCCCGTCGGCACCGCGATGATCATGGTCGCGGCGATGAAATAGGCGCGCAGGTTCACGCTCATGCCGACCGTGTACATGTGGTGGGCCCACACGATGAAGCCGACGAAGCCGATGGCGACCATGGCGTAGGCCATGGCGAGGTAGCCGAAGATCGGCTTCTTCGAGAAGGTCGAGACGATGTGCGAGATCATGCCGAAGCCCGGCAGGATCAGGATGTAGACCTCGGGGTGGCCGAAGAACCAGAACAGGTGCTGGAACATCACCGGGTCGCCGCCGCCGGCGGCGTTGAAGAAGCTGGTGCCGAAGTTGCGGTCGGTCAGCAGCATGGTGATGGCGCCCGCCAGAACCGGCAGGGACAGCAGCAGCAGGAAGGCGGTGATCAGCACCGACCAGGCGAACAGCGGCATCCGGTGCAGGGTCATGCCCGGGGCGCGCATGTTGAAGATGGTGGTGATGAAGTTGATGGCGCCGAGGATCGAACTGGCCCCCGCGACGTGCAGGGCGAAGATCGCCAGGTCGAAGGCCGGGCCGGGGTGGCCCATGGTGGACAGGGGCGGATAGGCCGTCCAGCCGCCGCCGAAGCCCTTGCCCGGGCCGCCGTCGACGAACAGCGAGGTGATCAGCAGCACCCAGGAGGCGACCAGCAGCCAGAACGAGACGTTGTTCATGCGCGGGAAGGCCATGTCCGGCGCGCCGATCATGATCGGCACGAACCAGTTGCCGAAGCCGCCGATCATCGCCGGCATGACCATGAAGAAGATCATGATCAGGGCGTGGCCGGTGACGACGACGTTGTAGCCGTGCTTGGTCTGCTCGACGAGGCCCAGCAGCGAGACGCCCGAGCCTTCGGTGAAGATCTGGATGCCCGGCTCGGCCAGTTCCCAGCGGATCAGCCCCGACAGGGCGCCGCCAACGATGCCCGCCATGATGGCGAAGATCAGATAGAGGGTGCCGATGTCCTTGTGATTGGTCGACAGGAACCAGCGGGTGAAGAAGCCCGGCTTGTGGTCATGTTGCCCGTCGTGGTCGTGGGCGAGGTTCGCAGCTGCGGTGGCCATGGTCTTTGGGGCTCTCGCGTATCGTTACTGGGCGGCCGGAGCGGCCGGAGCGGGCGCAGCTGCGGTTCCGGTCGGCTGTTCGGTCGGGGTGGTGGCCGTCTGGGCCGTCGGGATGCCGGTCGCGCCGGCCGGGGCCATCGCATCCGAGGAGACATTGCGCGAGGCGATCGCGCCGGTGGTGCCGGCCTCGACCTGCGCCGCCGTTCCGCCCGGAGCCTGTTCCGGCGTCCGCGGCGTCATCGAGCCGCCCTTGGAGGCGACCCAGGTCGCGAACTCGGCGCGCGAAACGACATTGATCTGGATCGGCATGAAGGCGTGATCGACGCCGCAGAGTTCCGAGCACTGGCCGTAGTAGACGCCCGGGCGGTCGGCGCGGAACCAGGTCTCGTTGACCCGCCCCGGAACGGCGTCGGTCTTCAGGCCGAAGGCCGGCAGGGCCACGGCGTGAATGACGTCGGCGGCCGTGACCAGCAGGCGGACATTGGCGCCGACCGGCACCACCATCGGCTCATCGGCGGCCAGGCGGTACAGGCTGTGCGGCATGCCGCGCTCGGCGATCGCCTCTTCCGGCAGCATGTTGGAGATGTACTCGGCGACGCCCTGGTCCGGATATTCATAGGCCCAGTTCCACTGGTTGCCCGTGACCTTCACGGTCAGGTCCGGCTCCGGCATGTCGTGATAGGCGAACAGCAGGCGGAACGAGAACAGCGAGATGAAGACCAGGATCAGGACGGGCACGACCGTCCAGATCACCTCGACGAGGGTGTTGTGGCTCCAGCGGGCCGGGACCGGATTGGACTTCTTGTTGTAGCGGACCACGATCCAGGTGAGCAGACCCAGCACCAGCAGACAGATGAAGGTGATGATCGGCATCAGGATGGCGTTATGGAACATGTGCGCCTGATGCATCAGCGGCGCAGCGGCCGGCTGAAGTCCCAGGGCGCCGTCGGTCGGCTGACCGACCAGGTCCTGCGCCGCGACCGGTGCGGCGGCGAATAGAGCCAGGGCTGCCGCGGCCATGCCGCCGCTCATCAGACCCCGGGCCCGCGTGCCCATCCCCATGCGAGACATCCTCATAAACCGTTCCGTCGCAAGCACTTGCGAGTGAATCGCAAGCAGGCGCCGGGGCGGAGGCCCACGGCGGTTCTTGGCGGGGTCCATATCGTCCTCCCCCGCGATTGCCAAGCGATTGGACGCCGCACCCGTGTTCGGCAGGCGGATTAAATCGCTGTCATGTTTGAACAGCTACCTTGCAACGCCAGATACCTTGCGATACCTCTTGACCATCAGAGGAGACGCCGAGGTGCCTGAAACCATTGAAATCCAGCTGAAGAAAGGGGTGCTCACGCTGTGCGTTCTGGCCCTTCTCAACCGTCACGACAGCTATGCCTATGAGATCGCCTCCACCCTGTCGGATGCGATCGATATGGGCGAAGGGACGATCTATCCGCTGATGCGGCGGATGCAGTCCGACGGCCAGGTCGAGACCTATATGGTCGAATCGTCCTCCGGCCCGTCGCGCAAATACTATCGCCTGACCGACGCCGGGCGGCGCGCCCTGGAGGCCCAGACCTCCGAATGGCGCGCCTTCGTCACCGCCGTGGAAGGCGTCATGAACGCCGACGCCGAACCGGCCCCGCCGGTTTCCGTCGCCGAAACCTCTGCGACGACCGCAGAAAGGGGAGCTGAACAATGACCCGCGCCGAATTCATGGGCCGGCTGAGGCGAGGCCTCGTCGGCATGCCGACCGCCGCCGCCGCCGAGATCGCCTCGGACTACGAGATGCATTTCGAGGACGGCGCCGCCGCCGGGCGCACCGAGGCCGAAGTGGCCGCGGCCCTGGGCGATCCCGACCGCCTCGCCCGCGAACTGCGCGCCGAGGCCGGCGCCCGTCGCTGGGACCAGGAGAAGAACCCGTCCGCCGCCGCCGGCGCCGTTTTCGCGGTGCTGGGACTGGGCGCGATCGACCTGCTGATCCTGCTGCCCATCTTCATGGGCGTGGTGGGGACCCTGTTCGGCTTCTTCATGGCCGCGATCGGCCTGTTCATCGGCGGCGGCGCGGTCATGGTGGCCGGTCCGTTCGCCGGCTTCCCCGGTGGTCCGCTGGCGGCGGTCCTCGGCGGACTGGGCCTGATGGCGGGAGCCACGGCGATCGGCGCCCTGACGGCCATCGCCACCATCCTGCTGGTCAACGCCACCGTCTGGTACGCCCGCCTGCACTACCGGCTGCTGAAGCCGGCCCTTGAACCCCAAGCCCAGGCCTGAGGAGAGATTCGCATGATCCGCACTCTTTTGATCATCACCGGCGCCAGCCTGGTGCTCTGCGCCGCCTCCCTCGGCGGAGCCGCCGCCCTCGGGGGCAACGACCTGGCCCGCCACGGCTGGGCATGGACCTTCCGCGAGGACGGGCATGAGGAGACCATCCGCTTCCAGCGCGCCGACAACAGCCCCCGGGTCACCCGCACCCTGGCCTGGGACGGCGGCGACCGGCTGGATATCGATGTCGCCGCCGACGTCACCTACATCCAGGGCGCCGAGGCCTCGGTCGAGGTCGTCGGTCCCCGCGACCAGGTCGAGGGTCTGCGCCTGACCGCCGGCCGGCTGACCTTCGACGACGGCGACGCAAACGTCGATGTGGTGGTGTTCGGATGGCGCGACCGCGACCGGCTGCGGATCACGGTCACCGCGCCATCGGTTCGCAGCTTCAACCTGTCCAGCTCGGGCGACCTGCTGATCCGCGGCTACGATCAACCCAGTCTGGCCATCTCGATCAACGGATCGGGCGAGGTGGAGGCGACGGGCCGGACCGGGACCGTCGACCTCGACATCTCGGGTTCAGGCGAAGCCGACCTGTCGGGCCTCGAGACCCGTGACGCCGATGTCGACATCTCCGGGTCCGGCGAGGCCCGGGTCGGCCCCACCGGCGCGGCCCGGATCTCCATCGCCGGCTCCGGTGATGTGGAACTGACCCGCCGTCCGGCCAGCCTGACCCAGAGCATCTCCGGCTCGGGCGACATCCGCCAGCGCTAGGGCCAGAGACCGAAGCGGGATCACGGCCTGACCGATCAGGCCGATTTCCCTCCAGAACGACCGTGGGGCCGGTGACTTCGCCGGCCCCACATCCTATCTGAACGGCATGACCCTGCCCGTCTCGCCGCCCGCCATCCTCGAATCCGCCGACGTCGCCCCCGATGAGGCCCTGTCCATCCTTCGGGACGCCCTGGCCGGGGCCGATGACGGAGAGCTGTTCCTGGAGCAGTCCGAGCTGGAGTCCCTCGTCTTCGACGATGGCCGCCTGAAGTCCGCAGCCTACGACGCCGCCGGCGGTTTCGGCCTGCGGGTCGTGGCGGGCGAGACCGCGGGCTACGCCCACGCCAATGAGATCAGCGGCGCCGCCATTCGCCGCGCCGCCGACAGCGCCTCCCTGGCCAAGGCCGGCCATGCGGCCACGGTGGCCGAGGCTCCGCGCGCCACCAACCAGAAGCTCTATGACGCCGTTGACCCGCTGGCGTCGCCGGCCTTCTCAGACAAGATCGCCCTGCTGTCCGAGATCGACGCCTGGGCCCGGGCCCGCGATCCCCGCGTGGTGCAGGTTTCGGCCTCGCTGGTCGGAGAGCGTCGCCATATCGAAATCCTGCGCGGCGACGGCCGCCGCGTCTCCGACCTGCGTCCGCTGGTCCGTCTCAATGTCTCCGTCACCGTCGAGAAGGACGGCCGCCGCGAGAGCGCCTCGTCCGGCGCGGGAGGCCGCGCCGGCTTCGAGACCTGGATCGCACCGGAGCGTTGGCAGGGCCAGGTCGACGAGGCCCTGCGGCAGGCTCTGGTCAATCTGGACGCCGTCGACTGTCCGGCCGGCGAGATGGATGTGGTGTTGGGGGCCGGCTGGCCCGGCGTGCTGCTGCACGAGGCCATCGGCCACGGCTTCGAGGGCGACTTCCACCGCAAGGGCTCGTCGGTCTTCTCCGGCAAGATGGGCCAGCGCGTCGCCGCGCCGGGCGTCACCGTGGTCGACGACGGCTCGATCGCCGGTCGCCGCGGCTCGCTCAGCTTCGACGACGAGGGCACCCCGACGTCGCGCACCGTGCTGATCGAGGACGGCATCATGGTGGGGCTGATGCACGACCGGCTGTCGGCGCGCCAGCTGGGGGCCCGCGCCACCGGCAACGGCCGGCGCCAGTCCTTCGCCCACATGCCGATGCCGCGCATGACCAACACCTTCATGGAGGGCGGCAAGGACAGCCGCGCCGACATGATCGCCTCGACGAAGCGCGGGCTCTACGCGGCGAATTTCGGCGGCGGCCAGGTCGACATCACCAACGGCAAATTCGTTTTCCAGTGCACCGAGGCCTATCTGATCGAGGATGGGAAGATCACCGCGCCGGTGCGCGGCGCGACCCTGATCGGCGACGGAGCCACGGCGCTGCAACAGGTGCGGATGATCGGCGACGACTTCGCCTTCGACCCCGGGGTCGGCGTCTGCGGCAAGGCCGGCCAGGGCGTCCCCGTCGGCATCGGCCAGCCCAGTCTCAAGATCGGCGGCCTGACGGTGGGCGGCACGGCGGTCTGAGCCTCTGTGGGCAGATGCAGCGGCCAGGTCGACGCAGCGCGACGAAGATCAAACAGCGATTTCGCGATTACCTGCGGCGTTCAATACAGGGCGGCAATTGTTGATCTCTTTGAGAACATCAACGTGACAGTCCTGTAATGCTGTCTGCTTTTTAATCCACCTTGAAGTCTTGTAACTGGAGCAATCAGCGTCAGGTCGCCACCCCTTCGTCAGACG
>CAZGPS010000161.1:0-6446 GCA_964527675.1 uncultured Brevundimonas sp. | reverse complement strand
GCCGCCTCGACGCCGCCGGCTATGTCGAGGTCAAGACGCCCCAGGTGCTGGACCGGACCTTCTGGGAGAAGTCAGGCCACTGGGAAAAATACCGTCCCAACATGTTCGTCTGCGAGACGGTCGAGGGCGAGACCCTGTCCCTGAAGCCGATGAACTGTCCGGGGCATGTGCAGATCTTCGGCATCGGCCAGCGGTCCTACCGCGAGCTGCCGCTGCGCATGGCCGAGTTCGGAGCCTGCCACCGCTATGAGCCGTCCGGCGCCCTGCACGGACTGATGCGGGTGCGCGGCTTCACCCAGGACGACGCCCATATCTTCTGCCGCGAGGACCAGATCGTCGAGGAGACGCGCCGGTTCATCGAGCTGACGCGTCTGGTCCATGCCGACCTGGGCATGCAGACGCACGAGATCGCCCTGGCGACGCGGCCCGAAATCCGCGCCGGTTCGGACGCGTTCTGGGACAAGGCCGAGGCCATGCTGGGCGAGGCCGCGCGTCTGGCGGGGGTCGAGCCGGTCATCGCCGAGGGCGACGGGGCCTTCTATGCGCCCAAGCTGGACTTCATCGTCAAGGACGCGATCGGCCGGACATGGACGTGCGGCACGCTGCAGCTGGACTATGTCCTGCCTGAACGTCTGAACGCGGAATACATCGGCGAGGACGGCCAGAAGCACCGGCCGGTGATGCTGCACCGGGCCATTCTCGGGTCGTTCGAGCGGTTCATCGGCATCATGATCGAGAACTACGCCGGGGCCTTCCCGCTGTGGCTGGCGCCGACCCAGGCGGTGGTGGCCACCATCGTCTCGGAAGCGGACGACTACGCCCGCGAGGTCGTGGCCCGGTTCAAGGCCGCCGGCCTGCGCACCGAGATCGACCTGCGCAACGAGAAGGTCGGCTACAAGGTGCGGGAGCACTCGGTCGCCAAGGTCCCGGTCATCGCCGTGGTCGGCAAGAACGAGGCCGAGCAGGGCACGGTGGCGATCCGTCGCCTCGGCTCGCAAGCGCAGGAGGTGGTCACCGTCGAGGACGCCATCCGCATTCTGAAGGACGAGGCGACCCCGCCGGATCTGCGCGTCACGGCCTGATCATTCGAGGCCGGGGCGCGACGCGCGCACGGTGGCGATGCGTTCGTCGTTCCGCAGAATGTGGGCGGCGATCCCGCTGGCGTGGGTCCGCAACAGCGCCTCGGCCTGGGCCAGCGCCTCGTCATCCGTCTCCGCCATCAATGGCTCCATGTACGGCGTTGCGAGGATGTCGCGTTCGATGAAGCAGAAATAGTCAGCATATCGGGCTCCCTGTCGAACGGGGTTCTAGCACTGCGCATCGCCGCCTTGCGCCCGGGGGGCGACATATGCAGCCAAGCGGGGCCGTGACGCGTTTCGGCTGGATGTCCCATGCCCCTGAGAACAGATTCATCGCCACGCTTGAGGCCGGGGACGCCCTGGCGCTCCGTCCACTGCTGCGCCGGGCCTCGGTGACACCCGAACAGATCATGGTCGTCCAGGGCGCGCCCGTCACCGTGGTGCATTTTCCGATCGACTGCCAGTTCGCGAACCTGATCCGCTTTCCCGATGGCGGCGCCATCGAGACCGCGGTGATCGGCGATGAGGGCGTGACCGGGCTTGCGCCCTTCATGGCCGACCGCCCCAGCGGGTGGGAGATCGTGTGCCGGGCCGGCGGCGACGCCTGGGTCGTCAACGCCGCTGCGCTGCGGGGGCTCGCCGTGGCGCGCCCGAGGCTGATGACACGCCTGCTGGCCCTGACCGACCTCTATCAGGCGCAGGCGGCGCAGACGGCGGCCTGCAACGCCGTGCATTCGGTACGGGACCGGATCGCTCGCTGGATCCTGACGGCGAGCGACCTGACGCCCTACGACACCCTGTTCTTTCGGCAGGAGGAACTGGCGCGACTGATCGGGGCGCGGCGCACTACCGTCAGCGAGGCGGCGGCCCAACTCCGTCGGAAAAAGGTCATCGCCTACAGTCGGGGCGTGATCCGGATCGTCGATCGTCCCGGCCTCGAGGCCGCGGCCTGCGATTGCTACGGCATGCTGAAATCCCGGCTGGACAGCCTTTACGGCCAAGCGGGTTCGCAGGGGGATGTCGGCTGAGCGACATAGGAACCTCAGACGCGGCCGGGGTTTTTCGTGGCTCCACACAACGGAGTTGACCCCATGGCCGAGAAGACCCTCGACACCCTGTTCCACGACACGCTCAAGGACATCTATTACGCCGAGCGCAAGATTCTGAAGTCCCTGCCCAAGATGGTGCGCGCCGCCCAGTCGCCCGAGCTGAAGGCCGCATTTGAAAAGCATATCGACCAGACCGAAGGTCAGATCGAGCGGCTGCAGCAGGTTTTCGAGATCATCGGCAAGCCCGCCCGCGGCAAGACCTGCGACGCTATCGAAGGCATCCTGGCCGAGGGCGACGAGATCGCCGAGGAGTACAAGGGCTCTCCTGCCCTCGACGCCGGCCTGCTGGCCGCCGCCCAGGCGGTCGAGCACTATGAAATCACCCGCTACGGCACGCTGAAGCGCTGGGCCAATGTGCTGGGCCTGAAAGACGCGGCGAAACTGCTGGACGAAACCCTGCAGGAAGAGTCGCAGACCGACGAGGACCTGACCACGATCGCCGACGCGGCGATCAACGCCGACGCCATGCGCTCGGCCGCCTGAGGAAAGCACGGACGGACCCCTGCGGGTCCGTCCGTATCCGTAGTTACAGCAGGCGTTTGCGCATGGCCTGGGACAGCATGTCGATCAGGGTCACGGCGATCACGACGACGATGACGATGGCCGAGACGTCGCGGAAGTCGAAGGCGTTCATGCGGTCGAACAGCACCTGGCCGATGCCGCCGGCCCCGATCAGACCCAGCACGGTGGCCGAGCGGCTGTTGGATTCGAAGCGGTAGAGGGCGAAGGAGGTCCACAGGGGGGCGACCTGCGGGATCACGCCCCACATGATCTCATGCAGCTTGGTGGCGCCGGTGGCGCGCACGCCCTCGACCGGACCCTTGTCGATCGACTCGACGGCCTCGGAGAACAGTTTGGCGAGGACCCCGGCGGTGTTCAGGGCGATGGCCAGGACGCCCGGCAGCGGGCCCAGACCGACGGCGACCACGAACAGCAGGCCGATCACCAGATCGGGGATCGAACGCAGCAGGTTCATCACCCAGCGTACCGGGGTGACGACCCACGCCGGGGCGATGTTGCGGGCGGCGGCGAGGCCCATCGGAATGGCGGCGAACACGGCCAGGAAGGTGCCCCACAGGGCGATCTGGACCGTCTCCCACATCTTGGCGACGAACAGCCGCCAGTCGGTGAAGTCGGGCTGCAGCAGTTCGCGGGCGAAATTCTGCGTGTTCTCCGAATTGCTGAACAGGCGCGAGACATTGCCCAGTTCGACCGGACCGAAGCTGTAGACCAGCAGGGCCCCGACGCCGCCCCAGATCAGGACGTCCAGAACCCACGCGCCCAGCGGTTTCGCGGGCGGGTTGGGGATCGCCGGGGCCGGCCGGGCGGCGTCGGTCAAGGCTGGACCTCTCGCAGGCTGCGCAGGCGCTGCAGCTCGCGTTCGGCGGCGGCGACCGCGGCCGCGTCGCCGCGGGCCCGGGCCTCGCCCAGCTGCTGGTCGGCGACCATTTCCCGGACCGGATTCAGATAGTTGTCGTCAGCGGCGCTGAAGCGGGAATATTCGAGGTCCGCCAGCACCCGGCGCTGGCGCTCGGCCTCGACGCCGTCGCCCTGCCCGTAGGAGAGGAAGAAGCCGCGAATCTTCTCCTTCAGCGCGGGATCAAGGTCCTCGCGGACGACGATGCCGCTCTCGGGGATCGGCGGCGACTTCCAGATTTCCTGGATCTGGGACGCGACCTGGGGATTCTGCTTGGTCAGGAAGACGGTGTTGACGGTGTTCGAGGTGGCGACGTCCAGCACGCCGGACGCGACCGAGAACGCGTTGGACTGGTGATTGGCCGAGCGCACGGTCTTGAAGCATTGCGCCGGAACGATGCCGCGCGGATTGAACAGGAAGGCCATGGGAGCCAGGGTGCCCGAGGTCGACTGGGCGTCGCCGATGCCGAAATCGAAGCGTTTGCCGCAGGCCAGGACCTGGTCCAGCGTGATGCCGGAGCCGGTGCGGACGATCAGGGTCGACTCATAGCTGTCCATCCCTTCCTTGTTGACGGTGCGGGCGATGACCTCGGCGTTGGCGCGGTCGATAGCCTCGATGGCCGGCTTGGCGGAGAACCAGGCGACGTGGGTCTGGCCACCTTCCATAGCCTTGACCAGGACGGTGTAGTTGGAGCCGAAGAAGGGCTTCACCGGGACGCCGATGGCCTTCGACATGTCGTCCAGCAGCGGCTGCCAAAGCGGCCCCGCCGAGGCCTGACCCTCGGCGGACAGGATCGAGAAGACGACCTCGTCCGGCGCGCCGCCGGCGCGGGTGTCGTCGCCGGAGCCGCAGGAGGCGACGCCGAGGGCGAGGGCGGCGGCGAGCGCCAGCCGGCGGGTGAAGGATGGCAGGGTCATGCCTTGGTATCCCAGAACGCGTCCTCGAACTCGGGACCGTAGATATCGATGAGTTGCTTCGTATCCAGACCCGTCGCCGGGCCGTCGTAGACGATCTCGCCCGCCTTCAGGGCGATGACGCGGTCACAGTAGCGGATGGCGTAGTCGACCTGGTGCAGGGTGACGATGACGCCGAGGCCGTCGCGCTGGTTCAGTTCGACCAGCAGCTCCATGACCTTGCGGGCCGAGACCGGGTCCAACGAGGCGACCGGTTCGTCGGCGAGGATGGCCCGGGCGCCCTGGACCAGGGCGCGGGCGATGGCGCCGCGCTGTTGCTGGCCGCCCGACAGGGTGTTGGCCCGCTGGGCGGCGTAGTCGGAGACGCCGACGCGGTGCAGGGCCTCCATGGCCTTGCGCTTGTCCGCCGCCGGCCAGAGGCCGAGGAAGCCCTTCCACTCCGGCAGGCGGCCAAGGGCGCCGAGCATGACGTTGGAGAACAGCGACAGCCGCCCGACCAGGTTGAATTGCTGGAAGATCATGCCGAGCTTCTGGCGCGCCGCGCGGGTCGCGCCGGTGGTGCGGCCGTTCTTCTGGACGCATTCACCGAAGACGGTGATCACCCCCTTGCCGACGTCGATGGTCTGCAGGCCGGTGATGGAGCGCAGCAGCGTCGATTTGCCCGAGCCCGAAGGGCCGATCAGGGCGACCATTTCCCCGGCCCCGACCTCGACGGACACGCCGTTCAGCGCCTTGCGGGCGCCGAATGTCTTGGACACGTCCTTCACGGACGCGACGGCGGCGGTGGCTAGGGTCATGGACACGCTGGAGGCGGTTGCAAGGGCGCGCCGCATCGCCCGATCAGGCCCGCGAGGCAAGTCTTAATGGCACGTCCGCGGCGATTTCGTCCAGCGTGACGGCTGGGCTCAAACCTTGGCCGCACGGACCCGCGCCAGGTCCGCGGGATGGGCCGGGCGGATCGCGGTCGCGCCCCGCAAACCGGATGGGGCCCGGGGAGCGCCGGCGCCAGCGGTTGATTTGTGCGCTCCCCCCGCCCCACGGGCGTGCAATCGTCCGGGGCCGGGCTACCGCCAAGGTTCGTCTTGCCCCGTCGATCACGGCCCCGCGCAGGGCATGAACACGAAATTACCGCTTTACATGACAGGCCGCTGACCCTACATCGCGCCTTCCGGCGGACCCCGTGGTCTGACACTTGCGCTGCTAACGCCGGCTGGGTTCAACAATTACAGGGGTTTACGTGAATTGCGCACGTATCCATTTCCCCTGGACCTGGTCCGTGAGCGGTCCCCTGAACGTCCCGTCGCCCTCGTGCGGCCGCGTTCAGTTTCCGTAGCGGCGCGCTGGTTCCAGGACAATCTAAAGGCTGACGTCTTCTATGCGGTGAAGGCCAATCCCTCGCGCTGGGTCATCGAGACCCTGATCGAGGCGGGCGTGACCGCGTTCGACGTCGCTTCCATCTCCGAGGTCGAACTGGTGCGTTCGGTCAGCGCCGACGCGCGCCTGGCCTTCATGCACCCGGTCAAGAGCCGCGGCGCCATTACCCGCGCCTATTTCGAGTTCGGCGTCCGCACCTTCTCGCTCGACAGCCATGACGAGCTGGCCAAGATCCTCGACGCCACCGGCGGCGCGGCCGACCTGAATCTGGTCGTTCGCATGGCGGTGTCGGCCGACGGCGCGGCCTATTCCCTGTCGGGCAAGTTCGGCGTCTCGCCGGACCAGGCCCCGTCCCTGCTGCTGGCCACCCGCCAGGCGGTGAAGGACGGCCTGATGGGCGTCAGCTTCCACGTCGGCTCGCAGTGCATGCGCCCGTCCGCCTATGAGGCCGCCATGGCCCAGGTCGGCCGCGCCATCACCCGCGCCGGCGTGATCGTCGACATCGTCGATGTCGGCGGCGGCTTCCCCTCGGTCTATCCGGGCATGGTCCCGC
>CAZGPS010000160.1:0-6467 GCA_964527675.1 uncultured Brevundimonas sp. | reverse complement strand
TAGGTGGCGGCGCCGCCGTATTCGCCGCCCAGCGCCAGGCCCTGGATCAGGCGCATGGCGACCAAAATGATCGGCGCCGCGATGCCGATGGCCGCATAGGACGGCAGCAGGCCGACGACGAAGGTCGACAGACCCATCAGCATCATGGTGACGAGGAAGGTGTTCTTGCGCCCCCACAGGTCGCCCAGCCGGCCGAAGAAGACGGCGCCGAACGGCCGCACCGCGAAGCCGGCGGCGAAGGCCATCAGGGCGAAGATATAGCCCGTCGTCTCGTTCACGCCCGAGAAGAACTGGGCCGTGATGATCGCCGCGAGAGAACCGTACAGGTAGAAATCGTACCACTCGATCACCGTCCCGACGGAGGAGGCGAGGATTACGAGCCTGTCGTTCTTGTCGACCGTGTGTTCCGGTTCGACCGGCGCGCCGATGGCGCTGTCTGTCATTGGAAGCCTCCCAAGCTCGCCGTTTTCGGCTGTTTTGCGCATGCGTCGCCCGTGCGACGATCGCCGCGACTGTGTCAGCACGCCGCAGGCTTGGAGAGAGCGACTTTGGTCGAAAGGGGCGCGGTCGGCCCCTGACCAAGGGAAAGGGCGGCGGACCCGGAGATCCGCCGCCCCACGCCGACGCTCACGCGCAGCGTTTTCCTTGTCGATAGAGCCTTGGATCAGAACGCGTAGCGCACGCCCAGGTAGGCACGACGCGGAGCAACCCAGTTGGTGGCTTCTCCGAACCCGTAGATGCCGTCGCCGCCCTCCAGGTCCATCTCGGCCGTGGCGGCCTGGTTGTTCAGGACGTTGAACACGTCGAGGAAGAATTCGACGCCGCCGATCGGCAGGTCCTTCACATACTTAAGGCGCATGTCGAAGGTGTAGTACGCCGGAGACGTCTCACTTCCGATCATGCCCGGCAGGAACCAGGTGTCGTTGACGCCGCCGAAGACGTAGGGCGTGTCAACCATCGGCGGGAGATGGCGGCCGTAGACCAGCTGCGACGGCGTGTAGGCCGCGCCGCTGTTCCAGTTGAACACACCGCTCACCTGCAGACCGAAATCGAAGTCATAGGCTCCATAGGCCTTGAACTGGTGCTTGATGTTGCCCGGCTGATTTCCCCAGGCGTTCGGCGCACGCGGGTCCAGGGCGATCCAGTCACCCTGGAAGTCAGCGTTGCTGTCCGAGTTCGTGTTCCCCTCGGCGATGTTGTGGGTATACGAAACCTGCCCCGCCCAGTTGTCGGTCTTGTACTTCGTCAGAGTGACCTCAAACCCGGTGTACACCCGCTCGCCGCCGGCCAGGGTGGCGAGCACATAGTTGGTGTTCGGCGCACTGTCGAAGCCGAAGTAGGAGTAGGGCAGGTAGAACAGCGAACCGGCGTTGGCGTTGCCGTGGGAGGTGTCCCCGTTCGGGTCCGAATAGATGCTGAGGTCGTAGTCCTCGAGGATGTCCTTGGTCACGCGCCGGGTCACAGAGGCCGAAAGGCCGATGCTGGAGCCGAAGGTCTTGGAGGCGCCGAACATGATCTCGTCGGTGTAGGGCGTCTTGGTGGTCGGGGCCACGATGGCGTCGCCCGGGCCGCGGGTGCGGAAGGTCACCCACTCGCCGCCGATGAACACCTGCTCGTCGGTGATGGGTCCGTCGATGGCCCCGGCGAAGTCGGCCATGTTGGTGCGGATCGGGTCATAGTAGCGACCGACGAAGCCGAACACCTTGCTGCGACCGTCTCCTTCCAGGTCATAGACCATGCTGAGGCGGGGCGCGAAGACCCAGTCGAAGTCGGCGATCTGGGTGCCGTTCGAGGCGAAATGGTCCCATTTCTCGGCACGGATGCCGGCGCCGATGGTCAACTGGTCCCGGGTCCAGGTGTCCTGCAGGTAAAGCGAATGCCCTTCCGTCGTCACGCTATAGGGGCCGTCCCGCGTGGCCACGGCCCGGTAGACATTCAACTGACCGTAGGGATTGCCCGTCGTGCTGGTGATTTGATAGGCCGCGATCTCGGCGTTCGAAACCGTGCCGTCGTTGTTCGTGTCGACTGCCGCACGCGCCGTCGCATTGGCGGCCAGGCCGTTCCGGATACGCGAGTAGTCGCTGGTCGTGACGCCCCGGTCAGACCAGTCGCCCGTCATATACTGGCCCAGGGTCGTGCCGGCGTACTGCGCCCCCAGGGACCGGTAGGTCGCCCCGCCCGGAACCGTCTGGATCTTCTCAAGGGTGTTCGTCGTGTTGGCGTAACCCGCCTTGAAGGTATGGCTGCCGAAATCGGTGTCGAGGAAATACTCCAGATTCAGGCCGTACTCCTCACGATTCCGGTGTTCCTCGGCGTTGAAGCCGGCTCCGCCGCGCAGGCGTTGCTCGATCGGGGCGCCGTCCGCATTCGCATAGGCCACGGTGTTGCGGACTGTCTGATCGACGGCGAAGTCGCTCACCTCTCCCTCATGCCGGAACGCATAGGCGTTGACCAACAGGTCGCCGATCGACTTTGAATATTCGAGCTTGAAGTTGTCGCCGCCCAGTTGGCGCGAGGTGTCCCGATTGTTCACCACCTCCGAAAACCGCGAGCCGCTGACCTCGGACGGATCACCGAAGTAGGTGAAGCTCAGGCGGTCGTTGTCCGTGATCTGCCAGGTCGCCTTGAGGAAGGAGTTCTCATCGGTCCGCTCGACCGTGCGGCGCAAGGTGTTCGTCGTCGGATCAAGGACCTCGTCCTCGCGGAACAGCTTCTGGTAGGAAGCGAAGAACCACAGACGGTCCTTCAGGATCGGACCGCCGAAAGTGAAGGCGGTGTCATAGGTCGAGAAGCCGTTCGACGTGGAATGACGGTCTTCGGCCACCAGGGAGTCGTTCTGGAAATAGTAGTTGACCGAGCCGCTCCAGTCGTTGCCGCCCGACTTGGTGATCACGCGGGAAATCAGGCCCGAACCGCCGGCGTACTCCGCCGGCACGCCGCCGACGATGATCGACTGTTCCTGGATGATTTCCGAGTTGAAGTTCGATCCGAAGGTGCCCGTGTCGGGGTCCGTGACGTCGACTCCGTCGAGGTAATACAGGTTGTCCGTCGACGTACCGACGGTGCCGCCGATGTCGGAATAGTTGACGCCCGAACGCGACGACGGGTTGCCCGTGTCGCTGGGTTTCACGCCCGGCACCAGCTGCAGATAGCTCTGATAGTTACGGCCCGTCGGCAGCGACTCGACGGTGTCGAGCGTCAGGGTGGTGCCGACGACCGCTGAAGTGACGTCCACGGCCGCCAGCGAGCGGCCCGTGACGATCACGTCGCCCACGTCCGTCGCCGAGTTCGCGCCGCTGACCAGAACATAGCCAAGGCTCAGATCCCGGCCGCTGACCACCGCGACATTGCTGGCGCTGTAGTCATCATAGCCGGACGCCGTCACGCGGACGGTGTAATTGGTCGCGGGATCCAGGCCGCCGAGGCGGATGCGACCCTCTGCGTCCGTGACGCCGGTCCTCGAGACCAGGCTGTCCGGCGAGCTGACAGTCACCGTCGCGCCGGGCAGGGGTTGGCCGTCGTCGCCGGTGACGGCGACGCGCAGGCTGCCGGTCTGGCTCTGGGCCAGGGCCGCCGTCGGCGACAGCAGCGCGGCGGCGGGAAGCGCCGTCAGCACGAACAGCGCCGCGCCTCCGGCGACGGTGGAGGCCATGAGGCGCTCCCGGATCGAATTCTTCTTCAAGATACCCTCCAGAATAGGACACATGCCGGACACCGGCCCGGCAGTCCTGGATGTCGTGCGGAGTCGCACGCCCCGGATCAAAGAAACGAACTCCGTTCCTTCTGTCGACCCGGAACAACGTCTTGTAAAAATATGGCGTAACTTCTGTGACAGGTCAGTCACGACGAAATCATTTGCACAGCTGCAATAGATTTCGATCAATCAGTACTATGGCCCTTGGTGAATCAACCTTGGCGGGGCGCGGGCGCGATCTGACCGGCCCGGCGCATGGCCGCCAGCCGGATGCCCGCCGGGCCGGCGCGGGTCGCGACCAGGCTCACGCGCGTCCGATCGGCGATCCAGGCGTCAAAGGTCTCGCACAGCGCCCGCCCTTGCGGAGTCAGGAAGACATAGCGGGAGCGGTTGTCATTCGGGGCGCGCGCCAGCGTCAGCAGACCCCGGGCCGGGGGCAGGGCGCCCGGCATGTCGCCCGGCGCGAGCCGCCGGATGTTTCTGGAGGCCGTCGCTTCCGTGAAGCCGCAGACCCGCGCCACGCTGGTGACCGACAGGCCTTCGTGCTCGCAGACCGCCAGCAAGGTCGTCAGCTCATTGAGGCTGAAGTCGGGGAAGCGAGCATTCAGCAGATCGACGATCGCCGCCAGGGCGTTCCGTGCGGGACCGGCGCCGTCAGCCGGCATAGCGGGCGCGCACAATCTCGAACCCCGGGCCGAGCTGCGGCGGCGGACTGGCGCGAGGGGCCCGACGGGGACGCCGCGCCTTGATGTCCAGGCGCGCGGCGCCGTGACGGGCCTGCATGTCCGCCAGCAACGCGTTCAGGTCCCGCCTGTGACTCTCGATGACATAGGCGTCCGCGGCGTCGATCTCGATGGTGATCACCGCCTTGATCTTGAACGGTTCGGTCTTCAACGATCGCACTCCGCCTCGGCCGCCCGCATCCGAGTGCGAAACGGCGATTGTCATACTGCTCGTCGGGCGGCCGACTGGGACAGCCGCCCGACGACACCCTGGGGACCGCGCCTCCGGTTCAACGCGGAGACGAAGCCCGTTCGCCCCGGGGAATCAGGGGGGCGACGGCCACGCAGGAAACCACCTGTCTGTCGCCGGCGGGCGTCGGATGCGACGAATCGGCATGCCGGGGCGACAAGCTGGGTCAGGTCGCGACGAAGCCGGACATTCCGTCGACCAGACCCGACGATCATCCCCAAAGAATTCTCGTCGCACCCTGCTGGACGATGCGGGAAGGGTTCATCAGGTCTGGGTCGGAGGCCCGCGATGAACCCCGTTCCCCTGATCCTGTTCGGTTTGATTCCTGTTCCTGCGTCGGTCCAGGCCCCGGCGCCCGATCCGTCGCCCGTGGTCGCGGCCGAAAGGGCGTTCGCCGCCGACAGCCCCCGGCTGGGCATCGCCGGCAGCTTCACCAGATGGTCGACCCCGGACGCGATCGTGATCCACCGCGGCCAGGTGCGCAGCGTGCGTGAGGTCTATCCGCCCACGGATCCGCGTCCCGCCGACGAACCGGACCTGAGTTGGTGGCCGGGATTCGCCGGAATCTCCCGCTCGGGCGACTTCGGCTTCACCACCGGCCCGATGGCCCTGAACGGCCAGCGCAAGGGGCACTATTTCACGGTCTGGCGGCGACAGGCCGATGGCGGCTGGAAATGGATCTATGACGGTGGTTCCGACGCTGGCGCGGCCGACGCTCCAGGGCCTGACAGCGAGCCGATGTTGCTCGAAACATCCCCCGCTGGCTCCAGCTCGGCGCAGGCCGCCCTGGCCGAGGTCGCCGCTGTCGAGGCGGACCTGGCGCGCGCGGCCGCGACAGGACAGAGCCTCGCACACCTGGCGGTGATGGCCGATGAGGGTCGCCTCTACGTGGAGCAGAGCCCGCCGGCGATCGGTCGGGAGGCTTTCGCCGAGGCCCTGTCCCGGTGGCCTGACACCTTCCGGTTCGGACCGTCGCAGGGCGCGGCGTCCGACGCCGGCGACATGGCCTGGACCTGGGGCGAGGCGGCCTGGGTCCGCGAGGGTCAACACCGCTCCGGTCACTATGTTCGTCTGTGGCAGAAGCAGGTCGCAGGCTGGCGCCTCGTGCTCGCCCAGTTGGTTCCCGGGCCCCCGCTATCCCCGCGGCCTGCCCCTGCTTCCGTCCCTGTCGGGCAGCCCCCGTCGTCCTGAGCGGAGGCAGGCCGGCTCGGGAACGACGCCGAATTGACGAAGGCGGAGCGGTGGACGCGCAGGGTCGTCATCAGGAAATCGACCCGGCTCCACCTCCGCGGACGCCCAGGGGCAACCGGGCAATGGCGGTGAACGACGCCGCGTCAGACATCCCCTCGATCTCGGCCTGATCGCCGTATACGGCGGCGAGGCGACTGCGCACTGCGGCCAGCTCGAGAGGCGGAGGCGCGGAGGATTCCCGGCCCTTGACGGCGCAGGCCTCGATCTTGACGACCAACCTGTCCGCGCCCTCGCGCGAGGCGCGAAGCCGGATGACCACAGCGCGTTTCGGCGGGCTGACCGCATGCCCGACGGCCTGTTCGGCCAGCGGTTGAAGCAGAAAGGTCGGCACCCGGGCCTCATCGAGGCTATCATCGCTGACGACCTCCGCGCCGAGTTGGCCGTCGTAGCGCAGACTCTCGATGTCCAGATAGGCGCTTACGGCCGCAAGCTCCGAAGCCAGCGACACCAAGCCGGCCTCGCCCGGCCCCAGCGACGCGCGCAGAAAGTCGGACAGGCGCGTCAGCATGCGCTCCGCATCGGCGTTGCGTCCGAGGAGGATCAGACTCGA
>CAZGPS010000159.1:0-6493 GCA_964527675.1 uncultured Brevundimonas sp. | reverse complement strand
ATGGCTACCGGCACTGTGAAATGGTACAACTCCACCAAGGGCTATGGTTTCATCGCCCCCGATGATGGCGGCAAGGACGTTTTCGTCCACGCTTCGGCCGTCGAAGTTTCGGACCTGGGTTCGCTCAACGAAAACCAGAAGGTCTCCTACGAGATCGAGCGCGACTCGCGTTCGGGCAAGGAATCGGCCGGTCGCCTGAAGGCCGCCGAATAGTTTCCGACTGATGGAAGGGCCGGCTGCCGAACAGGCGCCGGCCCGACCTTCCGTTCCCTTGTTTCCAGGAGACTATTGATGACCCCGCTTGCCGACATGATCCCCGCCATGAGCGATGCCGACCTCAAGGCCCTGCGCGCCAACGCCGCCCGCCTGTCGGAATCCGGCTCCGCGGTGCAGATGAACACCGCCGCTGAAATCCTGCCGCTGATCGACGCCGAATTCGAACGCCGCGCCGCCGCGCCCTCGACCACCGTCAAGAAGCCCCGCGCGCCCGCCAAGAAGAAGGTCGTCCCCGCCAGCGGCCACCAGACCGCCCTGCCTTCCAAGGCCGCCTGAATACCGACCGCGCGCCCCGCGAAAGCGGGGGGCGCGCCGTTCCGCTGATCAGCCCAGCGCCTGATCCAGATCTGCGATCAGATCCTCCACCTCCTCCACGCCCACCGACAGCCGGATCAGGCTGTCCGTGACCCCGCCCGCCTCGCGCAGCTCCTTCGGCACCGAGGCATGGGTCATGATGGCCGGATGATTGACCAGGCTCTCCACCCCGCCGAGCGACTCCGCCAGGGTGAAGACCTGCACCCGCTCCAGCACCTGTTTGGTCCGCGCCAGATCGCCGTCGATGATCGCCGTGACCATGCCGCCGAAACGGCCGTTCATCTGCCGCGCCGCCAGATCGTGCTGCGGATGGCTGATCAGCCCCGGATAGATCACCCGGGCGATCCCCTTCCGCTCCTCCAGCCAGCGCGCCACGGCCAATGCGTTCTCATTGTGCGCCTTCATGCGCAGCCCCAGCGTCTTGAGACCCCGGTTGGCGAGGAAGGCGTCGAACGGCCCCATGACGCCGCCGACCGAGTTCTGCAGAAACTTGATCTCCTTCGCCAACTCCGGGTCCGCCGTCACCAGCGCCCCGCCGATGATGTCGGAATGGCCGTTCAGGTATTTGGTCGCCGAATGCATCACCACATCGGCCCCGAGGGCCAGCGGCTGCTGGCTCCACGGCGTGGCGAAGGTGTTGTCGACCACCAGCAGCAGGCCATGCGCCCTGGCGATGTTCGACAGGGCCGCGATGTCGGCCAGCTTCATCAACGGATTGGTCGGCGTCTCGACCCACAGCATCTTCGTCTTCGGCGTGATCGCCGCCTCGACGGCCGCCAGGTCGCTCAGATCGACATAGGCGAAATCCAGCCCCATCGAGCGCCGCCGCACCCGCTCGAACAGCCGCCACGACCCGCCGTACAGGTCGTCGCCGGTGACGATGTGCGATCCGGCGTCCAGCAGCTCCAGCGCCGTCGAGGTCGCCGCCATGCCGCTGGCGAAGCCGAAGCCGTGGCTCCCGCCCTCCAGATCGGCCAGACAGGCCTCGAACGCCTCGCGGGTCGGGTTCTTGCCCCGGGCGTATTCATAGCCCTTGTTCACGCCCGGGCTTTCCTGGGCGTAGGTCGAGGTGGCGTAGATCGGCGTCATGACGGCGCCCGTGGTCGGGTCGGGCCGCTGGCCGGCGTGGATGGCCCGGGTCGAGAACCCCTGGCTGTTCTTGAGCGATGGCATGATCGGTGTCCGGCTGTCAGGAGGTGGGCGGGGGCGGCGAAACCGACGGCCGCCCCAGTGTTTCGAGGAAGAAGGTTTCGGACTCGGCGAAGATCCGCGACCATTCCGCCTGATTGAAATTGTGGCGCGGCGACGGGAGGGTGATGACCTCGACCGGAACGCCCTTGTCCCGCAACACGCGAGCCCAGTGGCGGGTGCGTAGCGGTCGCACGACGGGGTCGCCGCTGGCATGGATCAGCAGCACCTGCGGCTGACGTACGATATCATCCGGCCTGACATTGCCGGCCGAGGCGACGCCGACGACGGCCTTGAGACCGGTCTCGCGCACCGCGACCTCGGCGGCCAGATAGCCGCCGCGCGAGAAGCCGAACACGCCCTGGCGTTCCGGGTCCACGCCCGGCAGGCCGTGCATCCATTGCGCCGCATCGGCCACCGCGGTGTTCCACCAGGCCACCGGATCCGTGGCCGGCGCCCGTCGGTCCGCGCTGAAATAGACCGGCATGACCACGGCGCAGCCCATCGCCGCCCACCGCGCCGCCGGAGCACGAAAGGTCGGCATTTCAGAGCCGAGCCCGCCCGAGCCATGCAGCATCATGATCGCCGCCCCGGTCAGCGGACCTTCCGCGGTCGGCGGCGCCAGCACCACGGGCATGGGCTCGCCGCGGCTCAGGAACTCGCCCTCCATGAAGCCTTCAGGCAGACCCTGGGCCCACCCCGCCCCGGCCACGGAGGCGACCGCAGCGCCCAGCGCCAGACCCAACCCCTGACGCCGGTTCACCCCGGCTGAAGGGCCGCCCATCTTCACCGGTTCAGGCTCAGATGGTTGATCAGATCGGTGCGCGTGATCAGGCCGACAAACTTTTCCCCGTCCAGCACAATGGCCACCCGGTCGCGGTCGAACAGCGGGATCAGGGCGTCCAGCGGCTCGCCGACCTGCACGGTGTCCAGGTCACGGGTCATCACCGTCGACACCGCCTTGGCGAACCGCTCCTTGCGGGTGATCTCGTCGGTGTTCATCACGTGAACCAGATCGCTCTCGTCGATGATCCCGACCAGCCGACCGTCCTGCAGGATCGGCAGCTGGGACACGTCGGCCCCGCGCATCCGCTTGAACACCGTGTCCAGCGTATCGTCGGGCCCGGCCGTGACCACATCTCCGGACTCGTATTTGCGCGAGATCAGGTCCGACAGGTCGCCATGCAGCGGCTGGTCGCCCAGGCCCTGGTCCGCCAGCCAGGCGTCATTGTAGACCTTGGACAGGTATTTGGCCCCGGTGTCGCAGACGAAGGTCACCACCCGCTTCGGCTCGGTCTGGGCCCGGCACCAGCGCAGGGCGGCGGCGATCAGCGTCCCCGACGACGACCCCGCCAGCACGCCCTCCTTCAGCAGCAGTTCGCGCACGGTGGCGACCGCTTCGGAATCGGGGATCGAATAGGCGGTGTCGATAAGGGTCATGTCGGCGGTGTCGGGCACGAAATTCTGGCCGATGCCCTCGACGGTGTAGCTGCCCTCCGGGCCGGGGACACCCTCGTTGACGATGCCGGCCAGGGTCGAGCCGACCGGGTCGGCGAGGATGATCTTCGCCTCCGAGCCGACGCTCTTCAGAAACCGGGCGATGCCGGTGATGGTGCCGCCGGAGCCGATGCCGGCGACGAAGGCGTCGACCTTGTGGTCCATCTGCTCCCAGATTTCAGGACCGGTGCTCTGAAAATGGGCCAGGGAGTTGGCGTCATTGGCGAACTGGTTGACGTAGAATCCACCCGGGATCTGCTGCGCCAGCCGCTCGGCCATGTCGGTGTAATATTCGGGATGCCCGTGCGGCACGTCCGAACGCGTCAGGCGAACATCGGCGCCCATGGCCCTGAGATGCTGGATCTTTTCCTTGGACATCTTGTCCGGGATGACCAGCAGCACCTTATAGCCCTTGGCCTGCCCCACCAGCGTCAGCGCCAGACCGGTATTGCCGGCGGTCGCCTCGACGATGGTCCCGCCGGGCTTCAGAAACCCCTCCTGCTCGGCCGCCGCGATCATCGACAGCGCAATGCGGTCCTTGATCGATCCGCCCGGATTCTGCGACTCCAGCTTGAGGAACAGACGGCACGGGCCGGTATCCATCCTCGTCACCTCCACCATCGGCGTCTTGCCGATCAGATCCAGCAATGAGCCGGTCGGACCGGACAGGACGGGGGCGGGGGCAAGAGACATTCAACAACTCCGAGGGTTCGCGCGGAAGCTAGGCGCGCCCTCCCTTCACGACAAGCCGCGCAAAATTTCGCCTCCGAACCGGCGAGAAGCGCGTTATCTAAGGACTCAAATGACCAAATCTCCCCAGAGGCCGCCCGCCGGCCTCCCCGACAAAGACACCCTCCTCGCCTTCCTGCGCGAGGCCGGCTCGGCCGAAAAGACCGACATCGCCCGCCATTTCGGCCTCAAGGGCAATGACCGCCGCGCCCTGCGCGAAATGATCCGCGCGCTCGAGGCCGAGGGCAAACTGGGCAAGCGCGGCCGCAAGGGCTTCTCCGAAGCCGGCGCCCTGCCCCCCGTCGGCGTCGCCGACGTGATCGAGCGCGACATCGACGGCGAATTCTACGTCCGCCTCGTCGAGGCCTCGGGCGACGCGCCGCGCGCCATCCTCGTCCCCGACAACACCGGCAAGACCGGCGCCGCCCCGGGCCTCGGCGCCCGCGTCCTGGCCAAGTTTTCGCAGGGCGAGAACGGCTGGGAAGCGCGCGTCATCAAGGTGCTCGACACCGACACCAACCGCGTCCTCGGCGTCATCCGCAAGTCGAACAAGGAGGTCCGGGTCGAACCCGTCGACCGCCGCTCGAAGGACGTACTGCTGGTCCCCCACGCCCAGGCCGAGGGCCTGCGCGACGGCGACCTGGTGCTGGCCGCCATCGAAAAGGGCGAGCAGCGCTACGGCCCCAAACGCGGCAAGATTCTCGAGACCATCGGCCGCGAGGACGATCCCCGCGCCGCCTCCCTGATCGCCATCGCCGCCCACAATGTGCCGATGGGCTTCTCCGACGCCGTGCTCAAGGAAGCGGAGGATCAGGCCCTGCCGACCCTCCAGGGGCGCGAGGACCTGCGCGACCTGCCGCTGATCACCATCGACCCCGCCGACGCCCGCGACCACGACGACGCCGTCTTCGCCCAGCGCGACGAGGATCCGAAGAACGAGGGCGGCTGGATCGTCTGGGTCGCCATCGCCGACGTCTCCGCCTACGTCCGCGCCGGCACGACCCTCGACCGCGAGGCGCGCGAAAAGGGCAATTCCACCTATTTCCCCGACCGCGTCGAACCGATGCTGCCCGAGGTCCTCTCCAACGGCCTGTGCAGCCTCAAGCACGGCGAGAACCGCGCCTGCCTCGCCGTCCGCATGGTCTTCGACAAGGACGGATGGAAGACCGGCCACAAATTCCTGCGCGGCCTGATGCGCTCGCACGCCAGCCTCAGCTACGAACAGGCCCAGGCCGCCATCGACGGGGTCGAGAACGGCGGCGGGACCGACGACGTCACCGGCCCGATCATGGACCTGATCCTCTACCCGCTGTGGAACGCCTACCGCGCCATGCTCAGGGGCCGCCTCAAGCGCGCCCCGCTGGCCATCGAAAGCCCCGAGCGCAAGGTGCTGATGGACCCCGGCGGCGGCATCGGCTCGATCATCCCGCGCAAGTCGCTGGAGGCCCACCGCCTGATCGAGGAGATGATGATCCAGGCCAATGTCTGCGCCGCCGAGACGCTGGAGCAGAAGAAGACGCCCCTGCTGTACCGCGTCCACGACGCCCCCAGCCAGGAGAAGCTGTTCAACCTCGGCGACTTCCTCCAGACCATCGGCAAGCCGTGGGCCAAGGGCGAGCCGGCCACCACCAAACGGTTCAACAAGCTGCTCGACGAGACCCGCGACGGCGAATACGCCGAGGTCGTCAACGAGGTCGTCCTGCGTACCCAGATGCAGGCCATCTACAGCCCCGAGAACGTCGGACATTTCGGCCTCAACCTCGACCGCTACGCCCACTTCACCTCGCCGATCCGGCGCTACTCCGACCTGATCGTCCACCGCGGCCTGATCCGCGCCCTCGGCCTCGGCAAGGATGGCCTGACCGACCGCGAGATCAGCGAGCTCCCGGCCATCGCCGAACAGGTGACCATGACCGAGCGCCGCTCCATGGCCGCCGAGCGCGCCGCCATGGACCGCTACATGGCCTCCTTCCTCGCCGAGCGCGTCGGCGCGACCTTCACCGGCCGCATCACCGGCGTCACCCGTTTCGGCCTGTTCATCCGGCTGGACGAGACCGGCGCCGACGGCCTCGTGCCCGTCTCCACCCTCGGCGGCGAATATTTCCAGCACGACGACCGCATCCACGCCCTCGTCGGCGAGCGCAGCGGCCAGCGCTGGACGCTGGGCCGCACCGTCGAGGTCAAGCTGGTCGAGGCCACGCCGGTCACCGGCGGCCTCGTCTTCGAAATGCTCTCCGACCCCGCCCCGCGCGACCCCAACGCCCCCGAGCCGCGCCTCGGCGTGCGCGGCCGCGGTCCCGGCGGCGGGGCCTTCCCCAAGCGCGGCGCCAACCGCCCCGGCGGCCCCAAGCCCCCCCGCGGCGGCAAGCCCGCCGGCGGCCTCAAGGGGGTGCGCAAGGGCAAGCGGCGGTGACCCATCCCTTCGACGCCGCCCAGGACCTCGCCGACGCCTTCCGCATCGACCCGCACGACGTGGCCGAGGACGTGC
>CAZGPS010000158.1:0-6501 GCA_964527675.1 uncultured Brevundimonas sp. | reverse complement strand
CTGCTCCTGCTGCGTGTGCATGTGCCGGGCATGCACGGACTGGACGCCACGCGGGCGATCCGGGGTCTCGATGGCGCCGCCGGCCGGGTGCCGATCGTCGCCCTCACCGCGAATGTGCAGCCGGAGCAGGTCCAACGCTGCCGTGAGGCCGGCATGGACGATCATGTCGGCAAGCCGATCCAGGTGGCTGAATTGCTGCAGGTCATCGCGGCCCGACTGGAGCAGCGGGCCGCCGAGGCCGCCGCCGCCTGAGGCGTGACGCTGTGCTTACAATCCGCGAATCTATAGTCTAGTTATCAAAATTAAATCGTTATAAAGCAATAACTTAAGCTTTTCTCGATTCATTTTACCTGTCCTAGGGCGCTGGGGCGGTATGATGTGGGCAGGTCGGAAAGTCCGCTTGACGCTCCCGGGAGGGAGTTCGGACCCGGCGCCCGAGGCACCCCGGAGAATCATCATGCTGGATTGGCGGCGACCCTTCGGGGGGCGGCGGGGCGTTGTCGCGCCCGAGATCAAGGACAGCCGGACAGGGCCGCTGATCGCCCTGACCAGCGCCGGGCGACCGCGCTGGACCCCGAGGGACTATGCGAGCCTCGCCAACGAAGGCTTCGCCCGCAACGCCGTAGCCTATCGCTGCGTCCGGATGGTCGCCGAGGCGGCGGCCTCGACGCCCCTGTCGGTGTTCATTGACGGGGTGCGGCGGGACGATCACCCGTTGGCCGTGCTGCTGGCCCAGCCAAACCCGGAGCAGTCGGGGACGGAATGGCTGGAGGCGCTGTATGGCGGCCTGCAGACGGCGGGGAACGCCTATGCCGAGGCCGTCGGGGATGACACCCCGGCCGAGCTCTGGATCCTGCGTCCGGACCGGGTGAAGGTGGTTCCGGGCCGCGGCGGCTGGCCCGAGGCCTATGAGTATTCCGTCGATGGCCGCTCGCTGCGTATCGGACGGCAGGCCGACGGCTGGATGCCGGTGATGCAGCTGAAGCTGTTTCATCCGACGGACGATCACTACGGGTTTTCCCCGCTGGAAGCGGCGGCCTTCGCCATCGACGTGCACAACGCCTCCAGCGCCTGGAACAAGGCGCTGCTGGACAATGCGGCACGGCCCAGCGGGGCGCTGGTCTATGGCGCGAAGGATGGCGACCGACTGACGACGGATCAGTTCGAGGCCCTGAGGGCGCAGATCGAGGAGAGCCACGCCGGGACCCTGAACGCCGGGCGGCCGATGATCCTGGAAGGCGGCCTCGACTGGAAGCCGATGAGCTGGACGCCGGCGGATATGGATTTCATCGCCGGCAAGCACGCGGCGGCGCGCGAGATCGCCCTGGCCTTCGGCGTCGCGCCACAGCTGTTGGGCATTCCCGGCGACGCGACCTATTCCAACTATCGCGAGGCCAACGCCGCCTTCTGGCGAGGCACTGTGGCGCCGCTGGTCCGGAAGACGGCGGCGGCGCTGACCAGCTGGCTGGGCAGCCGGTTCCCGGGCGCGAGGATCGAGGCGGATCTGGACGGCGTGCCGGCCCTGCAGCCGGAGCGCGACGCCCTGTGGGCCCGGCTGGAGTCGGCGACTTTCCTGACCGACGAGGAACGGCGGCGGATGGCGGGAGTGGGCGCGTGATGGACATTCGCAAGGTTCCAATCGCGGTGATCGCGGCCCTGGCGGTGCAGACGGCGGGGGCGCTGGTCTGGGCCGGCGGGGCGGCGGCGCGCATCGGCTCGTTGGAGGACCGTCTCGACGATCAGGGGCAGGTCGCGGAGCGACTGGCGCGGCTGGAAGAGCAGAGCAAGGCGACGCGGGCGGCGGTGGAGCGGATCGAGATACGACTGGAGGGAGATTCGTGAGCGGGCAGGTTGATGCGGCGAGGCGCTCAATGGCGGACTCCCCGCACCCCGGCGGCGAGGAGGGCCTGGCGATCGAAGGCTACGCCTCGTTGTGGGGCGTGGCCGATCTGAACGGGGACGTCGTGGCGAAGGGGGCCTTCAGGGCCAGCCTGACGGCGGCGGGCGCGCGTGGGGTGCGGATGCTTCACCAGCACGAGAGCCGCTCGGTTATCGGCGTCTGGGATGAGATAATCGAAGACGAGTTTGGCCTGCGCGTACGGGGGCGGATCATGGACTGGTCGGCCGAGGGGCGGTTCGCGCAGGCCCTGTCGAGGGCGGGGGCGTTGGACGGCTTGTCGATCGGCTTCCGAAGCCAGCGGGCGCGGCGCGAGGGACGGCTGAGAGTGCTGGTCGAGGTGGAGTTGTGGGAGGTGTCGCTGGTGACCTTTCCGATGCTGCCCGGGGCGCGGTTCGGCCTCCGGTCGCGAGCGGGCGAGGGAGCCTAGCCGGGCGCCGGGAAAGGCACGGGCGGACTCACGACCCGGACGGGCGGACCTCGAACCCGCCCAGGGTTCTGGCGGCGCGGGCGAGGGTTCTTCTGACCATCGGCCTTCGAAGCAGGGCGCTCAACCAGAAGCCGGCGATCAGCACCAGGAAGACCGAGGCGCGGAAAAGCACGACCGCCAGGAACGCGACAACGGCGGCGACGACCCAGATCCCGATGAGCAGCGACCTGGTCGCCTCCCCGTCGGCGTCGGACGGCGGGTCTTCAGGGGAGACGCTTCTCACCAGAGCGGGGGGCTGGTCATCCTGCAGGCGTTGGAGGGGACCGCGATTGACGAGGCGCGGCTGCTCCGGTTCGTCAAGGTCGTGGTCGTCGTGATCATGAAGGGCGTGCAGCGGACTGGGGCGCATCAAGACGGCGGGGTCGAAGGCGATCGACTCGCCCTGGTCGTTGACGGTGAAGACCTGATCAAAAGAAACGCGCTCGAAGTCGACGGTCCGGGTATCCTGGCCGTAGGCGTCGCCATGGAGGGCGAGCAGCCGGCCCTCCCTGAGCTCGACCTGGAAGGCGACCGGATCGGGCAGATCGCCGACCATGGCGTGGACCGTGCCGAACCGGCCGGTGGCCCGTTCGGCGGACAACGGGCGGCGGGAACTGACGATGACCTCGCTGAACAGGCCGGAGCCGGTATTTCGGCGCGTGCCCGGGAGGCTTTCCTCGAACTGGCCTGCAAGGTCCGGCGCGATGTGACGCAGGTCGTGAGCCATGGCGGCCATGACGTCCCGCTCGAGCTTGGTGAAGCGGGTGCTCACGTCGCGGCCGCGTGCGGGTGGCGCCATCGGCCGCGCGGACCGGGACGACCGGGCGAGAATTTTTCCATGGGGCGGATCACGCCCCGACCCTAACCGCAACCCGCGGTTCCTGAAACCGGAGATACCATGAAAGAGACCAAGACTGCCTCGGGCACCCCGGAGGCGCGCGCCGCCATGCATGAGATGATGGCGGCGTTCGAGGCGTTCAAAGGGGCCAATGACGCCCGACTGGACGAGATCGAGAGGAAGGCCTCGGCCGACACCCTGCTGGAGGAGAAGGTGGCCCGGATCGACCAGGCGGTGAGCAGCGCCCAGGCGCGGCTGGACCGGGTGGTCAGCGAGGGGCGGAGGCCGGAGTTGGGGCAGAACCCCCCCGTCCCGGCCGCCGGCCCAAGCCCCCCCCCCCCTCGGGGCGGACTGGAAGAGAAGGCGGCGTTCGACGGCTATCTGAAGACGGGCCAGTCGTTCGGGCTGGAGCTCAAGGCGGGGCTGTCGACGGCGTCGAACTCGGCCGGCTATGTCGTGCCGGAGCAGACCGAGCGGGCGATCGAGCGGCGGCTGATGGCGGGCTCGCCGATGCGCGAGATCGCCAGCGTCCGCACCGTGGGCGCCGGCGTGTTTCGCAAGCCGGTGTCGACGGCGGGTCTGGCCGCCGGCTGGGTGGCCGAGACGGCGGCGCGGCCGGAGACGGACCCGGCGACCCTGGCGCTGCTGGAGTTCCCGTCGGCCGATCTGTACGCCAGCCCGGCGGCGACCCAGAGCCTGCTGGACGACGCCCTGATCGACCTCGACGAATGGCTGGCCTCGGAGGTCGAGGACGCCTTCGCGGCGCAGGAGACCAGCGCCTTCGTCACCGGCGACGGGATCAACAAGCCGAAGGGTTTCCTCAGCTACGACATCGTCGCAGAGGCGGACCATGCGTGGGGTGAGATCGGCTATGTCGCCTCGGGGGCGGCGGGGGCGTTCGCGCCGTCCAGTCCGACCGACCGGCTGATCGACCTGGTCTATGCGCCCAAGGCCCGCTACCGGCCGAACGCGCGCTTCGTGATGAACCGCCGGACGGTCTCGGCCGTGCGCAAGTTCAAGGACAGCGACGGGGCCTATATCTGGCAGCCGGCGCAACGGCCGGGCGAGACGGCCAGCCTGCTGGGCTATGCGGTGACCGAGATCGAGACCATGCCCGACATCGGGCCGAACGCCGCTGCCATCGCCTTCGGCGACTTCCAGCGCGGCTATCTGATCGTCGACCGGGCCGGGGTGCGGGTGCTGCGGGATCCGTATTCCGCCAAGCCCTATGTGCTGTTCTACACGACCAAGCGGGTCGGAGGCGGAGTGCAGAATTTCGACGCCATCAAGGTGATGAAGTTCGCGGCGACCTGAGGGTCGAGGCAACAGGCAACGGGCAACAGGGAGGGGTCGGGGCCGACAGGATCCGACCGCTTCCCTGGCGCCTGCCGCCTTATCCTTCCACATACAATCGAGGTTTCCCATGACCGCACCCGTCTCGCTGGCGGAGGCGAAGCTGTTCCTGCGCGTCGAGCACGACGCGGAGGACGGTCTGATCCAGACGCTGATCGACGCCGCCCGGACGAAGGTCGAGGGCGACGCAGGCTCGACGCTCGATGCGGCGTCGCCGGCGCCGTTGCGGCTCGCTGTCCTGATGCTGGTGCTGCGCGCCTATGAGCGCGGCGAAGGCGACATGCCGATCCAGCCGGTCGAGGCGTGGATCGCGCCCTATCGGGCGGTGCGGCTGTGAGGGTGCTGGCGGAGCTGTTCGAGGGCGTCGAGAGCCAGACGCCCTATGGCGGCCGGGCGGTCAGCTGGGAGCCTCTCGGCTCGGCCTGGCTGAAGCCGGGGCCGAGACGGATCCGCGAAAAGACCGAGGCCGGCGAGGCGCGGGTCACGGAGGTGGTGACGGCCGAAGCCCGGGCCGATGCGCGGCTGACCGCCGAGCGGGTGCTGAGGTTTGGCGGGGCCGACTGGCGCATTCGCGCGGTCGAGACCGTCGGCGGGCAGGCGATCCTGAAGCTGGAGCGGACGCGATGAGCCATGAACTGGCGCTGCAGAAGGCGCTGATCGCGCATCTGGGCGAGGACTCGGGCCTGCGCGCCCTGCTGGGCGAGCCGCCGCGGATCTGGGATGCGCCGCCGGACCGGCCGACCTGTCCCTATCTGCTGATCGGCCGCTCGGAGAGTCGTCCGGTCGGAGCCGCCGGCTGCGGCATCGAGCATGGGCTGACCCTGACCGTCGTGTCGCGGTTTCGCGGCACGGAGGAGGCGAAGGCCGTGCTGGCGGCGATGAGACTGGCGCTGACGGACGCGGCCCTGGCGGCGGACGGGGTGCGAACGATCAGCGTCAGACCGGGGTTCGCGGACGTCTATCCCGCGGCCGATCGGGTCCGAACATTCGCGGTGCTGCGGGTGCGCGCCGTAACCGAGGAGGAGCAGCCATGACGGCGCAACGCGGCAAGGACATTCTGTTGAAGATCGAGGGTGCGCCGGGCGTGTTCACGACCGTGGCCGGCCTGAGAGCGCGGACGCTGTCGCTGAACGCGCGGACGGTCGATGCGACGGACGGCGACAGCGCCGGCCGGTGGCGGGAGCTGCTGGGCGGGGCGGGGGTGAAGTCAGCGGCCGTGGCGGGTCAGGGGATCTTCCGGGACGCGGCGTCGGACGCGCTGATCCGGGAAGCTTTCTTCGATCAGGCGGCGCGGACGTGGCGGCTGATCGTGCCGGACTTCGGCACGCTGGAGGGGCCGTTCCTGGTGGCGGCGCTGGAATACGCCGGCGAGCATGAGCGCGAGGCGACCTTCGCCATCAGCCTGGCCAGCGCCGGCGAAATCACCTTCGGCGCGGTGTGATGGCCGCCAATGGCGTCAGGGGCGAGGTCGTCGTCAGGCTGGCCGGAGGCGAACGGCGGCTGTGCCTGACCCTCGGGGCGCTGGCGGAGATGGAGACGACGCTGGACTGCGACGGCCTCGCCGCCCTGGCGGAGCGAATGCGGGCGTTGTCGGCGCGGGATCTGACAGCAGTGCTGGCGGCGCTGTTGCGGGGCGGAGGCGAGGGGGTGCTGGCGGATCAGTTGGGCGAGGCTCCGGTGGATCCGCGTGAGGCGGCGGAGGCGGTGGCCGAGGCCTTCGCGGCGGCCGCGTGAAGACGCCGTGGAGCGCAATGCTGCGCACCGCCGCGCTGCTGGGCCTGGACCCAGAGGCGTTCTGGCGGCTGTCGTTGCGCGAGTGGCGGATGCTGACGGAGGCGCCCGCGGCGGGCGCTCCGATCGGACGAAGCGAGTTTGAACGTATGGCGGAGGCCTGGCCCGATGACTGACCGGATCGAACCCGACGGCCTCGACGCCGTGCCACGC
>CAZGPS010000157.1:0-6525 GCA_964527675.1 uncultured Brevundimonas sp. | reverse complement strand
CATGGTTGCGCCGGGCCGCGTCAGGATCGCCCTTACGACGGCCGGACCCGTGCCGTGGCTCTCGGGACCGTCCGCCGGGGGGGCGCCGCCTGGCGGGGGCCGGGTGAAACCGGGGCCCTGGTCGGTGACGATCAGGACGGGCCGACCGTCGCCCCGCGTGACTGTCAGGGTCACCACGCCGCCCTCCGGAGAGAATTTGACGGCGTTGTCAACCAGATTGGTCACCGCCCGCTGCAGCAGGGAGTGGACCCCCAGCACCGAGACCGCCTCCCCCTCCACCCGGACGGCGACACCCCGCTCCTCAGCCAGCGGCTGGTAGAGGTCGGCCGCCTGCGCCGCCAATTCGTCCAGCCGCACGCTGTCGAACACCCAGGCCTCGCCGTCGCGCAAGGCCATGGCTTCGTTCATCGAGCGGGTGATTTGCGCCAGATCCGACCGGGCCTCGTCGATCAGCGTGCGCGCCTCGGGCGTGGTCGCCGTCATCCGCAGCCGTTCGAGACGGACCGAGGCGCGGGCCAGCGGGGTGCGGAAGTCATGCGCCAGCTGATCGGCCGAATCCCGGAGCCAACTGAGCAGTTCGTCCAGCCGGTCCAGGGTGCGGTTCACGTGGCCGGTCAGCTCTGTCAGTTCGGGGGCCACCGCCGTGTCGGGTGCGCGCAGGGAGAAGTCGCCGACCGCGGCGCGATCGAGGGCGCGGCTGACGCCCGTGACGGCATCGGTCAGGCGTCGGCGGGCCATGGCGGCGGCGGCGAGCCCGATGACCAGAAGCAGAAGCCCTGTCGCGACCACGGCGACGACGGCCCAACCCCAGGCCCGGCCGGAGCGATCGACGACCCGGCCGACTGCGATATCGAGGGCGCCAAACGGCCGCCGCACCACCACCACCTCGACCGCCCGCGACGGACACAGGACGCCCGCGCCGAGACGCACGACATGGACGTCCGGGCCGAGCCGCCCGACCCGCCGGCCCGGCGCCGACCCCAGCGCCGCCAGGCCGGCCGGCTTGCCGACGGGCGCGCGGATGAAGCGGACGCCGGCGCCGCCCCGGCCGGTGCGGCAGGTCTCCTCAAGGGTTCGCGCTTCGCGGGCCGGGCCGCTCTGGAAGGCGCTGAGCCAGGCCGACAGCCAGGGCGCGTCGGCCCCGGTCAGGGCCTCGGCCGACAGGCTGGCTTCCGAGCCCAGCTTCGAAGCCATGGCGCCGTAGTCGTCCAGCGCGGCCAGCGCCGCCTTCTCGCGCTGGTCCATGCGCACGGCGGCGCCGGTGACCAGCAGCGAGCCGGACAGGGCCAGCGCCGCCAGCAGGCCCATGGCGGCGGCCAGCTGGGTCGAGCTTCGCCGGGCCAGCCAGCCTCCCATACCAAGACGTTGTCCCGCCATGTCGGCTCAGCCCGCCGCCGAGAGGTCGCGGAATATCAGGCTCTGGCTGCGCGCCGAAACGATCAGCGGGTGCAGGTCGTCCCCCAGTTCAGGCGCCTGTTCCTTGAGCCGTCGGCGCAGGGCGCTGATGCGGGCGTCGATGACGTTGACGAAATTGTCGGGCAGGAATTTCCACTCCACCCAGCACCGGTCCCACAGCATGGTCTTGGTCACCGGCTGGCCGCGGGCGGCCATCAGCTCGCCGACGATGGCGAACTCCAGCGGCGACAGATCGATCAGGCGGGCCTCGCCGTCGGGCCGGTCAAATCTGAGGGTGCGGGCGCCCGGCGCCAGTCGGAACGGGCCGTTGACCAGTTCGGCGCCCGCCGGACGAGCCCGTCGCGCGGCGCGGCGTAACTGGGCCGCGATGCGCGCCAGCAGCTCTTCGTCGCCGACCGGCTTGGCCAGATAGTCGTCGGCCCCGCCCAGCAGTCCCTCGACCTTCTGGCGCTCGCCGCCGAGGGCGGTCAGCATCAGCGCCGGGGCGTCCGAGGATGTCCCGTGGCCGGCCCGCAGCCTCCTGAGCATCTCCAGCCCATCCATGCCGGTGGTGAGGCGGTCGAGGATCAGGATGTCGTAGGGCGTGAGAACAGCGGCCGCGAGCGCCGCCTCGCCCGCCTCGAACCGGTCGACGGTCTCGAAGCCGGCGGCGGTCAGCCGTTCGGCGACATGGTCGGCGAGTGCAGGGTCGTCCTCCAGCAGCAGGGCCCGGCGGCCCGCAAAGACTGGGCCGAGCCGGGCGAAGGGATCATCGTCCTGGGTCGTCATGTCCACGCCTGAACTCCGCCGTCGGCCTCACGTTAGGGCGCCGACGCTGAATGACAACGCCGCCCCCCGGTGCTCTCTACGCCGCCGGGCAGGGACGGGGGCTGACGGTTCCTGACAAGAGGCGCGGGGCTTTCAAACAGCGCCCTGTCGCAATCGCGAGCCGGTTGGTAAGTCGGTGTCCGAGTGGTTCGGGTGAGGAACGCAAACATGGCCGCCGGCAAGTCTGTGGTGAAGATCAGCGACGTCGCCCGGCAGGCGGGGGTCTCGCCCATGACCGTGTCGCGGGTGATGAACCATGCGCCCGGAGTAAAGGCCGCGACCCGCGATGCGGTGATGAGAGCCGTCGACAGCCTCGGCTATACGCCGAACGCCGCCGCGCGCAGCCTCGCCCGGGCCGGCGCCGGCCGCCTCGGCCTCCTCTATTCCAATCCCAGCGCCAGCTATCTCAGCGAATTCCTGATCGGGACGCTGGAAGGCGTTCACCGCGCCGGGGCCCAGCTGCTGATCGAAAAATGCGATCCGGACCCCGCCAGTGAGCGGGCGGCGATCGCGCGTCTCGTCGCTGGCGGAGTGGTCGGGGTCGTGCTGCCGCCGCCGCACGGCGAGTCCTGGGCCGCCCTGGCCGAGGTCCAGGCGCATGGGCTGAATGTCGTGGCCGTGGCCGCCGGCCGCTTCAAGTCGGACGCCCTGAGCGTGCGGATCGACGATATGGCGGCGGCGGCCGAGATGACCCGCTATCTGCTGGAGCTGGGCCACCGGCGCATCGGCTTCATCAAGGGGGCCTCGAACCAGACGGCGAGCGCCGAGCGGCTCATCGGCTTCGAAACCGAACTGGCGCTGGCCGAGCCGGCCGCCGAATGTCTGGTGGAGGCGGGGGAGTTCACCTACCGCTCGGGCTTCGAGGCGGCCGAGCGGCTGCTGTCGGCGCGGCGGCCGCCCACCGCCATCTTCGCCAGCAATGACGACATGGCCGCCGCCGCCATCGCCGCGGCACACCGGCGCGGACTGGACGTGCCGGGGCAGCTGACGGTAGTCGGTTTCGACGACACGCCTCTGGCTACCGCGGTCTGGCCCTCGCTGACCACGGTGCGCCAGCCGGTGGCGGAGATGGCCGAGACCGCCATCCGTCTGCTGACCGAGGCGCCGGGCCGCGACAGGGATCCCGAGGAGCCCCGCGAGCGCCTCGTGGCGCACCAGTTGATCATCCGCGAGTCGTCCGCACCGCCCGGGGAATGATTTTCACCGGCGAAAGCTTGACACCCAACCCGCCACTGAGGATGTTAGCGCTAACATACAACGACCGGGCCCCGTTCAGGCGGCAAGGCTGCGGCGAGGAAAATGGCGCGACTTATCAACGACCTGCCCAGCGACTGGATGGACGCCTGTCTGCTGGGGCGCGTGCAGCTGCCCGAGGGCCCGACGCCGGTGCTGGCGCGGGGCGGGCGGCTGTTCGACATCTCGGCCTTCGCGGCGACCAGCGCCGACGCCCTCGCCCGCGCGGATCTGGCGGGGGCTGAAGGCCGCGATCTCGGCGCCCTCGACGCGCTGGCCTTCCAGCGGGCCTGGGACCCGGTCGATTCCGACGCCCTGATCCTGCTGTCGCCGGTCGATCTGCAGTGCATCAAGGCGTCCGGCGTGACCTTCGCGGTTTCGGCGCTGGAGCGGGTGATCGAGGAGGGGGCGCGCGGCGATCCGGAGGCGGCGGGCACCATCCGGCAAAGCCTCGCCAGCCGGATCGGCGGCGATCTCTCGTCGGTGCGTCCGGGCTCGGACCAGGCCGCCGCGCTGAAGACGGCGCTGATCGCCGACGGCCTGTGGTCGCAATATCTGGAAGTGGCCATCGGGCCCGACGCCGAGATCTTCACCAAGGCGCCGGTGCTGGCCTCGGTTGGCTGGGGCGATGAGGTCGGGGTGCGGTCGGATTCGGCGTGGAGCAATCCCGAGCCCGAGGTGGTGATCATCTGCGATCCGGCCGGCCGCCCCGTCGGCGCCAGCCTCGGCAATGACGTCAACCTGCGTGACATCGAGGGGCGCAGCGCCCTGTTGCTGGGCAAGGCCAAGGACAACAACGCCTCGGCCGCCATCGGCCCGTTCATCCGCCTGTTCGACGCCGGCTTCACCATGGACCATGTGCGCGCGGCGACGGTGGCGCTGAAGGTCACGGGCGAGGACGGTTTCGTCATGAAGGGCGAAAGCTCGATGCGGCTGATCAGCCGCGATCCCGAGGAGCTGGTGCGCCAGGCTTCGGGTCCGAACCATCAGTATCCCGACGGCTTCGCCCTGTATCTCGGCACCATGTTCGCGCCGATCGACGATCGCGACGCGCCGGGCAAGGGCTTCACCCACAAGACGGGCGACCTCGTGCGGGTGTCGTCGGAGCGGCTGGGCGCGCTGGAGAACCGGGTCACGACCTGCGACCGGGCGGCGCCCTGGGTTGTTGGCGTTTCGGCCTTGATGCGTAATTTGGCGGGCCGTGGCCTGCTGGGGGCGACAGTATGAGTAGCGCGATCTATCCCTCGCTGAAGGGCCGGCTGGTGGTGATCACCGGGGGTGGGTCCGGCATCGGCGCGGCCCTGACCGAAGGGTTCGCGCGTCAGGGCGCGCGGGTGGTCTTTCTCGACGTGCTGGAGGAGGAGTCGCGCCGGCTGGAGGCGTCGCTGGCGGAGCTTGAGCCGGCGCCGGTGTTTCACTGGTGCGACCTGACCGATGTGGCGGCGCTGCAGACCTGTCTGGCGCAGGTCGCGGCGGAGCACGGCCCGGTCGAGGTGCTGGTCAACAACGCGGCCAACGACGACCGCCACAGGCTGGCCGAGGTCACCCCGGCCTATTGGGACGACCGAATGGCGGTGAACCTGCGCCATCTCTATTTCGCCACCCAGTCCGTGGCCCCGGCCATGCGAGAACGCGGCGCGGGCGTGGTGCTGAATCTCGGCTCGATCAGCTGGCACCTCGGCCTGCCCGACCTGTCGCTCTACGAGACCGCCAAGGCCGGCATCGAGGGGATGACGCGGGCGCTGGCGCGCGAACTGGGCGTCGACGGTGTGCGGGTGGCCTGTATCGTGCCGGGCAATGTGAAAACCCCGCGGCAGATGAAATGGTACTCGCCGGAGGGCGAGGCCGAGATCGTCGCGGCCCAGTGCCTGAAGGGACGGGTGGAGCCGGTCGACATCGCCGCCATGGCGCTGTTCCTTGCGTCGGACGACGCCCGCTTCATCACCGGACATGAGTATTTCGTGGACGCCGGCTGGAGATAGCCGGACGATCCATGCATCGGGCCGCAAGAGCCCACAGGGAGGATGAGATGGCAGGACCAACGGGGGCGGCGGGACCGGATATCGCCGGTTCGGACCGGGTGAACATGGGCTTCATCGCCCTCATCGTCGCGGTGGCGACGATCGGCGGCTTCATGTTCGGCTACGATTCAGGCGTCATCAACGGCACCCAGGACGGCTTGGAGGGGGCCTTCAACCTGTCCGCACTCGGCACGGGATTCAACGTCGGCGCCATCCTGCTCGGTTGCGCCGTCGGCGCCTTCATCGCCGGCCGCCTGTCCGATCTGATCGGCCGCAAGACAGTGATGCTGATCGCCGCCGTCCTGTTCATCATCAGCGCCATCTGGGCCGGCGCGGCCGACAGCTCCATGCATTTCATCATCGCCCGTTTCATCGGCGGTCTGGGCGTCGGCGCGGCCAGCGTGCTGGCTCCGGCCTATATCTCCGAGGTCACGCCGGCGTCGATCCGCGGACGGCTGTCCAGCGTGCAGCAGATCATGATCATCACCGGTCTGACCGGCGCCTTCGTGGCCAACTACGCCCTGGCCGCCACCGCCGGCGGCTCGACGGCCGAGTTCTGGCTGGGCTTCCCGGCCTGGCGCTGGATGTTCTGGCTGCAGATCATCCCCGCCGGCATCTATCTGTTCGCCCTGCTACTGATCCCGGAAAGCCCGCGCTTCCTCGTCGTCAAGGGCCGCGAGGCCCAGGCCGAGGCGGTGCTGAGCCGGCTGTTCGGTCCCGAGGCCGGGGCCCGCAAGGTGGTCGAGATTCGCGAGTCGCTGGCCCGCGACCACAAGCCGAAACTGGCCGACCTGCTGGACCCGATCACCCGCAACATCCGCCCGATCGTCTGGGCCGGTCTGATCCTCGCCGTGTTCCAGCAACTGGTCGGGATCAATATCGTCTTCTACTACGGCGCCGTGCTGTGGCAGTCGGTCGGCTTCTCCGAGAACGACTCCCTGCTGATCAACATCGGCTCGGGCGTCCTGTCGAACCTGGCCTGCCTCGCCGCCAGTTCGGTGATCGACAGGATCGGCCGCAAGCCGCTGCTGCTGATCGGCTCGGCCGG
>CAZGPS010000156.1:0-6541 GCA_964527675.1 uncultured Brevundimonas sp. | reverse complement strand
ATCGATTAAACCGCCCTCACGTTGTGAGCTGAGGTCACATGTCGCGCCCGCCGCCGTCGCCACCCCTGAACGCCCTGCGCGCCTTCGAGGCCTTCGCCCGGCATGGCGGCATGACCGCCGCCGCCGCCGAACTGTGCGTCACCCACGGCGCCGTCAGCCGTCAGGTCCGGGCGCTTCAGGAGGCGCTGGGGACGCCCCTGGTCGCCGGCCCGCGGCACCGGCTGGCGCTGACGCCCGCCGGGGCGGAACTGGCCGGCCGGCTGTCGGCGGGGTTCGCCGTCATCCATGACGCGGTCGCTGCGGCGCGGGCCGGCGATCATCGCGAGATCGAGATTTCCTGCCTCGGCACCCTGGCGCTGAAATGGCTGATCCCGCGGCTGGGGACCTTTCTCGCCGCCCATCCCGAGATCCGCGTCCGGATTTCGGAGTCGTACGCGCCCGTCGATTTCGCCCGCGACCGGTTCAACGGCGCGATCCGCATCCTGAACCCCGGGGCGGAGACCGTCGGGGCGGAGGTGACGCCCTTCCTGCCGCAGTATCAGGGCCCCGTGGCCGCGCCGCATGTGACGCCGACGGGGCAGTCGCTGGCGGCTTTCGCCGGCCTGCCTCGCCTGCACGCCGCCACCTTCCCGGAAAGCTGGCGGGTCTGGAGCGACCTGACAGGCGTGGCCCTGCCGCCCGCCGCCGTCGAACGCGAGTTCGCCCACAATCACTCGATGATCGAGGCCGCGGTGGCGGGCATGGGCGCCGCGATCGCGCCGTGGGTCTTCGTGGCTCCCGACCTCGCGGCGGGCCGGCTGGTTGCGCCCTTCGGTTTCGCCCTGCGGCCCTCCCAGTTCGCCTTCCTGCGCCCGGCCGGCCGCAAGGACGCCGCCCTCGACGCCTTCCGCGACTGGCTGGTGGCCGAGGGGGCGGTCAGTCCGGCGCCTATTCCTTCGACAGGTCCTGGCGCCTGAACCAGACGATCGACAGGGCCAGCGGACCGAAGGTCCACAACGCCAGGCTCAGCCACGCCTTCAGCGCCAGGCCGTCGGGCAGGGCGGCCGCCCGGTCGCCGCCGCTGATCAGGGCGCTCACGGCGTCGACGGCCGAGCCGGGGTTGATCAGCATCGCCGGCCAGGAGTCGGGCGTCAGTCCCATCGTCATCAGCATATTGGGCGAGAAGAACTGCGCCACGGCGACGACCAGCGGCACGAACAGGGCCGTCAGCAGCGATCGGGTCACCACCGCCGCCAGCATGCCCATCATGGTGAACTGGATAATGCGCAGCCAGGACAGGGCGGCCTGACCAAGAAACTGGCCCAGCATCGCCCCGGTCATCGAAAACACCAGCGGACGCTCGAACACCGCCGCCTTGATCAGGTTCTCGATCACGCCGGCGACCAGCATCAACAGCATGGCGACAAGCGCCGTGCCGGCCACGACCGCCAGCTTGCCCAGCAGCAGATTGGGGCGGCTGTTGCGCGCGCTGATCAGCCGCCAGCTTTCCCACCGGTAGTCGCCCGCGTAGATGGTCGCGGCGCCGATCAGGACGAACAGCAGGATCAGCGGATTGGCCAGGCTGCCCGCCGCCGCCAGGGTGGCGTGTCCCAGATCCAGCGGGCTGCTCACCATGAGTTCGCCCAACTCCGGTGGCGCCTTGCCGTTGACGACCAGCTCGGCGCCGCTGCTCTTGAGGAACAGACTGGTCACCGCGCCCAGGACCACGGCGATGATCGGCACGAAGGCCAGGCTCCAGAACAGGGCCGTGCGGTTCTTCGACAGGCGATAGCCCTCGGCGCGAATGGCGTCACCCAGCATGGTCGGCCTCCGGCGCCTGGACCGCGCCCGTCTCGGTGAAGAAGATGCTCTCCAGGTCGGTGCCGACCCAGCGCGCCTCATGGATGTCGACTCCGGCCGCGGCGAGGGCCCGGATCAGGGCGGGACCCTCATCGCGCCGGATGTCGGCGAGGACGGCGTCGCCCTCGGCCGCGCCCTTGGCGCCGAGCACCTCGAGAACCTGGGCCGTCTGGGTCACGGCCAGACGCAGCCGCTCGCCGACGGCGGTCAGTTCGGAAACCGCGCCTTCGCGCACCAGTCGGCCCTTGTTGAGAATGGCCACCCGGTCGCAGACCCGCTGGACTTCCAGCAGCTGATGGCTGGCCAGCACCACGGTGACGCCGTCGTCGGTGGCCAGCGACCGGATCAGTGCCCGCATCTCCTGGATGCCGGGCGGGTCCATGCCGCTGGTGGGCTCGTCGAGGATGACCAGTTCGGGCCGGCTCATCAGCGCGGCGGCCACGCCCAGCCGCTGCATCATGCCGACGGAGAAGCCGCGCACCTTGCGGTCGGCGGCCTCGCCGAGACCGACACGTTCGAGCCAGTACGGGATGTCGGCGCCGCCGAGGCCATGTTCGAGGGCCAGCCAGTGCAACACCTGTCGGGCGGTGAGATAGGGCGGAAATCGGGGCGTCTCGATCATCGAGCCCATGCGGCGCATGGCGGCCACGTCGCCGACCCCGCCGCCCATGATGCTGGCGGACCCGTCCGAAGCGCGGATCAGGCCCAGCAGAATGCGGAACAGGGTCGATTTGCCGGCCCCGTTGGGGCCCAGAACGCCATAGACCCCGCCCCGCGGGATCGACAGGTCCAGCCCGTCGAGGGCGCGCACGACGCCGTAGGTCTTGGTCAGTCCCACGACGTGGATCAAGGGCGTTTCGATAACAGCGGTCATGACGTGAGATTGGTCTCGGGTGGCCGGCCGACGCAAGCGCCGGCGCATTAAGCTTTCGCAACCTGGGGCCGCCAGCCCGGGGCCGGCTTGCGCGGCGGCCCCTCGACGGCGCAGTCTCCCTTCGGGCGGTTCACGCCCGCTCGGAGGGGCCATGATTTCCAACAACCGGGGCGTGCCCATAGCCTTGGGCGACCGGCGGGTTCTGCATCCCGGGTCGCTGCGCTGGCTGCGGGCGCTCGGGTGGATGGTGCTGCTGTTCGTCGCCATCACCGTGCCGTCGGGCCTGGCCATCGCCGGTCTGGACGCCCTGCTGCCGGAAGGCGGGCCGTCGGAGGTGATCATCGCCTCTGTGGGCGCGCTGGTCTGCCTCGCGCTCTACGGCCTGCTGGTGTGGGGCGGCGAGGCGCGAAAGCCCGGCGAGATCGGACTGCGGTCCCTGCCGGTCGACCTGACGACGGGTCTGATGATCGGCGTGCTGATGTTTTCCGCCGTTATGGCGATCATGGTGGTCCTGGGTCTCTATGACATCGTCTGGAAGGGCCCGGCCCCGGCATGGGAGGCCATGGGCGGGGCCATCCAGTCGGGGGTGATGGAAGAGGTGCTGACGCGCGCCGTCATCCTGCGATTGCTGTGGCGCGCCTTCGGTCCATGGGTCGCCTTCGCCCTCTCGGCCGCCCTGTTCGGCGCCCTGCACCTCGGCAATCCCAACGCCAGCGTCTTCGCGGCGATCTGCATCGCGGTCGACGCGGGCATCATGCTGGGCGCCTTCTATGCCCTGACCGGACGGCTCTGGGTGTCGATCGGGGTCCACGCGGCCTGGAATTTCACCCAGGGCTATCTGTTCGGAGCAGCCGTCTCCGGCACTGATTTCGGTCCCGCCCTCGCCACCAGCACGGCCCGGCCCGGCTTCGCCGACTATCTGACCGGCGGCGCCTTCGGACCGGAGGCGTCCCTGCCGGCTCTGGCGATTGGAACCGGCGTCGGGGTGGTGGTGCTGCTCATGGCCTGGAAGGCCGGTCGTTTCGCTTCCGCCACGGGCGCAAGGTGATGAAAACGTAATCCTCCGGCATGGTCGCGCCTTGATCGCGTCCCAAAGTCCGGGCGAAATCAGGATATAGTTCCTCGATGACCCTTCGGATGATGATGAAGACCAGCACCCTCGCGATCGCCCTGGCGCTGTCGCTCGCCGCCTGCGGCCAGTCCAGCGACACCAAGGCCCAGGACGGGGTTTTCGCAGACAACCGGGTTCTGCCCGAAGACGCCCTGTCGATGAAGGCCAGCTTCGCGCCTGTCGTGCGCCAGACCGCCCCGGCTGTGGTCAATATCGCCGCCCGCGGCGTGCAGCAGGTCCGCGATCCCTTCTGGGGCATCCCTGGCCAGCGCCAGACAGGCTCGGTCGGCTCCGGCGTCATCGTCCGCCCCGACGGGGTGGTGGTGACCAACAACCACGTCATCGAGGGGATGCAGCAGATCCGCGTCACCCTGAACGACCGGCGCGAGTTCTCCGCCCGTGTCGTGCTCGCCGACGCGCGCTCCGACATCGCCGTGCTGCAGCTTGAGGGCGTCACGGAAAGCCTGCCGACGCTGAACATCGACGATCGCGAGGAGCAGCAGATCGGCGATCTGGTGCTGGCCATCGGCAATCCGTTCGGGGTTGGACAGACGGTCACCAACGGCATCATCTCGGCCCTCAACCGCACCGAGACCGGCATTTCCGACAGCGGCTCCTTCATCCAGACCGACGCGGCCATCAATCCGGGCAATTCCGGCGGGGCGCTGGTCGACATGGACGGCGATCTGATCGGCATAAACACCGCCATCTTCTCCCGCACCGGCTCGTCATCCGGCGTCGGCTTCGCTGTGCCGGCCACACTGGTGAAGCGGGTGGTCGATTCGGCCGTCGGCGGCGCCACCGCCGTGGTCCGGCCGTGGCTGGGCGTGAAGGGCGAGACGGTCAGCGCCGACATCGCCCGCAGCCTCGGCCTCGAGCGCCCGCAGGGACTGGTGGTCACAGACATCTACGCCGGCGGCCCGGCCGCCCGGGCCGGCCTGCGCCAGGGGGATGTGATCACCGCCATCGACGGCGCCGAGGTCAACGACCAGGGCGGCCTGAATTTCCGCGTCGGCACCCGCGACCCGAACGCCAGCGTGGCCGTCACCGTGCTGCGCGACGGCCGGCCGGAGACCCTCAATGCGCGGGTGCAGCCCCTGCCGGGCGACGCGGATGTCGACAAGGCCACCGTCATCCAGTCCGGGGTCCTGTCGGGGGCCCAGGTGCTGGCGCTAAACCCGGCCCTGGCCGACAGCCTTGGCGGCGACCCGTTCGCGACCGGGGTGATCGTTGGACGGGTGCAACGCGGCAGCTACGCTCACAGGGCCGGCGTCCAGGGCGGCGACATCCTTCTGAGCGTCAACGGCCGGGCGGTGACCGCCGTGTCGCAACTGGCCGATGTCGGTCGCGGCTCCGAGGTCGTCCTCGAGCGGCGCGGCCGGCGCATCAGCGGGGTGATCCGCTAACTCTGCTCCCGCTTCGGGCCTGTCAGCGACCAGACGTGGCCGAACGGGTCCCGCAGTTTGGCGTGACGGCCGTAGAACTCATCGACCGCCGGCCGGATAGTGACCGCACCCTCCGCCGCCGCCCGGGCCAGCCAGGCGTCGACGTCGTCGACCGCCAGCGCCACCGTGACCGTGGTTCCGTGCAGGCTGTCCGGGGCCAGGGTTCCCACCGTGTCGATCAGCTCCGGATGCTCATCGGCGAGATAGATCGCGCCGCCATTGGCCAGTTCGATCATGGCGTGAGCCAGTCGACCGTCCTCCGCATCAAAGCGATTGCACTGTCGTCCGCCGAACGCCCGGACGTACCAATCCAGCGCGCGGTGGCCGTTCCCCACCATCAGATAGGGCATGACCGGCGGATCGGGTGGGTGGTAGCCCATGCTATCCGGCCTTGATCGGCGCGCCGATCGACCAGCTGTGGCCGAAGGGGTCGCGCAGCTGACCGTAGCGGTCGCCCCAGAACTGATCGGCCATGGGCTGGGTCGGGATCGATCCCGCCAGCAGGGCGCGGGTCCACCATTCATCGGCGTCATCGACCTGCAGATGCAGGGTCACCCCCTTGGGGACGACATCCTGCTCGCCGCCGTACTCGGGGAATTCGTCGTGCAGCATGACGCTGGCCCCGTTGATCCGAAGATGGGCGTGCATCAATCGCTCGCCGTCCTCGGCCGGCTTCTGGTCCAGCACCTCGGCCCCGAAGGCGCGGGTGTAGAACTCCAGCGCCGCCTGACCACCGCGCGACGGGATCACCAGATGCGGCGTCACGCCCGTGGTCGGTCCCTGCGTTTCGTGATCTTCAGACATCAAGCGTCTCCTGCGGCCTGGCCATAGTAACGCGTGAAATCGCGGCCGGTAACGCCTATCTCTGGGCTCGCATGACCGACCTGTTCGAAGCCTCCGGCATCCATCCTCCCGACGCGCCCCTGGCCGACCGCCTGCGCCCCCGCACCCTCGAGGAGGTGGTGGGTCAGGACCACCTGCTGGGCGAGGGCGGGCCGATCCGCCGCATGGTCGAGGCCGGACGTCTGGGGTCGATGATCCTGTGGGGGCCGCCGGGCACCGGCAAGACCACCATCGCCCGCCTGCTGGCCCAGGCCGCGGGCTACCAGTTCCAGCAGATCAGCGCCGTCTTTTCCGGCGTCGCCGACCTCAAGAAGGCGTTCGAGGCCGCCCGGATGCGCCGCGCCGCGGGTCAGTCGACCCTGCTGTTCGTCGACGAAATCCACCGCTTCAACCGCGCCCAGCAGGACGGCTTCCTGCCCTTCGTGGAGG
>CAZGPS010000155.1:0-6556 GCA_964527675.1 uncultured Brevundimonas sp. | reverse complement strand
GCACCAATATGAAGGCCTGGACCTTCATGATCCTGCGCAACCAATTCTATTCGGAGAAGCGCCGCTCGTGGCGCCAGTCCCAGCTTGATCAGGAAGCGGCCGAACGCACCCTGGTGGCCGTCGACGATCCGGAATCGCCCGTCGCTTTGGACGAGCTGCGGCTGGCGCTCGCCACCCTGCCGGAAGAGCAGCGGGAGGCCCTGATCCTGGTCGGCGCCGGCGGTTTCGCCTACGAGGAGGCGGCCGCCATCTGCCAGTGCGCCGTCGGCACCGTGAAGAGCCGCGTCTCCCGGGCCCGCAAGGCGCTGCAGGCCACGCTCGAACGCGGCGGCTACGCCCGCGACGGCCGCGCGGCGGGCGATGCGATGCGATCCATACTCGCCGACGCCGATCGCCTGAGCAGCGTCCGGGGCTGAGGTGATCCGCCTCGGGCGAGTGCTCGGTCGGGGTCTGTCCCGGCCCCAATTCCAGGGCATCCGGTTCCGCCTCGGTGCAGCGCTCGCCTTCGCCCTGCTGCCGGTCCTGGCGTTGGGCGCGTTTCAGGCCGACGCGCAGTTCCGCGTGCAGGACCAACAGCGCCGCGATGACCTGCAGCTCGCCGCCGAGCGGACCGCCGCCAGTGTGAAGGGCCGGCTGGACAGCACCACCGTCCTGCTTCAGGCCCTGCGCCCCGAGGCCCTGGAGCTGTTCTGCGAACCCCGGCTCACCGCCCTGGTACAGCGCATCGAGGGGCTGGACGGGCTGGCGCGCCTGACCCCGACCGGCCAGACCGCCTGCGCCTCCCAGCAGCTGAACGCCGCCTCCCCGGCCTGGCTTTCCGAAGCGCGGGGCTCGGCCTGGTTCCAGCGTCTGCGCGGCGGTGAGGACACCGTCCTCGCGCGGGCTCCGGTCCGGGCCGGAGAAGCGCCGGGACTGATCGTGGCCATTCGTCTCGAACGGCCGCTGCGCGCGTTCGACGGCGTCATGGTGGCGGTCATCCCGCTGGCCGCGCTCCAGCCGGACATCGCGGATCGGGCCTTGCCGGAGGACTCCCAGGCGGCGCTGACCGACCGTGAAGGGCGGATCCTGACCGCCACGGACCCGGAGGCCTTCAGGCTGGCGGACGGGCGCAGCGTGGTCGGCTGGGTCGATCGTGCCCGCAGGGACGCCTCCGCCATATTCGAGGATGACGATTCTCGCGGGCGTCACCGCGTCTACGCCGGTGCGGCCCTGGCGGGGCGGGACGTCTATGCCCTGCTCTCGGCCCCGGCGCCCGGCCTTCTCTCATGGGCCCGGCTGAACCCGGTCGGCGCCTTCCTCGTCCCGCTGCTGGCCTGGTTGATAGCCTTCTTGGCCGTAATGTGGGTGTCCGAACGGATCGTGGTGCGCTGGCTCGTCTATCTCGAGCGGGTGGCGGCCATCTATGCGCGAGGTCGCTTTTCGGTCCGCCCCGTGCAGGCCATGAACGCCCCCGTCGAGATTCGCGTGCTCGCCCGCACCCTTGACGAACTGGCCGAGACAATCACCACCCGCGACGCGGCCCTGAACGCCTCCATCGAGGAGAAGGACGCCCTGATGCGAGAGATCCATCACCGGGTGAAGAACAACCTCCAGATCATCTCCTCCCTGCTGTCGATGCAGCAGCGGGCCCTGACCGATCCGCAGGCCAAGGCCGCCGTCGGCGACACGCGCCAGCGCATCTCGGCGCTCGCCCTGATCTACCGCACCCTCTACCAGAGCGCCGATCTGCGCTACGCTGACGCCCGCATCTTCCTGACCGAATTGGTCGGTCAGCTGGTCGCCAGCGAAGCCGGGCGCGGCCCGCTGGTGACCTCCTCCATCGAGGCGGACTCCCTCGTTGTCGACCCGGACAAGCTGGCGCCGCTCGCCCTGTGGCTGGTCGAGGCTGTGACCAACGCCCAGAAGCACGCCTTCGCCGGTCGTGGCGGCGCACTCAAGGTCCGCTTCCGCGTCAACGGCGACACCAGCGTGCTCGAGGTTGAGGATGACGGGCCGGGCGTCAGCGAGACCTTCCGGGCCGGCGTCGGCCGGACCCTGATGGGCGCCTTCGCCAAACAGCTACGGGGCGAGGTCGAGATCGCTCCGGCGCCCGGCGGCGGCGCCATCGCGCGCATGACCTTCGCCACGCCCGAGGCCGTCACCCCGACCGATCCCGCCGATCTTGGAACCGGCGGCCCGCCCCGACGTTCCTGAATAATACGCCGCTCCCCCGGCGCTCAGGAGATTCCCCCATGCGGAAGATTTTCGTACTGTTCGCCGCCGCCGCCGCCCTCACCACGGCCGCCTGCAACACCATTTCCGGCGTCGGCCAGGACGCTTCGGCCGCCGGCAACGCCGTCAGCGGCGCGGCGGAAGACGCCAAGAACTGATTTCGTTTCCCGGCCGCGCTCTCCCCCGACACGCGGTTCGGTCGAAGAAGGCCCGCCTGGATCCCCCGCCGGCGGGCCTTCGCTTGTCCGCGCTCCGATCTTGCGCGCCGCGGGGACGGCGTTAGCATCCCGATCAGGCCGTCCGACAGACGATGGCCGGGGGGAGGCGCGCAATGACCGTAAAGACCGCCGGGGCCGCCTCGGGCCCGGGCCTGAGAACCGTGGTTGTCGCCTCCGCCGCGGGCACCGCCTTCGAATGGTATGACTTCTTCATCTTCGGCTCCCTGGCCGCGGTCATCGCCCAGCATTTCTACGCCGAGGTCAGCGAGGCCACCGGCTATATTCTGGCGCTGCTGACCTTCGGCGTCGGCTTCGTGGTCCGCCCGCTGGGCGCGCTGGTGTTCGGCTGGTTCGGCGATCGCACCGGGCGCAAGACCACCTTCCTCGTCACCATCACCATGATGGGTCTGGCGACCGTCGCCATTGGCCTCCTGCCCGACTACAGCGACATCGGCGTCGCCGCCCCCATCCTGTTGATCCTGATGCGGGTGCTGCAGGGCTTCGCCCTCGGCGGCGAGTACGGCGGCGCGGCCATCTACGTCGCCGAGCACGCCCCGGCGGAAAAGCGCGGCTACCTGACCGGCTGGATCCAGACCACCGCCGCGCTCGGCCTGATCGGGGCCCTGGGCGTCATCGTGATCACCCGCCAGATCGTCGGCGCCGAGGCGTTCAACGCATGGGGCTGGCGCATCCCCTTCCTCCTCTCCGCCTTCCTGCTGACCATCTCGCTGTGGATCCGCATGAAGCTGGACGAGAGCCCGGCCTACCGCCGCATGGAGCAGGAGGGCGGCGAACGGCGCGCGCCTTACCGCGAGGCCTTTCTGCAGTGGAGCAACGGTCGCTTCGTCCTGCTGGCCCTGTTCGGCATCATGATCGCCCAGGGCGCGGTCTGGTACTGCGGCTATTTCTACACCCGCTTCTTCATGGAACGGATCCTCAAGGTCGAGACCGCTACGGTCGACATGCTGATGCTGTGGCTGACGGTCGTTTCAGCCGGCCTCTATGTCTTCTTCGGCTGGCTGTCGGACAGGGTCGGGCGCAAGCCGGTGATGCTGTTCGGCATGCTCCTCGCCCTCGTCGCCTTCTTCCCCGGCTTCCACGCCCTGACCCGGGCGGCCAATCCCGCGCTGTCGGAAGCCCAGGCGGCGTCGCCGGTCACCGTCGTCGCCGACCCGGCGGCCTGCGCCCTGCAGTTCGATCCGATCGGCAAGGCCACCTTCGCCAGCAGCTGCGACATCGCCAAGAGCGTCCTGTCCAACGCCGGCGTCTCCTACGTCAATGTCCCGGCCCTGCCGGGCAGCGTCGCCACCGTCCGCGTCGGCGGGGTGGAGGTCGCCTCGGTCGAGGGCGGCGGGCTGGCGGCAGCGGAGCTGAAGGACGCCCGCGCCGACGTCGAAACCCGCGTCAAGGCCACGCTGACGGCCGCCGGCTATCCTGACCGCGCCGACCCGCAGCGGATGAACCTGCCGGCGATGTTCGCCATCCTGATGGTCTTCATTGTCGCCGCGACGGCCCTGTACGGCCCGCAGGCGGCCGCCCTGGTCGAGCTTTTCCCGACGCGGGTCCGCTACACGGCCATGAGCCTGCCCTACAACATAGGCACCGGCTGGGTCGGCGGCCTGCTGCCGGCCGCCAGCTTCGCCCTGGTGGCGGCTTCGGGGAATATCTATTTCGGCCTGTGGTATTCCGTCGCCTTCACCCTGGTCGCGGTCATCGTCAGCCTGCTCTGGTTGCCTGAGACACGCGGACGGGACCTGAACACCATCGAGACCTGAGGCGTTATCCCTCGGCATCTCACAGCCGGAAGACGATCATGACCGACAAGACGGGCCGCGAGGCCGGCCTCGCCCTCCTGCGGGAACACGCCCTGATCGGCGGCGAGCCGGTGACTTCAACGAAGCGGGTCGCCGTCGACGATCCGGCCACCGGGGAAATTCTGGGCCACGTCCCCGACCTCGGCGCCGACGAGACGGAACGCGCCGTCCAGGCCGCCCATGACGCCTTCCCGGAATGGTCGCGCTCCGACCCGCACAGGCGTGCCGCCATCCTGCGTGAATGGGCCCGGCTGATCGACGAGAACACCGGGGGCCTCGGGGCGCTGATGGCGCTCGAGAACGGCAAGCCCTTCGAGGAGGCCAAGGGCGAAGTGGCCTACGCCAACAGCTTCCTCAAATGGTTCGCCGGCGAGGCCGAGCGGCTGGTCGGCGAGACCCAGGACAGCCCGCTGGGCCACGTCATCCTGACTTTCCGCGAGGCGGTCGGGCCCTGCGCCCTGATCACCCCGTGGAATTTCCCCGCCGCCATGCTGACCCGCAAGCTGGGCCCGGCCTTCGCCGCCGGCTGCACCGCCGTGGTCAAGCCGGCCAGCCAGACCCCCTTCACCGCCATCGCCCTGGCCGAACTGGCGTATCAGGCGGGCCTGCCCAGGGGCGTGCTCAGCGTCATCACCGGCGACGCCGCGACCATCGGCGGCGTGCTGACCGCCTCGCCGCTGATCCGCAAGCTCAGCTTTACCGGCTCGACCCCGATCGGCCGCCTGCTGGCCGAGCAGTGCGCCCCGACGCTGAAGCGGGTGTCGATGGAGCTGGGCGGCGCCGCGCCGCTGATCGTCTTCGCCGACGCCGACCTCGACCACGCCGTGGCCGAGACCATCAAGGGCAAGTTCCGCAACTCGGGCCAGACCTGCGTCTGCCCCAACCGCGTCTATGTCGAACGCGCCGTCGCCGACGACTTCGCCCGCAGGCTGGCGGAGGCGGTGTCGCAGATTCCCGTCGGCGGCGCCTTCGAGCCCGGGGTCAAGGTCGGGCCGCTGATCGAGGACAAGGCGATCCGCAAGGTTCTCGACCACCTCGCCCTGACCAAAGCCTCGGGCGGCGAGGTGCTGACCGGCGGCGAGCCCCATGCGCTGGGCGGCCGCTTCTTCCAGCCGACGGTTACCCTGGGCGGCGACGACGGCCTGTTCCGCCGCGAGGAGACCTTCGGCCCGCTGATCCCGGTCTTCGCCTTCGACACCGAGGCGGAGGTGCTGGACAAGGCCAACGACAGCGAGTTCGGCCTCGCCTCCTACGTCTTCACCCGTGACCTCGACCGGGCGATGCGCATGGGCCGCCGCATCGAGGCGGGCATGTGCGGGATCAACACCGGCCTTATCTCCACCGCCATCGCCCCGTTCGGCGGGATCAAACAGTCCGGCTACGGCCGCGAGGGCTCGATCCACGGCATCGACGAGTACGTCGACATCAAACAGGTGACCCTGGCGCTGCGCTAGCGCTCAGCTTTCCAGATCGGTCGTCATCCGCTCCAGCACCCCGACCGCACGCGCTGCGTGCGGACCGATCCAGCGGTCGTGGACCTGTTTGATCGGCAGGGGATTGAGGTGGTTCCACCGCTCGCGCCCCTTGCGCTGGACGATGATCAGGTCGGCCCCTTCCAGCACCTTGAGATGCTGCATCACTGTGCACCGGTCCAGCGACTGGAAGCGCTCGCACAGGGCGCCGGTGGTCTGCGGCGCATCCTTCAATGCATCCAGCAGGGCCCGCCGCACCGGGGCCGCCAGGGCCTTGAAAACCCGGTCCTGATTCGCCTCGCTTGACATGTTATAAGAATATAACATTATGGCCGCCGAACAAGGAGCAAGACCGATGGATCTGAAGTTCAAGGTGTCCGGCCGCATCGCCCGCCCGGTCGAAGAGGTGTTCGAGGCCGTCGCCGATCCGGCGAAACTGTCCGCCTATTTCACCACCGGCGGCGCCGTCGGCCGTCTGGAGACAGGCAAGACCGTCCAGTGGGAGTTCACCGACTTCCCCGGCGCCTTTCCGGTCGAGGTCGTCGAGGTCGAGCCGAACCGGCGCATCGTCCTCAAATGGGAGGCCAACGAGGGTCCGCCCGAGGCCGCCGATCCGGTCGTCCGCGCCGCCTATATGACCACCGTGGTCTTCACCTTCGAACCGCTCGAGGACGGCCGCACCCTGGTCACCATCGAGGAAGGCGGCTGGCATGAGACACCGACGGGCCTCAAGGCCGCCTTCGGCAACTGCCAGGGCTGGTCCCAGATGCTCTCGGCCCTCAAGGCCTGGGTCGAGCACGGCATCAATCTGCGCGAGGGCTTCTACGCCTGAGCGGTCAGA
>CAZGPS010000154.1:0-6578 GCA_964527675.1 uncultured Brevundimonas sp. | reverse complement strand
TCGGCCGGGTCGAGCGCGAACTGGCCCGGATGCAGGGCGAGGTGCGCCAGTCGCTTCGCGCCCGGGCCCGGCTGGTGGCGCTGGGCGAGGCCGTGGCCAAGATCAACCATGACCTGCGCAACATGCTGACCTCGGCCCAGATCGCCTCCGAGCGGCTGGCCGATTCCCCCGACCCGCAGGTGGCCAAGGCCCTGCCGCGACTGGAGCGCGCCCTCGGCCGCGCCGCCGCCCTGTCGCGCAATGTGCTGGAGTATGGCCGCAGCGAGGAGCCGGAGCCGCAACGCAGCCGCTTCGCCCTCGGCCCCGCCGTGACCGCCGCCGCTGAGGACTCCGGTCTGTCGGATGGGGGGGTGAAGCTGTCGCGCGCCATCCCGACCCGCCTCACCGTCAACGCCGATCCCGACCAGCTGAACCGCATCCTCGTCAATCTGATGCGCAACGCCCGCCAGGCTATCGAGGGCGACGCCACCCGGATCGGCCGCCCCGGCGTGATCAAGGTCAGCGCGGTCCATGAGGGCGGCGCCGTCGTCATCCGCATCGCCGACAACGGGCCGGGCATTCCGCCGCGCCTGTCGGAACGCCTGTTCGACCCGTTCGTCAGCGGCCGGGCCTCGGACGGGACGGGCCTGGGCCTGACCATTTCGCGCGAGCTGGCGGTCAGCCACGGCGGCGACCTGGTGCTGGTCGACACCGGCCCCGAGGGCACCCGCTTCGAACTTCGCCTGCCGGACTAAAGCGGCGCCAATTCCGCCCATCGAGGTTATATTGGCCTGACACATCCGAAGGAGCCCGTGATGATCCGCCCGACCCTGAGCGCCGTCCTCGCCCTGACGCTGGCCGGCGCGCCGTTCGCCGCCGCCCTGGCCCAGACCCCGCCGCCGCCCGCCGCGGCCACGCCCGCCCCGACGGCGGAGCCCGGCTCGGCGGAATGGCTGCAACAGCGCGGCGACGTCTATGGACAGGGCCCGGACGTGCAGCAGGATCCGGCCGAACTGGCCGCCACCGCGCAGCTCAACGCCGAAATCGCCGCCCGCCTCGCCGCCGCCGCCGAGGCGGAGGCCGCCGCCCAGGCCGCCTTTGACGCGGACAACGCCCGCTGGCGGGAAGAGAGCGCGCGGCTGGAGACCGAGCGGGTGCAGTGGGAAGCCAACGCCGCCGCCGCCAACGCCGCCCGCGAGCAGTGGGAGCGCGACAACGCCGCCTGGGAGGCGAGCATGGCCGCGTGCCGCCGCAGCGGCCGGGTCTGCATCGCCTCGCCCCCGCCCTGGCCCTGATCAGCGGGTCGAGGTTGCCGGGCGCGGACGCGCATGAGACCTTGGGCGACGCCGACGTCCGGGGACCCGCATGACCGCCGCCGACCCGCCCCCCGATCCCGTCATCGACGCTCGCCCGGCCGCCGCCCGCCACGCCGACCGGCCTCTGGACGGCGGCCGCGTCGCGGTCTGGCGCCATCCCGCCGCCGTGCGGATCACCCACTGGCTCAACGTCGTCGCCGTGGTGGTGCTGCTGATGAGCGGGCTGAACATCCTCGCGGCCCATCCACATCTCTACTGGGGCATCCGCTCGACCTTCGCCGATCCCTGGCTGAGCACGCCGACGGTTCCCGACTGGCTGCTGATCCCGCAGGGCCGCAACCTGGCCGAGGCGCGCAACTGGCATTTCCTGTTCGCCTGGATCTTCGTCGCCAACGGCCTGGTCTATCTGGTCTGGGCCCTGATTTCCGGACGCTTCCGCCGGCGGCTGTGGCCCAGCGGGTCCGACCTGCGCGGCTTCTGGCCGTCGGTGAAGGAGCATGCCCGCTTCCACTTCCCGGCCGACGACCGGGCCCGCGCCTACAACGTCATCCAGAAGCTGACCTATCTGGCCATGGTGCTGGTCATCCTGCCGCTGATGCTGGTCACCGGCCTGTCGATGTCGCCGGCCTTCAACGCCGTCGGCGGGGTGCTGCTGGAAATCATGGGCGGGCGGCAGTCGGCGCGGACGCTGCATTTCATCTCGGCCGGGCTGATCGTCGGCTTCATCGTCATCCACGTCGGGCTGGTGATCTGGACCGGCTTCCTCAACAACATGCGGGCGATGATCACCGGCTGGTTCGTGATCCAGCCGCCGGGCGCGACGGCCGGGCCGGGGCCGCGGCGTCGGGACGATGGGGGAGAGACGCCATGAACCGCCGCCGCTGGCTGACCGGCGCCCTCGCGACCGCCGCCGCATCCTTCGTCAGCGCCTGCGGCGAGGCCAGCTGGCGGCTGTCGGAACAGGCCCGGCGCATGGGCGAGGGGCTGACAAGGCGGGCCCAGCGGCTGCTGATCCCGCGCGACGCCCTGGCCCCGACCTACAGCCGCGCCGAGATATCGCCGGACTTCCGCGCCAACGGCTCGATCGACCCGGCCGCGCCGGATTATCTGGCGCTGAAGGCGGACGGATTCGCCGGCTATCGGCTGGTCGTCGACGGCTTGGTGGAGCGGCCCCTGTCATTGAGCCTGCCCCAGCTGCGCGCCCGCCCGGCGCAGACCCAGATCACCAAACACGACTGCGTCGAGGGCTGGACCTCGATCGCCGAATGGACCGGGGTGCGGCTGGAGACCCTGCTGGACGAGGCCGGGCTGAAGCCCGAGGCGAAATACATCGTCTTCCACTGTTTCGACGCCCTCGATCAGCGCCCCGACGGCGAGCGCTACTATGAGAGCATCGACCTGATCGACGCCCGCCACCCGCAGACCATCCTGGCCTGGGAGATGAACGGCGAGACCCTGCCGGTGCCGCACGGGGCGCCGCTGCGGCTCAGGGTCGAGCGCCAGCTGGGCTACAAACACGCCAAATACATCCGCCGCATCGAGGCGGTGGAGAGCTTCGCCCACCTCGGCCGGGGTAAGGGCGGCTATTGGGAAGACCGGGGGTACGAGTGGTACGCGGGCATATGAACCACCCGACACGGCGCGCACTGGGGCTGGGCGCCGGCGCGGCCCTGATGCTGGCGGCCGGAACCGCGAGGTCGGCCCGGCGCGATCCCCCAGTTCTTACGACGTCCGGACCGGTAACCGGTGTCACAGATGGCGACGTCGCCGTGTTCCGGGGCGTCCCCTATGGCGCGGACACCGGGCCGAGGCGGCTTCTGCCGCCCGCGCTCCCGACGCCCTGGCGCGATCCGCGGCCCTGTGTCGACTTCGGACCCGCGTCGCCCCAGCGTGGCGCCGAGCCGAACCAGTCAGAGGACTGCCTGCGACTGAACGTCTGGACACCGGGGCCAGACCGGTTGCGCCGGCCGGTCATCCTTTACATCCACGGCGGAGCCTATGCGACAGGGTCGGGCTCCAGTCCCCTGACCGACGGGGCGCGGCTGACGGCGAAGGGCGATGTGGTCGTCGTCACCGTCAACCACCGGCTTGGGCCGCTCGGCTACGCCTCGCTGGCGCGGCTGGCCCCCGGGTTCGAGGACAGCGGCAATCTGGGCCAGCTGGACCTGATCCTCGCCCTCGAATGGGTGCGCGACAACATCGCCGCCTTCGGGGGCGATCCGGGCTGCGTCACCGTGGTCGGCCAGTCGGGCGGCGGGGCCAAGATCGCCACCCTGATGGCCATGCCGGCGGCGGCGGGGCTGTTCCACCGCGCCGCGACCATGAGCGGCCAGCAGGTGACCGCCTCGGGCCCGCTCAACGCCACCCGCCGGGCCGAGGTCTGGCTGGAGGCGTTGGGGCTGTCGCCGGACCGTGTCGACGCGGTGCGGACGATGCCGGTTGAACGGCTGATCGAGGCGTCCGGAGCGACAGATCCGATCCTCGGCGGCGCGCTGTATTTCGGCCCGGTGCTGGACGAGCGGAACCTGCACCGCCACCCGTTCTGGCCCGACGCCCCGGCGCAGTCGGCGCACATCCCGATGATGATCGGCAATACGCGCGAGGAGACCCTCGCCTTTCTCGGCCCTGATCCGGCCAATGCGGGACTGACGTGGGAGACCCTGCCCGGGCGGCTGACCCCCGCGCAGATGCGCATCGATGTGGCCCCGGAGACGGTCGTGGCCTGGTACCGCCGCGAGCATCCGGAGCTGAGCCCGGATCAGGTGCTGATTCGGGCGACGACGGCGGCGCGGTCATGGCGGGCGGCGGTGACCGAGGCCGAGATGCGGGCGGCGCAGGGCGCGCCGGCGTACGTCTATCAGCTGGACTGGCCGGCGCGGCTGGCCAACGGGCGGACCGGGGCGTTCCACACCTCGGACATCCCGCTGATGTTAGACACCCTGTCGGCCGGGGGCACGGGCGCGATCGGACCGGAGGCGCAGGGCATGGCCGAGGTGATGAGCGAGGCCCTGCTGGCCTTCGCCCGCACCGGCGATCCGAACCACGCCGGCCTGCCGCGATGGACGCCATATTCGCTGGACAGGCGCGAGACCCTGATCATGGACCTGCCGCCGCGCATGGAGAACGATCCGCGCGGGGACGAGCGACGCTTCTTCGGCCGCATTCCCTATGTGCAGCCGGGGACCTAGGGTCGTTTCGAAAGAGGGGGAGCGTGGGATGGGACTCAGACTGACGGCCATCGCGGCGTTTGGCGTCATGGCGTTCGCGGACGGCGCGTGCGCACAGGAGATCGTCGATCCCTCGTGGGCGAGCATGCCGGACGCACGGGCGATGGGCGACGCCTATCCCGAATTCGCCAGCCGGACCGGGTTCGCGGGCGAGGCGTCCCTTCGATGCATGGTGGCGCCCGACGGGACCCTGGCGCTTTGCAGCGTCGACACGGCCAGTCCGGCCGGTCTTGGATTCGATCGGGCGGCCTTGAGCCTGGTTCGAGGCTTCCGGTTGAATCCGAGACAGGTCGACGGCGAAGCGACCAAGTCCAGCGTGCGGTTTACGATCCGATTTCGCATGCCGGCCGCGGAGCCCCCGCCGCCCTGGACCGGCGCCGATCCCTCACCGGAGCATCTCGCCGCAGTCGAAGCCTTCCTGCGGCGCAGCGGCATGCTCGACGCCATGAGAGAGGATCTGCAGGCGGTCGATCTGATGGTGGACGCCGACCGGGAAGACCGGTTGCGGGCTATGGTGGTGCAGGTCCTCGACGAACTGGAGCCGGAGATGAAACGGTCGGCTGTGTTGGCTCTGGCCCGTATTCTGACTCCCGGGCAACTGGAGATCCTGCGCGAGGGTGGAGAGTGGCCGCCGCGTCCGCGTGACGACATTCTGGAGAGCGCAGGCGATGTGGCGGACCGGCTCGCGACCCGGGCGACCGACCGGCTGGCCGAGCTTTATTGCGCCGAATTCGACTGTCCCGCGCCGCCGCCCGCGTCCTGAAGCGCTGTCAGGGCAACACCTCAGCCCGCCGCCGATCGCTCTCGATCCCGGCTTCCAGCACCTCCATGACCGCCAGCGCCTCGGCCGGCGGGACAGGGTTCGGTGCGCCCGCGGTCAGGGCTGCGGCGATTCCGTCATAGAAGGCCCGGTAGTCGCCGGGCGGGCCCGCCACGCTCTCCCGCGCGCCTGACGCCCCCTCGACCCGCACGGCCGGCGAGGGGTCGACGCCCCAGCCGGGCCCGCCGACGGCCAGACCGGCCTTGAGCTGGTCCTCCTGCACGTCGAGGCCGGACTTGAGCCAGCTGGCGCGGGCGCCGTGGACGGCGAAGCGGATGTCGGGCGCCGGGGTGGTCATGTCGGCGTGCAGGATCACCCGCCTGTCGGCGTAGCGCAGCACCGCATGGGCCCAGTCAACCGCCCGTCCGCCCTCGCGCAGCACGGCCAGGTCGCAGCTCACGCCCAGCGGCCGGCCGAACAGGATCAGGGCCTGATCGATCAGATGCGGACCGAGATCGTGCCAGATGCCGCCGCCCGGTTCGTCGCGCTCGCGCCAGCGGTCGCGGACCTCGGGGCGAAAGCGGTCGAAATGGCTCTCGAAGGTGTGGACCGGCCCCAGCCGCCCGCTGGCCAGCTCGGCCTTGAGGGCGAGGAAGTCGGCGTCCCAGCGGCGGTTGTGGAACACTGACAGCAACAGGCCCCGCGCTTCGGCGAAGGTGGCGACCGCCCGGGCCTCGGCGAGGTCGAGGGCGAAGGGCTTGTCGATCACCACCGCCTTGCCGGCGTCCAGCGCCGCCAGCGCCTGCGGCGCGTGCAGGGCGTTGGGGGTGGCGATGACCACCAGGCCGATGGCGGGATCGGACAGGGCCGCATCCAGCGTCGCGACGGGCCGGACGTCAGGCTGGACGGCGGCGAGCGCCTCCGCCTGACTCGTGACCACCGTATGCAGGCGCAGGCCGGCGCAGGCCGAGATCAGGGGCGCGTGGAAGGTCCGTCCGGCATAGCCGAAGCCGACGAGGGCGACGTTGACGGGCGCGGCCAGGTCAGGCCCCCGTCGGCTCTTCCCTGCGCTTCTGCATCATGGCGTCGAAGCTGTCCCAGACGCCGGCGGCGCCGTGCCAGACGCCCTTGGTGGCGGCCTTGGAATATTCGGTGGCGCGGGCCTCGAAGAAGTTGGCGTGCTCGACGCCCGACAGCATCGACTGCAGCCACGGCAGCGGGTTTTCCTTCGCCCCGTACAGCTCGGGCAGGTGCAGCTGGCGCAGGCGCCAGTCGGCGATGAAGCGGATATAGGCC
>CAZGPS010000153.1:1665-6591 GCA_964527675.1 uncultured Brevundimonas sp. | reverse complement strand
TCCTGCTCTACGTCCTGCTGGACGGCTTCGACCTCGGCGTCGGCATCCTGTTCCCGTTTTCGCGCTCGCGCGAGGACCGCGACGTGATGATGAACACCGTCGCCCCGGTGTGGGACGGCAACGAGACCTGGCTGGTGCTCGGCGGCGGCGGTCTGCTGGCGGCCTTTCCGCTGGCCTATTCCATCGTCATGCCCGCCTTCTACCTGCCGGTGGTGATGATGCTGGCCGGCCTGATCCTGCGCGGCGTGGCGTTCGAGTTCCGCTTCCGCGGCCAGCGCCGCGGCCGGCCGTTCTGGACCGCCATGTTCGCCTTCGGCTCGATCCTCGCCGCCTTCGCCCAGGGCCTGATCCTCGGCGGCTTCATCCAGGGGGTCGAGGTGGCCCAGGACCGTTTCGCCGGCGGGACCTTCGACTGGTTCACCCCCTATACCCTGCTGGTCGCGGCGGGTCTGGTGTGCGGCTACGCCCTGCTCGGCGCCGCCTGGCTGATGTGGAAGACGACCGACGCCCTGCACGGCGACGCCCGTCGCTGGGCGGTCATCTCGGGGGTGCTGACCGCCCTGTTCCTGCTCGCCGTCAGCCTCTCGACCCTGGTCGTGCACCCGCTCGTCGCCGAACGCTGGGGCTGGACCGAGGCCGGTCTGGACTTCGGCCGTTTCCTGCCGCTCAGCCTCATCCCCCTGATCGGTCTCGCCGGCCTCGCCACGGTCGCGGTCGGGGTCGCCCGCGCCTCGCACGTCTGGCCCTTTATCGGCGCCGTTCTGGTCTTCCTGTCCGGCTATGCCGGCCTCGCGGCCGGCTTCTTCCCCTATGTCGTGCCCTATGCGGTGGACTTCCGTCAGGGCGCGGCGCCCGACAACGCCCTCGGCCTGATGCTGGTCGGCACGGTGGCCATCCTGCCGCTGATCCTCGCCTACACCGGCTGGGTCTACTGGGTGTTCCGCGGCAAGGTCACGCCGGAGGCCGGCTATCATTAGGGTCGAGCCGCCCCCCGAACCGGGCGAGGCCCCGGGCCCGCTGTGGAAGCGGCTGGCCTGGTTCGCCGGCCTCGCCGTCGCCGCCTCGGCCGTGACCGCCGCCGTGGCCTATGCGCTCAGGGCCTTGCCGTTCATGGGCTGAGGGGCGACAGTCGGTCCATGCTTACCGCCGCTTCCGCCGCCGCCCTCCTGTTCGCCACCGCCGCATACGGCCAGACCGCGCCCCAGAGCGCGCCCCGGACGCCGCCGTCGGACGTGACCAGCAACCTCAACAGCGGACCGCCGCGCCCGGCCGACTATCTCGCGCCCGAGCCCGCAGCCGTGACCCCGACGCCTGTCGCCCCGGCCCCGGCTCCGGCCCCGGCGCCCGCCGCCGCCCCGACTCCGGCCCGGCCAGTCGCCACGCCTGCGCCTGCGCCTGCGCGCCCGGCTCCGACGAACACCGCGCCCGTCACGCCCGCCGCGGCCGCGCCGACGCCGGTCGAGGCGACGCCTCCGCCGCCGACCGTTCCCGCCGTCACCGTGCTGGATTCCGCGGCCCGCGCCGCCCTGCCGTTCACCATCGACCTGCCGGCCGGGTTCGAGATCGTCACCGGTCGTCCCGGCCCGGACTTCCGCATCTACACCATCCGCCGCGGCGACCGGTCCTTCGCCATGATCTACGCCGGACCCGCCTCGCAGTTTCCGATCTACAGCGGCGAGACGCTCCAGGCCGCCGGCCGCGCCTCGGTGGTTTCGACCGAGGACGGCGTCCGCCACGCCCGCGAGCACCTGTTCCAGCGCGAGGGCGCCACGCCGCGCGAAATCCACATCTGGACCATGAGCCTCGACGGCCCCGACCGCGCCCTCGCCGAACAGATCGCCCAGTCGCTGGACGTCCGCTAGGTCGGGAGGTCTTCCGTCAGGGCAGGTGGGCCACGACCCTGAGCCAGTGGGCCGCCTGTCCCGCGTCGATCAGCTCGAACAGCGGGATGGCCAGCAGCAGAACCAGGCCGTCGCGGATCGTCATCAGGAACAGCGACGGCCGGATCGTCAGTTCATCGGCGTCGCGCCACAGCGAGGGATTGGGCCAGAAGCGCGGCGTCCGCGCGACATACCGGGCATAGGTATCGCCGAACTCGCGCAGCAGGAACGCCTCCTCCCGCTGCACGGTGAAATGGAACACCAGCATGGCGGCGGCCACAAAGGCGGCGGCGATGGTCAGGCTGCCGCTCTGGGCGCCGATGCCGAAGGCGCCGATGAAGCTGAACACGTACAGCGGATTGCGGGTGAGCGAATAGGGTCCCCGATCGACGATCTCGGCCTTCTTGCGCCCGCCGATATACAGGGTGCACCAGGCGCGGCCGACGATGGCCAGCACCATTGCTCCAAGCCCGAACGCCTCCACCGCCTCGTGCCAGCGACCGTCGATGCCGCCGATCGACTGGCTGACGACCGATACGGCGATCAGCCCCAGCAGGGCGACGCCGATGGCGACCTTGCGCAGCTTCTGGATGGTCGAGAGGTCCAGCGCGGCGGCGGGTGTGGGCGTGGTGGGCAAAGGCTGTCTCCGTGGGCGGAATCTGCCGTCCGACTTCAGCGTCCCGGGCGGCCGGGCGACATGCGCCGAAGGACCCTATCCCCCAGCACATAGTGATGGAAGAGGGCCGCGAGGGCGTGGAGGCCGATCAGCCAGTAGCCGACGGCGCCGACAGTCGTGTGAACCGCCTCGATCCGCTTCGCGAGGGCCGCGTCGGGCGCGATCAGGGGGGGCAGGGCAAGACCGAAAAACGGCACGGGATCGCCTTCGGCGCTCAGGATCATCCAGCCGGCGACCGGCATGGCGATCATCAGGACATAGAGGCTGACGTGCACCGCCGCCGCCAGCCACTCCGGCGGGGTCCGCGGCGCCGGGCCGCGCGGCGACAGCGCCCGCGCGATCAGCCGGATCCAGACCAGCACGAAGACCGACAGGCCCAGCATGAAATGCCAGGTCTTCAGCCCCTCGCGCATGTCGCTGCCGCGCGGATAGAATTCCCTCAGTTCGATGCAGGCGTAGACCGCCGCCAGCAGCGCCAGCATCAGCCAGTGCAGCGAGATCGAGACGCGGGAGTAGGTCGGACGGTGGAACGAAGCCGTCATCTGGCTGGTCATGGGCGTGACTCCGGCGGCTGGGGCGCCGAGCCTCCCACGGGGGCGGGGCCCGGCGCCTTGCGCTGGCGCAATCCTCAGGCGGCTGTCAGCCCTCCGACCACACCGCCAGCTCATTGCCCGCCGGGTCGCGGAAATGGAACCGCCGCCCGCCGGGGAAGGCGAAGATCGGCTTGACGATCGCCCCTCCGGCCGCCTCGACCTTGACCTGCATCGCCTCCAGATCATGGGCGTACAGGATCGGCAGCGGCGTCCGCGTGGCGTCGTCGCCGGCGTCCAGCCCGCCGTCGATCCCCTGGTCGAACCCCGCATACTCCGGCCCGTAGTCCACGAAGGTCCAGCCGAAGGCCGCGCCGTAGAAGGCCTTGCTCGCCGGCAGGTCTCCGCCGGGCAGTTCGATATAGTCCAGCTTGCCGTCTTCACGCATGGGTGATGCTCCTGTCGATCGCCACCGACCCTTTGCGCTTGCCACGCCCACCCCGTCTGCGCAAACCTGCGAGTCGTTCTCATTCGCAGGAGTCGGCCATGATCGTCCTGATGACCGGCAGCGCCGCCCTCGCCGCGCTCATGCGCCCCGCCGCCCCGGCCTCACAGCACCTCGCGCCGGCCCAGGTGGACGAGGGCGGCGATCAGCACGACCGCCCCCAGCCCCAGGCCCAGCCCCAGCGCCGTCTGGACCCGCCACGCCTCGGTCGCCAGCATGTTCACCGGCATCTGCCACGGGAAGAAGACGCCCTGTTTCGCTGACGTCGCCACCACCGAGAAGAAGGTCCCGCCGATCCCGACCGCCAGCGCCGGCACGAAACTGGCGAACCGCAGCGCGACCCACAGCTGGATCGAGATCATCAGCAGGGCCGCCAGATACATCGTCCCCAGCAGGCCGGCGTAGCGCGCCAGTTCGAACTCGCCCGTGGGGGCCAGCTCCGGCCGGATCGCCGTCGCCAGCGCCGCCGCCGCCCAGGTCCCGGCCAGCACCGCCGCGCTCATCGCCGCCACGACCGCCAGCACGCAGACCATCTTGGCCGCATACAGCCGCCAGCGGGGCAGGGGCAGGGCGCGCAGATGGTCCCACGACCGTGGCCCGTGCTCCATGTGCGCCACCAGCGCCGTCAACGCCGTCACGCTCATCGGCAGCATGAAGAAGGCCCAGATGCCGGCCCCGCCCAGCATCAGCATCTCCCACGCCGGCGGCGTCTCGGCGCGCAGCATGTTGAAGAAGACGAAGATGGCGATCAGCGACGGCGCCGCCACGGCCAGCACCGCGGCCAGCGACCGCTTCAGCTTGCGCGCCTCGACGACCAGCGGCGCGAAAAAGGGAGAGGCGGTCATCAGACGAGCTCCGGCTTGGCTTTGACGGGGGTGGAAGCAGGGGCGGGCGGCGAGACCTCGCGATAGATCCCCTCCAGCGAGCGCGAGCGCGCCCCGATGGCGAAGACAGCGATATCCGCCTCGATCAGGGCCCGGTTCAGCGCCGCCGCCGCGCTCCGGGCGTCCTCGCCCGGTTTCAGTCGCGCCGTCAGCCCGTCCTCCGCCGCCGCCACATCGAAACCCCGCGCCCGCGCCAGCGCCGTGGCCCGCACGGCGTCGTCGGTCTGCAGGGCGATCTCCGGGGCCAGGTCGGCCTTCAACCGGCCCAGCTCGCCTTCCAGCACCAGCTTGCCGTGGCTGAGAATGCCGATGTGCGTCGCCGTCTGTTCGATCTCGCCCAGCAGATGGCTGGACAGCAGAACCGTCGCCCCGGTTCGCTCCGGCAGGGCGCGCAGAAACCGCCGCATGTCGGCGATCCCGTCCGGGTCCAGCCCGTTGGTCGGCTCGTCCA
>CAZGPS010000153.1:0-1565 GCA_964527675.1 uncultured Brevundimonas sp. | reverse complement strand
AACCGCCGCATGTCGGCGATCCCGTCCGGGTCCAGCCCGTTGGTCGGCTCGTCCAGCACCAGCACCGCCGGCGCCCCCAGCATGGCCCGCGCCAGCCCCAGCCTCTGCCGCATCCCCAGCGAATAGTCGCAGACCCGCCGCCGCGCCTGGTCGCGCATCTCGACCACCTCCAGCACCCGCTCGACCTCGCCCTTCGGCAGGCCCAGCAGGCTGCGCGTCAGGTCCAGGTTCTCGCGCCCCGACAGATGGCCGTAGAAGCCGTGCGCCTCCAGCAGGGCCCCGACCTTGCGCGCCGCCCCGATCCGGTCGCGCGCCACATCGACGCCGCCGACGAAGGCCGTCCCGCCGCTCGGCCGGATCAGCCCCAGCAGCATCTTCAGCGTCGTCGTCTTGCCCGCGCCATTGCGCCCCAGAAAGCCGTAAACCGCCCGGTCCGGCACCGTCATCGACACGGCGTCGACCGCCAGATGGCGTTTGAAGCGGCGGGTCAGCTCCCGGGTCTCGATGGCGGCGGTCATCGGCGGCGCTCTCGTTTCGTTTAAGTCAGACATAAAGTTGCAAATCTCCCGTCTTTAAGTCAAGATTAAAGATCAGACAGCTTTCCACGTCCGGACACCGCGCCATGAGCCAGACCGCCACCGACCGCTTCCGCCGCCGCTGCGCCCAGTTCCGCTGGCTGGCCGTGTTCATGGTGATCAGCGTCGGCGCCCTGCTGGCGCTGATGCATGTCGTGGCGCCGGCCGTCCTGCTGCTGCGCGGCGAGTCGCCGGTCCCGGCCGAACGGTGGCTGACTCACGCCGTCTGGGCCCTGCCCACCGTCTTCTACCTGTTCGCCGTCTGGTCGATCGGCGCCGCCATGGGCCAGTTGTCCAGGGGGCGGCTGATCCAGCCGACGCTCGCCTCGGCCCTGCGCCGCGTCGGCCTCGCGCTCGGGTTCGGCGGATTGCTCAGCGTTTTCGGCGTCACCAATGTCACCCGGCTGATTGAAGGCGGCGCAGGCGGCTGGGCCTATTTCGACGTCGCCGGCATGACCCTCGGCATGATCGGCGGCGCCCTGTTCCTGCTCGGCGGGGTCATGGAGCAGGCCGGCAAGGTCCAGGCCGAGCTGGACGAGATGATCTGATGCCGATCCGCGTCACCCTCGACCATCTGATCGTCAAGAAGGGCCTCAAGGCCCGCGACCTCGCCGCCGAGGTCGGCCTCAGCGAGACCCAGCTGTCCCTGTTCCGCTCCGGCAAGGTCAAGGGCATTCGCTTCCGCACCCTCGCCAAGATTTGCGCCGCCCTCGACTGCAAGCCGGGGGATCTGCTGGACTACGACTTCGACGAGTCCGACCTGCTGGCCGCGGAGGAGGAATAACATTCCTCCCCCACCGGGGGAGGGGGACCGCCGGCACGGCGGCGGAGGGGGCGAACAAGGGATTGCGTTTGAGGAATGGTCGCGCTTAGCGTGAAGGCGGGCTAGCAGGGGGTGGGCGGTGGCATCGACTTTGAGGCGTGGGCTTACACATGCGGTCCGGTTGGACGAATGCGCTGCCAAAATAAGCTTTCGTTGGATGACTGATT
>CAZGPS010000152.1:0-6606 GCA_964527675.1 uncultured Brevundimonas sp. | reverse complement strand
AGGTCCAGAACAGCACGGTGGCGGCGCCGACGATCATGCCGGCGAGGGCGCCGTTTCGGGTCATCCGCTTCCACGTCAGCGACAGGATGACCAGCGGGCCGAAGGCGGCGCCGAAGCCGGCCCAGGCCTGGGAGACGAGGCCGAGCACGCTGTTCTGCGGGTTCCAGGCGAGGACGCCCGCGGCCACGGCCACGGCCAGGACGGTGATCCGGCCGACCATCACCAGCTCCTTCTGCGGGGCGCTTTTACGGAGGAAGACGGCGTAGAAATCCTCGGTCAGGGAGGAGGACGAGACCAGCAGCTGCGACGAGATGGTGCTCATGATGGCGGCGAGGATGGCGGCCAGCAGGAAGCCGGTCACCAGCGGGTGGAACAGCACGTCGGACAGCAGGATGAAGATGGTCTCGGGGTCGCTGACCTCCAGCCCGGTGCGGCTGGCGTAGGCCAGACCCGCCAGGCCGGTGCCCAGGGCGCCGACCAGGGTGACCAGCATCCAGCTCATGCCGATGTTGCGCATCATCGGGATGTCGCGGACCGAGCGCACGGCCATGAAGCGGACGATGATGTGCGGCTGGCCGAAATAGCCGAGGCCCCAGGCCATGGCCGAGACGACGCTGATGACCGTGGCCCCCTCGAACAGGTTGAGCAGGCCCGGATCGATGCTTCTGACCGTGTCGGCCATCCCGCCCACGCCCCCGACATGGGTCAGGGCCACGATCGGCACGAGGATCAGGGCCACGAACATGATGCAGCCCTGGACGAAGTCGGTCAGGCTGACCGCCATGAAGCCGCCCAGCAGGGTGTAGGCCATCACCACCCCGGCGGTGATCATCAGCCCCCAGCTGTAGTCGAGGCCGAAGGCGCTCTCGAACAGCTTGCCGCCCGCGACCAGTCCGGACGAGGTGTAGAGGGTGAAGAAGATGACGATGACGACCGACGAAATGACCCTCAGCAGCCGCGTGCGGTCGAGGAAGCGCTTGTCGAAATAGTCGGGGATGGTGAGGGCGTCGCGCGCCAGCTGGGTGTACAGCCTCAGCCGCGGGGCCACGATCAGATAGTTGGCGAAGGCGCCGATGAACAGGCCGATGGCGATCCACGCCGACGACAGGCCGCTGAGATACATGGCGCCGGGCAGGCCCAGCAGCATCCAGCCGCTCATGTCCGAGGCCCCGGCCGAAAGCGAGGCCACCGCCGGATGCAGCTTGCGCCCGCCGAGGATGTAGCCCGACACGTCGCTGGTGGATTCCCGGTAGGCGTACAGGCCGATCCCCAGCATCAGGACGAAATAGAGGCCGAGGGTGATATAGGCGCCGGTTTCCATGCCGAAGGGGTAGCAGCGTTGCGCGGACGGGGTCCACCCCCGCCCGGCCTACTGCGGGGCGCCCATGAAGTCGCGCTTGCCCAGCGGCACGCCGGCCTGACGCAGCAGGCCGTAGGCGGTGGTCAGGTGGAAGAAGAAGTTGGGCAGGGCGAAGCCGGTGACATAGGCCAGTCCCCGGAACGGCCACTCGCCGCCGGGGAATTTCAGCACCACCTCGCGGTCCTCCTGCCCGTCGATCGCCTCGCGCGGGACCGAGGCGAGGAAGTCCAGGGTCAAGGCGATGCGGGCCTTCAGCTCGGCGATGGTGGTCTCGACATCCTCATTGACCGGGGCCTCGGCGCCGGACAGGCGGGCGACGCACAGCTTGGCGCTGTCGCAGGCGATCTGGACCTGTTTCGACAGCGGATGCATGTCCTCGATCAGCCGGTTCGACAGCAGCGCCTCCGCCCCCGCCTCGCCCGCGTGGGCCACGGCCTTGTCGAGCAGGCCGGACAGGGCCTTCAGCGCCCGGGTGAAGACCGGCACGGTCAGGTCGTACAGTTCGGTGGCCATGGCGCTCTCTCCTCGCGGCTTCGGCCGGGTTCTAGCTTGGCCTCAAGGGAAGGTCACCACCGTCCGCACCGCGGCCCCCTCGGCTAGGGCGTCGAAGGCCGCATTGATGTCCGCCAGGGCGATGGTCCCGCTCAGCAGCCGGTCCACCGGCAGCCGCCCGTCGCGGAACAGGGCCACATAGCGGGGGATGTCTCGCGAGGGCACGCAGGTGCCGATGTACGAGCCCTTCAGCGTCCGCTCCTCGGCCACCAGCTGCACCACATTGACCGCCAGCGCGGCCTCGGGCGGCGGCAGGCCGGCGGTGACCGTGGTCCCGCCGCGCCGGGTCATCCGCCACGCCGCCTCCAGCGCCCGCACGCTGCCGGCCATTTCGAACACGACGTCGGCCCCGCCGCCGGTCAGGGCCCGCACCTGCTCGACCGCATCGGCGTCCCCGGCGTTGACGGTCCGCACCGGGCCCAGCGAGCGGGCGAGGGCCAGCTTGTCCTCCGACAGGTCCACTGCGACCACCGGCGACGCCCCGCTGGCCAGCGCCCCCAGCACCGACGACAGCCCGACCCCGCCCAGCCCGACCACCGCCACGCTCTGCCCCGCCCGGACCCCGGCCGTGTTGACCACCGCCCCGACCCCGGTCAGCACCGCGCAGCCGAACAGGGCCGCGTGCTCGAACGGCAGGTCGGCGTCGACCTTCACCAGCGACCGCCGCGAGACTACGGCGTGGGCCGCGAAGGCCGAGCAGCCGAGATGATGGTGCAGGTCTCCGCCCTCGTCGTGCAGCCGCACCCCGCCGCCCAACAGCTCGCCCTTGCCATTGGCCGCAGCGCCTGGCTCGCACAGGGCCGGCCGGCCGCCGGCGCACGGATCGCAGTGGCCGCAGCTGGGCATGAAGACCATGACCACGTGATCGCCGACGGCCAGGTCCCCGACCCCCGGCCCCAGCGCCTCGACCACCCCGGCCGCCTCGTGGCCCAGGGCCATCGGCATCGGCCGCGGCCGGTCGCCGTTGATGACGCTGAGGTCCGAGTGGCACAGGCCTGCGGCCTTGATCGCCACCAAGACCTCGCCCGGTCCCGGCGGGTCGAGCGTCACGGTCTTGAGCGCCAGCGGGCGGCTGTCGGCATAGGGGCGGGCGGCGCCCATGGTCCTGAGTACGGCGGCGGTGGTCTTCATGCGACGAAGGCTAGGCGCTTGACGCCGCGTCCGCCAAGCCCAAGGCTGACCCGATGAAGCGCGCGCCAGACGCGCTCAGGCAGCGAGGCGCCGCGCGCCGAGCGATAGCGCACCAATAAAGGGAGACTCCATGACGGGCACCATTGAGCGGACAAGACGCAGCGACTACCGCCGCTTCCAGGCCATTTCCACGCGCTGGATGGACAATGACGTCTACGGCCACGTCAACAATGTCGTCTACTACTCGTGGTTCGATACGGCGGTGAACCGGCTGCTGGTCGTCAACGGCCTGCTCGACATCCACCACGGCAAGACCATCGGCCTGGTGGCCGAGACGGGCTGCCGCTATTTCTCGCCGACCGCCTTTCCGGACGAGATCCAGGCCGGCGTCCGTGTGGCCCACGTCGGCACTTCGTCGGTGCGGTACGAGATCGGCCTGTTCCGCAACAATGAGGAGGAGGCCGCCGCGGTCGGCAGCTTCGTCCACGTCTACGTCGACCGCGACTCCAAGCGGCCCGTGCCGATTGACGACAAGATGCGGGGGTTCCTGGAGAGCCTGAAGACCTAGTCGTCCAGCCGCCCCATCAGCGCCAGCGCGCCGACAGCGGTCAGCACGCCCAGGGCGAAGGCGCCGACGATGGCGCCGGTGGCGACGGCGGCCGGCACCGTGACCGGGCGGGCCTCGTACCATTCGACGATGTCGGCCTCCTCGAAGTCGTCATCGGTATAGAGGTCGGCGTCGTACAGGGCGTCCTGGGCGGTCATGGCGGGCTCCGGCGGGGTCTGTCCAGAAATGCCCCGAAAGCCTGACGGTTCCTGTCCCGTGACAGCCGCCCTCCCATCGGCTAGACGGCGCGCCTCACTTTTCGCCAGACCCAGACAGAATCCTCATGGCCGGCCATTCCAAATTCAAGAACATCATGCACCGCAAGGGCCGCGCCGATGCGCAGCGGTCCAAGCTGTTCTCCAAACTGTCGCGCGACATCACCGTCGCCGCCAAGCTGGGCCTGCCCGATCCGGCCATGAACCCGCGCCTGCGCCTGGCGGTCAACAACGCCAAGGCCGAAAGCCTGCCGCGCGAGGTGATCCAGCGGGCCATCAACAAGGCCGCCGGCGGCGACGTCGATACGATGGAAGAGGTCCGCTACGAGGGCCGCGGCCCCGGCGGCGTCGGCATCATCGTCGAGGCCCTGACCGACAACCGCAACCGCGCCGCCTCCAACATCGGCGCGGCGTTCAAGAAGAACGGCGGCGCGCTGAGCGAGATGAACTCGGTCGCCTTCATGTGGGATCGCGTGGGGCGGATCGTCTATCCGGCCGAGGCCGGCAGCGAGGACGCCGTCATGGAGGCCGCCATCGAGGCGGGCGCCCAGGACGTCGAGAGCGACCTGGTCAAGCCCGACATCTACGAGGACGCCCCCGGCCACACCATCTGGACGACCTTCGAGGACCTCAACGAGGTCGCCGAGGCCCTGTCGAAGATCCTCGGCGACGCCAAGTCCACGGCGCTGGTCTGGCGGCCGCAAAACGAGGTGCCGGTCACCGGGGAGGCGGTCGGCACGCTGATGAAGCTGCTCGACGCACTGGACGCCGAGGACGATGTGCAGAACGTCTATTCGAACGAGGACATTTCGGACGAAGACCTGGCGAAGTACGCCGGTTGATGGACGGGCCGGAGGCGAAACCATCCGGCCCCTGGTTGCAGCAGCATGGCCTGGACCTCGCGGTCTGGGCGCTGGTGTCTCTGGCCATCATCGGCCTCGCCGCGAGCGCGGCCTGGTATCTGTCAAACGTCCGGTTCGAACTGAGACCCGTCACGATCGTGGACGCGTGGAAAGGTGAGGAGCCTTCCCGCGACGCAGCGCTCCCGGCGCCGCCCGGTCAGCCGCCCGGGCCGGGCGTCCAGCATCCGACATGGCTGACGCAGCCCTATGTCATCTACCCCGACCGGGCCATTCGGGCCGGGATCAACGGGGGCGAGGCCCAGCTGACCTGCATCGCCGGGACGTCGGGACGCCTGTCCCGATGCCGGATTATCAGTGAGACGCCGGCCGGCTACGATTTCGGCGCCAACGCCGTGCAGGCCGCTGAACAGGCGCGGGTGGCGCCGCGAACGGTCGATGGCGTCGCCGCGCAGACCCCTGTCGCCTTCACTATCCGCTACCGGCTGGCGAACTGACGCCGCCTCGCGGACGCCGCGGAGGAACAGCCCGCCCGAACAAGCGTTGCCGTAAACATGGACCTGAGCGACCTGCCCGACTTCGCCCTGCCCCTGCTTGCCGCCATGGTGGCCGGAGGCATGGTCGGCTTCGAACGTGAATGGCGCGGACGGGCGGCCGGCTTTCGCACCCACATCCTCGTCTGCCTCGCCTCCGCCCTGCTGATGGAGGCGGCCGTATCCCAGGGCTCGTGGAGATTCGACGCCCTCGCCGGGACCACGATCGTCAGCGATCCGACCCGCATGGCCCACGGCGTGCTGACCGGCATCGGCTTCCTCTGCGCCGGCGTCATCTTCAGGGCCGGCTTTTCGATCCACGGCCTGACCACAGCCGCCTCCCTGTGGATCACGTCGGCCCTCGGCCTGCTGTTCGGGGCCGGCCTGTTCTGGCTGGCGGTCAGCGGCACGGTGCTCACCGTACTCGTCCTCGCGGCGCTCAGGCTCGTGCGCCTGCGACTGCCGCAACACGCCGTGGTCGACGCCGAGGTCGTCTGGCGACGTGAGGACCCGTCGGCCGAAGAAGCCATTGAGGCGGCCCTGGCGATTGTCGGCCGGTCCCCCGGCGGGGACCGGCACGAATTGATAGACGGCGGCGAGTCGGTCCGCCGGACCTTCCGCCTCAAGGCCGTGCCCGAAGACGCGCTCAAGGGTCTGGCGGCGCGGCTCCGAACCGTTGAGGGCGTGACGGGCTACCGGCTGGACCCGCGTGACGACTGATTCCCTGCGGGTCCTGGCCACGGTCCCGCGACCAAAAGACCGGCGCGCTTGACCGGCGGCGTCCCCGGGCCAATCTCCGCATCTTCCCCGACCGCAGGAAATACCGCCATGCATGGCTTTGTCGCAGATATCGAAAAGCTCACCGTCGAGAATACCGACTTCCGCCGGGTGCTCTACACCGGCAAATATCTTCAGCTGGTGCTGATGGCCCTCCAGCCGGGCGACGAGATCGGCGCCGAGGTCCATGAGGACCGCGACCAGTTCTTCCGCATCGAGAGCGGCTCCGGCGAGGTCTCGATCGACGGCAAGCGCACGCCGGTCAAGGACGACGACGCCATCATCGTCCCCGCTGGCGCCCGCCACAACGTCATCAACACCGGCGACGCGCCGTTGATGCTCTACACCCTCTACGGTCCGCCCGAGCACCGCGACGGCGTGGTCCGCGCCACCAAGGCCGAGGCCGACGCGTCGGAAGAGCATTTCGACGGCAAGACCACCGAATAGGTCACCTTCGTTCCGGTCATTGTCCGTCAACCCTCTTTGGGGCATGACTGGAACGAATGACGAACGTAGCGACTCGAATCCTGGGACTGGACCCCGGCCTGCGCCGCACCGGATGGGGCGTGGT
>CAZGPS010000151.1:4455-6641 GCA_964527675.1 uncultured Brevundimonas sp. | reverse complement strand
GTACTCATTGGTCGTGCCCGTCTTGCCGCCGACCCAGCGGCCGAGGCCGCGGGCGCTGGCGGCGGTGCCGCGCTGGACCACGCCCTCCAGCATCGAGCTCATCTGATAGGCGGTGATCGGATCGATCACCTGGGTCCCGCGCGGCTCAAGCCGGGGCGATTCCTGGCCGCTGAAGGCCCGGCCGCAGTCGCGGCAGCGGCGCTGGTCGGCGCGGTACAGGGTCTCGCCGTCGCGGTCCTGCACCACCTCGATCAGATAGGGATCGACGCGCCGTCCGCCGTTGATGAAGGCGGCGTAGGCGGCGGTCAGCCGGTAGGGCGTGGTCTCCCCCGCCCCCAGCGACACCGACAGATTGGGCTGCAGGGTGTCGGACACGCCCATCTTCTTCGACAGGTCGACGATATTGTTCATGCCCACCGCCTGGGCCAGGCGCACCGTCATGACGTTGCGCGACAGCTCCAGCCCGCGCCGCAGCGACTGCGGCCCATAGTATTCGCGGCTGTAGTTCTCCGGCGTCCAGCGCCCGCCGTTGGCCCCGCCGGCGAAGCTGATCGGCGCATCCAGCACGATCGAGGCCGGGGTGTAGTCGCCCTCCAGCGCCGCCGCATAGACGAACGGCTTGAAGGCCGAACCCGGCTGGCGGTTCGCCTGGGTGGCCCGGTTGAAGCTCGACAGGGCGTAGGAATAGCCCCCCACCATGGCCAGCACCCGGCCCGACTGCGGCTCGATCGCCACCAGCGCCCCGTTGACCGCCGGCACCTGTTTCAGGGCGAACTGGGCCCCGCTGGGTTCGACGAAGATCAGGTCGCCGCGCTTCAGCGGCCGGTTGGCGTTGGCCCAGGCCGCGTCCGCGGTCAGCAGCGTGCCGCTGGAGCCGTCGTCGGCGCGTCGCACCCGCACGGTGTTGCCCGAGACGCTCTCCACCGCCGCCGCCCGCCACGCCCGCCGCTCCGGCGGCCGCACGCCCTTCATGGCCGTCGCCTGCCAGCCCTCGGCGAAGTCGGTCGTGCCCCAGGCCCCGCGCCAGCCATGGCGCCGGTCATAGTTCTCCAGCCCCTTCATCAGGGCGGTGCGCGCCGCCGACTGCAGCTCGGGATCCAGCGTCGTGCGCAGATAATAGCCGCCGCGATTGACCTCCTCGGCGCTGAACCGGGCTATGGCCTGGCGCCGCGCCTCCTCGACGAAGAAGTCGGCGTCGGCGTACTGGGCCCGGCGCGGCGCGTCCTGGGTCACCAGCGGCCGGGCGCGGGCGGCGGCCAGCTCCTGCGGCGTGATGAAGCCGCTCTGCTCCATCTCGCCCAGCACCCAGTCGCGCCGCCCCTTGGCCGCGCCGGGGAAACGCTTCGGATGATAGTTGTTCGGCCCCTTGGGCAGGGCCGCCAGATAGGCCGCCTCGTCCGCGGTCAGCTGCTCCAGCGACTTGCCGAAATAGTTGTAGGCCGCCGCCGCCACCCCGTACGACCGATAGCCGAGGAAGATCTCGTTCAGATACAGTTCGAGGATCTGCGGCTTGGTCAGGGTCGCTTCCAGCCGGTTGGCGAGGATGGCCTCCTTCACCTTGCGGTTGATGCTGGTCTCATTGGTCAGCAGCACATTCTTGGCCACCTGCTGGGTGATGGTCGAGCCGCCCTCCAGCCGCCGCCCCGTGGCCGCGTTGAAGACGTTCTTGAACATGGCCCGGCCGAGGCCCGAGACATCGACCCCGCCGTGGCTGAAGAAATTGCGGTCCTCGGCGGCGAGGAAGGCCTGCACCACCGGCTCCGGCACCTGTTCGAACGACACATAGATGCGCCGCTCGTCCGAGAATTCGCCGATCAGGGTGCCGTCGCCGGCGTAGACCCGCGTCGCCGTCGCCGGACGATAGTCGGCCAGGTCCGAGGCGTCCGGCAGGTCGTGGAACAGCCAGGCCGCATAGACGGCCACGACCAGCCCGGCCAGGGCGATGCCGCCCAGCAGGGCGACGCCCGCCATCACGAACCAGCGTTCGGCAATCTTCACTTGGCTCTCCGGATGTCGCGCCCGGCGGATGGTTTAGCCCGCGTCGCCAGCCCCGGCTAGAGCCTGATCGGTTGAGGTGGGATCGCTTCGCGATTCCACCGATGCCGTGAATCAGGCTCCAGACTCAGGCTGAGCCTGCGCCGAACCGTCCGCCCGGCGCGCCAATTCCTGTCGCGCCGCGGCCACGA
>CAZGPS010000151.1:0-4355 GCA_964527675.1 uncultured Brevundimonas sp. | reverse complement strand
GCCTGCGCCGAACCGTCCGCCCGGCGCGCCAATTCCTGTCGCGCCGCGGCCACGACATCGGCGTCCATATCCCCCTGCCCGGCCATCCAGCGCAGATAGTCCTCCGGCGCCTCGCCCCACGCCCGTCCGCGGTGCTTGCCGAACGGAATCCGGTCCAGCCGCCGCGGCTCGCGCGTCCACGCCAGCATCTGTTCGACGCTGGCCTCCTTCAGCAGGTCGATCAGCAGATGCGCCGTCACCCAGGCGTCGGGCCCGGCCCGGTGCGCCGGATTGGCCAGGGCCGGATCCAGCCGCAGCCCGCGCCAGTAGCGCAGCACCTGATTCGAATGCCCCGGCGCCTGCGGCCAGACGGCCTTGGCCGAGCGCACGGTGCAGATCCACGGCAGCCCCCCGGTGGCGGTGTCGGCGATGAACCCGCGCTCGAACCCGGCCGAATGCGCCACCATGACATCGGCCGGCCCGACCTCCGGCCCGGCCATCAGCATCTCGCGCAGCCGGTATTCGTCGCAGTGCGGATCGTCGTCGCAGAAGTCGTCGGGCGTCAGATGATGCACCGCCATGGCGTGCACCGAGATCGGGCCTTTCGGCCGGAACAGCTTCGTCACCGGCGGCGCGGCGGCCCAGCCGCCGGCCCCGTCGGGCGAGACGTCGACGACCCCGACCTCGATGATCTCGGCGGTCCGGTCCCCGCCGGTGGTTTCAAGATCGACGACGCGCAGGAGCATGGCGGGGGAAATAGGGGATTGGAGGAGGATGTGGGAGGGGCCGCGCGTCGTCATTCGTCGGGCCACCGGAGATCTCGTCCCCGAAAGCAAGGCCCCTCGGGCAATGGATGCCGCCTAGAAGGCCCGGGTAAAGCCCAACTCCATCGCGAGCCGGCTGTAGTCATAAATGCCGACCGTGGAGGCGTTGTCCTCGAAGCTGACACGAACCATGGGGGCGAGGTTCATAATAGACAGGGTCCGGAAGGTGACGCCCGCTCTCGCCGTTACGAGCCATTCCTTGCGCCGTTCGGGAAACAGGAACAAACGCTCGTCCCCCTCGGTGCGCCTCAGGCCGGTGGATGCGAACACCGTGCCCCACTGCAACTCCCGCCACGCGCCCACCGTGGCCCCGGCCGCCCAGGTCGCATATCCGGGATCTTGCGTGGACTGTCGGGTCGTGGAGGCGGCCAGGCTGACGCCCGACACGGCGCTGGTCGCGAGCTCATAGGAAGCCGAGGCGTCGTAGAGCTGACCATCCTGTAGCGGATTCTGGTCGTAACTCGCCTCTCCCGCGCTGACGGAGACAACGACCTGCGACCGGGCGTCCACGGCATGGACCCAGTCGACCGCGACCGTGCGCGTGCGGGCGTATTGCTCGCCCGCGAACCAGCGCCGGGTCTCGCCTATGGAAGGGCTGAAGCGATCCCGCCGCCCCCGCCATTCGATGCCCAGAAGCGCGGACGCCGAGACATCGTTGAACCGGTCATCACCGTAGAGATTGGCCACGCCCGCCACCCGGGGGAGAAGGGAGAGGCTTCGCGTCAAAGGCAATTTTGCGAAGGCCTGGCCGGCCGCGCGCGCTCCCAGACCGGACTGGGCCCGCGCGTCATCCGAAAGGGTGAGCGGCGCGATGATTGTGTCCAGCGTGCGGGCCTGGGTCGCCCGGTTGATATTGCTGTCCGGCGCCAGACTCCATTCGACCGAACCGCCGAACCGCTTCGGCGACCGCAGCGCCGCGGCGAACTGTTCGACCATCGGCGCCGCATCCGGTGGGATTCCGGCCGCTTGCGCCTGACGCAGTTCACGGCGCGCCTCGTTCTCCAGACCCAGGGCGGCCAGCATGCGAGCCAGTTCCAGGCGGGCGGCGACCGCATCGGGCTTCTCGTTCAGCACCGCGCGAAACGCCATGGCGGCGTCCGCGAACCGTTCGAGGTCCGCCAACATCAGGCCCTTGCGGTAGGCCGCCTCGGCCCGGATGTCGGCGTCCGCATCCTGGGCCAGGGCGTCATAGATCGCGATGGCGTCCGCCACGGCGCCGGCCTGTCGCCGGGAGTCTGCGAGCTCGAACACCTGGGCGGCGGACAGGTCCTCGAACACCGCCTGAGCGCCAAGCGGCGTGGCGAGGAGAGTTGTCGCGATGGCGATGAAGGTCGTGCGACGTAGACCCCGCCACCAACTCCGCCGCATCACCTGCGCCGCGCGACTGTCGCTCCGCCGATCCTGATCTGGCCCGCCTGGACGCTTTCGGGGACGAAGATGGTGAAGTCGCCGCCGATCTCCTCGCCGGTCGGGCCGAAAAAGCGTGTGAGCAGATCACCGACCGGGTGTCCGTCGTGGGTCAATGTCACGGCGCTTTCCCGACCGCTCAATGGGCCATCAAAGTCGTACCGCCCGAAGTCGATCGTTCCGGCGTTGCTGCGCCCGTTCAGCGTCAGATCGCCCGAGTAGGTCTGCTGGCCGAAGTTGACGTTAAAGACGGACGCCCCGCGCACATCGTATTCGGCCCCGGTCGTCGCGTTCGCGCCGGCGGCATAGACGACTCCGTCGTACCGCGCGGTTCCGGTGCGTTTCGCCAGCAGCCCCACAGGCGTCTCCAGCCCATAGACGAAGTTGTGAAGCTGGCTGGTTGTCCACACGCCGGCCCGCTCGGTGCTCGTCCATCGGCCGAGGGTCGAATAGGTCAGCGCCAATTGGGTGTTCGCCGGGCCGATCTTGAACAGTTCCAGTCGAACTCCGCGGTCGCCAAATGTCGTTTCGTAGGCAGTGAAATTCGGGTCGTTCGAACTGACTATGGAGCTCGGGGTGAATTCTCCAAACGGCATGTCTGACAGACCCGGTGCGAACGAGAAATTGCCGCCGGTCCGGTCTTGGAGATTGCCGATCACGCGATAGGTGCGGACCTGAGCCCCCGGACTCCCGTCCAGCTTCGCCGCGGTTACTCTGGTGCCGGCAGCATAGAAGAGCTGGGGAGAGACCATATTGGTGAGCGCCAGATTCACCGGAGGCCCGTTCCCGCGCTGGCCGGTGAAGCTTCCTGTGAACGATGCGCCATTCGCGTTCGTGGCGCTGAGGCTGGCGCCCACTTCTTCGGCGGCGGGTCCATAAAACTGGCCCGAAAGCGAACCCGTCAGATTGGCGTTCCAGCTCCCCAAGGTGATGCTCCCCGAGAAAGTCGGGGCGCCAGACAGCGTGCCAGCGCCGATCAGTTGGAGCCCGCCGCCGTAGACGATGTCCCCGGTCAAAAGCTTGGTCTCGGTCAGCATTGTGTCTGTCGAAAAGACGCCGGCGAGAAAGTCGACGTCGAAGCTGCCTCCTCCCTGCAGGACACTCGGCTCAAAGCCCGGCACCGACGCCAGGCCGAAAACGTCGATCCTGAAGTTGGCGTGTCCGGTGCGCGGCATGGCGGCGGCCGGCGTATCCAGGCCGTAAACGAAGGTCGCGAACTGATCGTCCTGCCGGTCGCCGACAACGCTGGAGCGCTGCCAGTACCCCAGACCGACGTAACGATTGCTGGTCGATCCCGAATAGGGAGTGGTGACAAGGGTCAGGATATCCCTGCCGGCCGCGCCGTCCTTCCGGAAGCGCGTTTCCCCGGGCGTATCCGAAACGATGTCTCCGGCGCCGAACGTCTGGGACCGGCCCGACACGGAAACCGTATAGTTCTTGGCCGCGGCGTTATAGGAAACCGAAAGCGTACCGGGCGAGCCGCTGCCGGTCACCGTCGTGCCGGAGGTCAGATCGAACTGGTTTGTGGTGGTGCCCGCGGGTCCGCTGAAGGTTTGATCGACCGTCAGGTTGGTGATGCTGCTGTTCGTCGGAGTGGGAGGGGGAAGGACCGGGCCTCCACTGCCGCCACTGCCGCCGCCGCCGCCAGCGCAGGCCGCCAGCACCATCGTCGACAGCGCGACGAGGCCGAACCGGAACACAATCATACAACACCCCCAATAGGCCAACTTCTGAGACAGCCGGAGTTTGGGGTCAAGCCGCAACTTGGGATAGCGCCATGCCAACGGCCTGGTGGCCGGCGACTGCCGATGACGGCGGCAATGCGTTGACGTTGGCCGGAGCAAGTGGTGGGCGATAGGGTGAGGGGCGGTCGCTATCGCGACCACGCGCCCTTCCGCGGGCCGATGCTTGCTCCGGGAGCGAGAATGGGCGGACATCCGCGAACTTCCTGCTGCCTTTCCGTCCCGCCCTATCACAATATTTCTCCCTAACCCCCTGATATCCCTCACCTCACCCACCGCCCCAGCGTCCTATACCCGCCATAGGAACGACCCTGCATACAATACGCCCGTCCCGTCGCACGGGGAGGCGCAGAGGCCTTGCGTCCTTTGGCGGCGGGATGTGGAGAAGCGGGGGCCCGGTTCC
>CAZGPS010000150.1:0-6647 GCA_964527675.1 uncultured Brevundimonas sp. | reverse complement strand
ATGGTGCTGAGCACGGAGGCGAATGTGCTCAGGGGGTTTGTGAAGGCGTAGCGGCCAGCGCCCCGCTCGCCTTCGCGAACGGGGCGCTCGATCTCACTCGGAAGTGCTCAGCGAATACGGCCGCGCCTCCGCGCCCGCGCCCCACGTCAGGTTCGGCTCCGCCCCCATCACGAACTTCAGCTCGCCGCCGGCGACGATCTCGTCGTGGCCGATCCAGGTCCGGGTCAGCGGGCGGCCGTTCAGAGTCACCGACTGGATGTAGAGGTTCTCGTCGGCCTGCCCCTCGGTCGAGATGACGAAGCGCTTGCCGTCGGGCAGGTTCAGCACCGTGCGGTCGGTGAAGGGGCGGCCGATGACGTACTGGCCCGAGCCCGGGGCGACCGGATAGAAGCCCATGGCCGTGAACATCAGCCAGGCCGACATCTGGCCGACGTCGTCATTGCCGCTGAGGCCGTCGCGCGCAGCCCGGTACTGGCTGTCGACGATCTGTTTCAGCCGCGCCTGGGTGCGCCACGGGGCGCCGGCGAAGGCGTACATATAGGCGGCGTGGTGGCTGGGCTCGTTGCCGTGGATGTACTGGCCGATCAGGCCGGCGATGTCCTCGGCGTGGGAATAGTCGAGGCCGGTATTGTCATATTCGAACATGGCGTCGAGCTTCTCGACGGTGGCCGCGTCGCCGCCCATGGCGGTGATGAGACCGGCCGGGTCGTGGGGCACGAACCACGAATACTGCCAGGCGTTGCCCTCGGTGTAGTCCGATCCGTAGTTGATGGCGGTGGCGTCGAACGGCTCGCGGAACGAGCCGTCGGCGAGGCGGGCGCGGACGAAGCGGGTCTGGCTGTCGAAGGTGTTCTTCCAGAAGCCGGCGCGGCGATCGAATTCGGCGACGACCTCGGCCTTGCCCAGCCGTTCGGCCATGCGGGCGATGGTCCAGTCGTCATAGGCGTATTCAACGGTCTTGGAGGCCGCCTCGGGCTCGCGGTCGATGGGCACGTAGCCGAGGTCCATATAGTCGCCGAGCCCGCCGTAGGGGCGGTAGGTGGCGCTGGCGATCATGGCCTGCAGCGCGGCCTCTCCATCGATGCCGGGGATGCCCTTCAGATACGCATCGGCGATGACCGGGACGGCGTGATAGCCAATCATCGTCCAGGTCTCCTGACCGTGGAAGGCCCAGACCGGGAGGATGCCGTAGGGACTGACCCGCTGCGCCGCGATCAGGGAGTTGACCATGTCGGCGTTGCGCGATGGCGGCGCGACCAGGGTCAGCAGCGGATGCTCGGCGCGGAAGGTGTCCCACAGGCTGAAGGTCGAGTGGACGGTGAAGTCGGCGTCGTGAACCGCATTGTCCGGCCCGCGCCAGCGGCCATCGGCGTCGCCGTGCACGGCCGGGGCGATCAGGGCGTGGTAGAGGGCGGTGTAGAGGGTCGTGCGCATCTCCGGCTCGGCGTCGATCTCGACGGCGCCGAGAGCCTGTTCCCATGAGGCGCGGGTGGCGGCGCGGCGGGCGTCGAAATCGAACCCCTGCCCCTCCGAGTCGAGATTGCCGATGGCGCCGGCCTCGTCGACCGAGGAGATGGCGACCTTGACCAGCAGCGGCCCCGCCAGCTCGCCGAAATCGAAGGCGGCCTGCAGCGCCCGGCCCTGGATCTGGGCCCGGTCGTCCGTGGCCCGGCCCGGCTGGCGGAAGCCGTTGTAAGGGATGTTCTCCTCGCGATTGCGGACCTCATAGCCGACGACCGGCTGCGAGAAGCGCATGGCGAAATAGAGCTGGCGGCCGGGGGCCCAGCCGCGGGTCTCGCGGAAGCCGGTGACCGTGCCGTCCGGGTGCACCCGGATGCGCGACCACAGCACCTTGCCCGGGTAGTCATAGATGGAGTGGCGCAGATCCAGCAGGATGCGGGCCGGCCGGCCGGCGGCGAAGCTGTAGCGATGCAGGCCGGTGCGCACCCCGGCGGTCAGTTCGGCGCGCACGCCGCTGTCGGTCAGGTCGACGGTGTAATAGCCGGGCTCGGCCTGTTCGGAGGCCTTGTCATAGCGCGAGCGGTAGCCGGAACCGGGCTGGGCCGGATCGCCCACGTCCCACTTCACCTCGCCGGAGACAGGCGTGACCAGCACGTCGCCGAGATCGGAATGGCCGGTGCCCGAGAAATGGGTGTGGGAGAAGCCCATGATGGTCGGGTCGTCCGAGCGATAGCCGGAGGCCCAGTCGTAGGACTGGCGGAAGGGCCGGTAGTCGGTGTCGGGGCTGAGCTGGACCATGCCGAAGGGGGCCACGGCCCCGGGGAAGGTATGCCCCTTGCCGAGGGTGCCGATGAAGGGATCGACCGCATCCACGGCGGACGGCGCCGTCTGCGCCTGGGCCGCTCCGGCCACACAGGCCGCCATCACTGTCGCCAGAGCGAAACGCCGCATCGCCATCCCCCGTCGAAAATCTTGCCGTCGCCTCGAATCCGCACGGCCGGAATCGGCGCAGGATGGTCCGGTCCCGCCGCGCCGTCACCCTCTTCCTTCGTTTCGGCGGGTGACGGACCGGGTCGCAGGGGAAGCCAATGTCGAATTCAGGGTCGCCGTTGATCGCCGGGATCGAATTGGGCGGGACCAAATGCGTCTGCCTGCTCGCCTCCGGCCCCGATGATATTCGCGACGAGGTGCGGATCGCCACCACGACGCCGGACGAGACGCTGGGAGAGATCCGGCGGGTGCTGGCCCGCTGGCGCGAAGGTCCCGGCTTTTCAGCGCTGGGCATCGGCAGTTTTGGGCCGCTGGAACTGGACCGACGACGGCCGGACTTCGGCTCGATCGTGACGACGCCCAAGCCGGGCTGGAACAACACGGACCTGAACAGCCTCGCCGTGGGGTTTGACGGACCGGTCAGGATCGACACGGACGTCAATGGCGCGGCTCTCGCCGAAGGCCGCTGGGGCGCGGCGCAGGGCCTCGGCTCATTCGCCTATGTCACAGTCGGCACGGGCATCGGCGTCGGCTCGATCGTCAACGGCCGGTCGGTGCGTGGCCTGGGGCATGGCGAGGCGGGGCACGTCCGCGTCGGCCGGATCGCCGGCGATGCCTGGCCGGGCAGTTGTCCCTATCACGGCGACTGCGTCGAGGGGCTGGCGGCCGGACCGGCGCTGGAAGCGCGTACGGGCCGGCCCGGTGAAACCCTGGCCGCCGACGACCCGGCCTGGGAGATGGTGGTGCAGGCCTTGGGCGGCCTGTTGCACACCCTCGTGCTGACCACCGCGCCGGAGCGCATCCTGATCGGCGGGGGGATATTCACGGGACAGGCGCATCTGTTTCCGCGTCTGCGTCAGGCCCTGATCCTCAGCCTCGCCGGCTATGCGACAGCGGACCGGATCGCCGGCGTCATCGACGACTTCGTCACCCCGCCCGGCCTCGGCGCCATGGCCGGTCCGCTGGGCGCGGTCGCCGTCGGTCTCACGGCGCTGTGAACTTATCAGCGCGCAGATAGGGGTTATTCTCGACGGCGGTGGGGCGCCCTGAGACGACCGCCCTGGAGCGGACCGATGTTCGAGGCTCTCCGTTGCGCCCGAAAGGGCCACATGTTCGTTGACAGCCGAAGTCAGCCGGGCACGCAGGTCTGTGTCCGATGCCATCAGCGACGGCAGTTCGAAGGCCTGGCCAACGGGCTGAAGGAACCACGCCCGGGCGCCCGGACGGACTGAGCCCTAGACCAGCCGGCTCTGCACCACGGCCGCCTCGATGAAGCCGGCTAACAGGGGGTGCGGGGCGAAGGGCCGGCTCTTCAGTTCCGGGTGATACTGCACGCCGATGAACCACGGGTGGTCCTCGCGCTCGACCGTCTCGGGCAGGACGCCGTCGGGCGACAGGCCGGCGAAGATCAGGCCCGCTTTCTGCTCGACCGCCTCGCGATAGTTGATGTTGACCTCATAGCGGTGGCGGTGGCGTTCGCTGATCGTGGTCGAGCCGTACATGGCCGCGATCTTCGACCCGGGCCTGAGCGTCGAGTCATAGGCGCCGAGCCGCATGGTCCCGCCCAGATCGCCGCCCGACTGGCGCTTCACCCGCTCATTGCCCTGGGTCCATTCGGTCATCAGACCGACGACCGGCTCCGAAGTCGGCCCGAACTCGGTGGACGACGCCTCCGGGAAGCCGGCGAGGTTCCGGGCCGCCTCGATCACCGCCATCTGCATGCCGAAGCAGATGCCGAAATAGGGAATGTTGCGCTCGCGGGCGAAGCGGGCCGCCTGGATCTTGCCCTCCGCCCCGCGGGAGCCGAAGCCGCCGGGCACGAGAATGGCGTGGGCGCCCTGCAGGCGGGCGTCGCAGGCCTCGCGGTCGCCCTCGAAGGTGCCGGCCTCGACCCAGTCGATGTTGACCTTGACGTTATTGGCCACGCCGCCGTGATGCAGGGCCTCGATCAGGGATTTGTAGGCATCCTTGAGGACCGTGTATTTGCCGACCACGGCCACGGTGACCTCGCCGTCGGGGTGGAGACGGCGGCGGGCGATCTCCTGCCAGCGCGACAGGTCGGGCGGGGGGGCGTCGGTGATGCCGAAATGGGCCAGCACCTCGGCGTCGAGGCCTTCCTGGTGATAGTCCAGCGGCACGGCGTAGATGTCGGCCGAGTCCATGGCCTGGATGACGCCGCTTTCGCGCACGTTGCAGAACAGGCCGATCTTGCGCTTTTCCTCGGCGGGGATCGGATATTCGCAGCGGCACAGCAGGATGTCGGGCTGGATGCCGATCGAGCGCAGTTCCTTGACCGAGTGCTGCGTCGGCTTGGTCTTCATCTCGCCGGCGGTCTTGATGAAGGGCAGCAGGGTCAGGTGCACGAAGCAGGACTGGCCGCGCGGCAGGTCCTGGCCCAGCTGGCGGATGGCCTCGAAGAACGGCAGGCCCTCGATGTCGCCGACCGTGCCGCCGATCTCGACGAGCACGAAGTCAACCTCCTCGCCGTCATCGGTCAGGGCGGGGGTCAGGCAGAACTGTTTGATCTGGTCGGTGACGTGCGGAATGACCTGCACCGTCGCCCCCAGATAGTCCCCTCGCCGCTCCTTCTCGAGGATGGTCGAATAGATGCGGCCGGTGGTGATGTTGTCGGACTTGGCCGCCGAGACGCCGGTGAAGCGCTCATAGTGGCCCAGATCGAGATCGGTCTCGGCCCCGTCGTCGGTGACGAAGACCTCGCCGTGCTGATACGGGCTCATCGTGCCCGGATCGACGTTAAGATAGGGGTCAAGCTTGCGCAGACGCACCTTGTAGCCGCGCGCCTGAAGCAGCGCGCCGAGAGCGGCGGAAGCGAGGCCTTTTCCCAATGAGGAAACCACGCCGCCGGTGATGAACACGTAACGGGCCATGGGAGATCACTCTACCGCTGATTCGAGCGGCGTAATGCGGAGACTATGAGGGCGGGAGCGGAAGGCGGGGATAAGGTCCCCGCACATCCTTACTGCGCCGGTGCGGGTTGGGCGGGCGCCGGTTCAGCCGCGGGGGCGGAACTGAGGAAGTCGTCCAGCGACGGGCCGGCCGGCTGGGCCGGGGCGGCGGCGGGATCGGTCGGAGCGTTCGAGGCGCTGGCGGGCGGCGCCGCGAGCGCGCCGACGGCGTCGGGATCGACGATCGACCGCTCGGAGCGGCTGACGTTACCGACAATGGTCAGGCCGATGGCGCAGGCGAAGAAGAGAGCCGCCAGCACCCAGGTGGTCTGGGTCAGCAGATTGCCGGCTCCGCGCGCGGTCATCATGCCCGAGGGGCCGCCGCCCATGCCCAGCGCGCCGCCTTCGGAGCGCTGAAGCAGGATCACCGCAGCGAGGGTGACCGAGATGAGGATCATGGCGACGAGGAGAATGGTCTGGAGCATGGCGGCCGATATGTGTGGCGCGAAGCGGCGCCGATCAAGCGGCGGCGTCTAACATTGATGACGGGCGGGGGAAAGGTGGGAGTACGAAGTGGCCGCAGGGGCGCTCACGCCGCCCGGATGATCCCGAGGAAGTCGGCCGCCTTGAGCGAGGCGCCGCCGACCAACGCGCCGCCGACCTCGGGCACGGCGAGGATGTCGCGGGCGTTGTCCGGCTTGACCGAGCCGCCATACAGGATCGGCGCCGGCGCGCTGGCGAGGCCGAGCCGTTCGATCATGGCCGACCGGACCGCCCGGTGGACCTCCTCGATCTGCTCCAGCGTCGGGGTCAGGCCGGTGCCGATGGCCCAGACCGGCTCATAGGCCACGGCGAAATCCCGGCCGACGACGGCCCGGGGCAGGGATTGCATTACCTGGCCGCGCACCACCTCGACCGCCCTGCCCGCCTCGCGCTGTTCCAGCGTCTCGCCGACGCAGATGATCGGGGCCAGTCCGGCGCGGACGGCGGCCTCGGCCTTGGCCGAAACCAGCCGATCGGTCTCGCCGAATTCCTGGCGACGCTCGGAATGGCCGACGATGACGAGGCCTGCGCCGGCGTCTTTCAGCATTTCCGCCGAGACGCCGCCTGTATAGGCCCCGTGGGTCTCGGCCCGGCAATCCTGGCCGCCGACCTCGATCGGCCGCCCCTGGGCGGCCTCGGCCAGCCCCCGTCCGATGGGCAGGCGGCTGCCCGCCCCATCCGCAATGGCGGCCTCCAGCAGCCGTCGCTTGGCCTCGCCCCGGATCACCAGGATCAGCGAGCGTGCGG
>CAZGPS010000149.1:0-6669 GCA_964527675.1 uncultured Brevundimonas sp. | reverse complement strand
GCTGCGCTTCTATCGCGAGGCCCCGGCGGCCCTGGCCGACCTCGACCCGACCCTGTCGCTGGGCGACTTCCTGCGACAGGGCCGATTCAGCACGGCCTTCCGCGACGACCATCTGCTGCCGATGGCGGCCGCCATCTGGTCGTCGCCGCCGGAGGCCCTGCTGGAATATCCGGCCGCCTCCTTCCTGCGCTTCTGCGACAATCACGGACTGCTGAAGCTGGCGGGGCGGCCGGCGTGGCGCACGGTGATCGACGGCAGCCGCACCTATGTCGAGCGGATCGCCGCGACGCTGGAGTCCGGCGTCCGGCTCGGGCGCGACGTGGTCGCGGTGCGCCGCACCGGGGACGGCGTGACGGTGGTCGAACGGAACGGACGCCACGAGCGTTTCGATCATGTGGTCATCGCCACCCACGCCGATCAGGCCCTCGCCATGCTGGACGCCCCGACCCCAGCCGAACGCCGGACACTGGGCGCCTTTCGCTACAGCCGCAATCTGGCGGTCCTGCACACCGACGCCGCCCTGATGCCGAAGCGCCGTCGCGCCTGGGCCAGCTGGAACTACATCGGTTCGGAAGGCGGCCTGTGCGTCAGCTACTGGATGAACCGCCTTCAGGGCCTGCCCGGACAGGACCTGTTCGTGACGCTGAACCCGCCGCAGCCGCCGCGGCCGGACACCCTGCTGCGCAGCGAGTTGTATGAGCACCCTGTCTTTGACGCCGCGGCGCTACGGGCCCAGGGGTCGCTGTGGGACCTGCAGGGTGAGGGCGGCGTGTGGTTCTGCGGCGCCCATTTCGGCGCCGGCTTCCATGAGGACGGTCTGCAGTCAGGCCTCGCCGTGGCCGAACAGCTGGGCGGCGTGCGCCGACCCTGGACTGTCGCCGGGGAGAGCGGGCGCATCCAGGTCGGCGCGCGCGAATGCGCGATGGAGACGGCGGCGTGAGCCAGACCTCCGCCCTCTACCTCGGCGGCGTGATGCATCAGCGCCTGAGGCCGCGTCGCCACCGGCTGGAACAGCGGGCGTTCTGGCTGCTGCTGGACCTGTCGGAACTGGACGGGCTGGACCGGCGACTGCGACTGTTCTCGCGCAACCGCTGGAACCTGTTCTCCTTCTTCGACCGCGATCACGGCGACGGGTCGGACCGCCCGCTGCGAACCCAGGTCGAGGCGCGTCTCGCCGCCGTCGGGGTGGACCTGGCGGGCGGCGTTATCCGTCTGCTGACCATGCCGAGACTTCTGGGCTATGTGTTCAATCCGATCAGCGTCTACTACTGCCACGCCGCTGACGGGCGGCTGACCGCCGTCAGCTATGAGGTCACCAGCACCTTCGGCGAGCGGCATTGCTACGATCTCCCGATTGTGGACGATAGGGGCGAGGCCGGGGCCTTTCGCCAAAGCTGCGCCAAGGCCCTGTATGTGTCGCCGTTTCTCGGGATGGAGATGCTTTATCGCTTCCGCGGCCGGGCGCCCGCGGACCGGGTCGGACTGACCATAGGCTGCGACGACGCAACCGGGCCTTTGCTGACCGCCAGCCTGTGGGGTCGGCGGCGGGCGCTGACCGACCCCGGGCTCGCCCGGGCCGCCGCGGCCTTTCCGCTTTTGACGCTGAAGGTCGTCGCCGCCATTCATTGGGAGGCGCTGATCCTGTGGCTCAAAGGCGTTCCGGTGACGCTTGGCCAACGGCCGGACCGGCCCCGTGAGACCTGACGGCGAATCCGCGCTTGCCCCGGGCGAACTCCGGCCCCTACACTCCCTCCAGGGGGCCGGTTGAGGCCGGCGGGAGTAGAGCGTTGGGTCTGACGGCTGCAGTGATTCTGGCGCTCCTGACCGCGACGCCGACCGGCGGCCAGACGCCGCCCATCTTCAATCCGGGAGCGCCCGGCGAGGACTCGAGGGTGATCAGCGCGGCCGAGGCGGTCGAGTTGAGCCGGACCACCTTCAACGCCGCCGATGTCGCCTTCATGCAGCATATGATCGTCCACCACGCCCAGGCGGTGGAGATGGTCGAGCTGCTGCGCAAGCAGGGATCGAACGCCACGGTGAAGCTGTTGGGCGAACGCATAGCCCAGTCGCAGGAGGCCGAAATGGCCATCATGCGCGAATGGCTGACCGTGCGCGGCGAGTCGATCGAGATGGCCGGCATGGACCACGCGGCTCACGCAGCGCCGGCTGCGGCCCAGGGGCACGATCATCACGGCATGGCGCCCGCACAGGGCGTCCAGGCTTCCGCGGATGACACCCCGGTCATGGCGGGCATGTTGTCGCCGCGGCAGATGCGGACCCTGGCGGCGAGCCGCGGGGCCGCCTTCGACAGGCTGTTTCTGGAAGGGATGATCCAGCATCACCAGGGCGCGCTCGACATGGTCGACGACCTGATGGCCACGCCCGACGCGGCCGAGGATCCCACCCTGTCCGATTTCACCAGTTCCGTGGTCGCCGACCAGTCGGCGGAAATCCTGCGGATGCGAACCCTGCTCTCAGACCTCTGATTCCCTGATTTCGCTTGAAGGACCGGCCATGATCGCTCGCAAATTCCTGCTCACATCCGTCGCCGCGCTCGGCCTGCTGATGGGCGCCAGCGCCGCCGCCGCCCAGAACGGCCCGCCGGCCCAGGCTGCGCGACCGACCGTCGGCGTCGACGCGCGCAGCACGCTCGCTCCCGGCCTGCACGACGCCGGCCAGATCGCCGCGGGGCTGACGCTGGAGTATTCGCTGCAGCCGCCCCCCGGCTTCTTTGACCCGGAAGCGCTGTTCGCCCCGCCGCAGTCGCGCGAGGAGGCTGAGGCGATGCAGGCCCGCAACCGCCAGAACCCGCCGCGTTTCACGCCGCTGGCGCTGGCCAACAGCGACATGGCCCTGTCCAACGGCAGGCTTTTCGTCGGAAACTTCAATGGCTTCAACGCCTATGATGTATCCGGCGGGGAGCCCAGACTGGTGATGTCCGTGGTCTGCCCCGGCGGCCAGGGCGACCTGTCGGTCCATGGCGACCTGCTGTTCATGTCGGTTGAGGAAAACCGGGGTCGGCTGGATTGCGGAACCAAGGGCGCGGACGGCGACGTCAACGCCGAGCGCTTCCGCGGTATTCGCATCTTCGACATCTCGGACCTGAACGCGCCGCGCCAGATCGCCGCCGTCCAGACCTGCCGGGGGTCGCACACCCACACCCAGGTGCCGGACCCGAAGGACGCCAACGTCCTGTATATCTACAACTCGGCCACCTCGGGCGTGCGCAAGAGCGACGAGCTGGGCATCTGCAGCGACGGCGAGCCGGATGAGAACGGCGAAACCGCCCTGTACTCGATCGATGTGATCAAGGTGCCGCTGGATCACCCCGAGCAGGCCGCGATCGTCAACCGGCCGCGCATCTTCGCCGACCGCGAGACCGGCGAAATCGCCGGTCTGTGGCGTGGCGGCGCCTCAGGCGTGGCCAGCCAGCAGACCGCCCCGACCAACCACTGCCACGACATCACCGTCTTCCCGGAAATCGGACTGGCCGGCGGCGCCTGCAGCGGCAACGGCATCCTGCTGGACATCTCCGACCCCGAGAACCCGGCCCGGGTTTCCGAGCTGTTCGACCCGGACATGGCCTACTGGCACTCGGCGACCTTCAACAACACCGGCGACAAGGTGCTGTTCACCGACGAGTGGGGCGGCGGCACCAACGCCCGCTGCCGCGCCGAGGACCCGGCGACCTGGGGCGCCAACCTGATCGCCACCATCGACGACCGGACCCTGAAGGGGCGGAGTTTCTTCAAGCTGCCCTCCACCCAGAGCAAGACCGAGAACTGCGTCGCCCACAACGGCAATATCATCCCGGTGCCCGGGCGCGATCTGATGGTCCAGGCCTGGTATCAGGGCGGAGTGTCGATCGTCGATTTCACCGACCCGATGCAGCCCTTCGAAGTGGCCTATTTCGACCGCGGTCCGCTGGACGCCGAGCGCCTTCAGGTTGGCGGCGCCTGGTCGGCCTACTGGCTCAACGGCCGGATCTACGCCAGCGAGATCGCGCGTGGGCTCGACGTTCTGCGCCTGGTCCCGGGCGACAAGCTGTCCGCATCCGAGATCGCGGCGGCGGAAGCCGTGGCCGCGACCGAGATCAATCCCCAGACCCACGTCCGCTCCACCTGGACGGACTCGCCGGACGTCGCCGGCGCCTATCTGGACCAGCTTTCCCGCTCACATGGGATCGACGCCGGGCTTGCGGGCCGGGTGAATACCCTGATCCAGCAATGGCGCGGGGGAACCATCGACAAACGGCGGGCCGCCGAGCTTTCGCGCGCACTCGCCACCGCCCCCGAAGGGGCCTCGGCCGCCAACGTCGCCCGTTACAAGGCGCTGTCGGACCTGTTCGGACGTCAGGGGTAAGGCGATGAAAGCGAACCTGTCAGTCCTTCCCGTCGCCCTCGCCCTGACCCTGGGTCTGGCGGCGCCGGCCGCAGCCCAGACATCACCGGCGCCGGCCGCCGCCGCCACCGCGCCCGTCGCGGCTCCCGAGGACGTGGCCACGCCCGAGGCCATCGTCACCGCCCTGTACGACGTCATATCGGGCGACGCCGGGGTGATGCGGGACTGGGATCGCTTCCGGTCCCTGTTCCACCCCACGGCGCGCCTGGCGCCCTCGGGCGTCAACAGCGAGGGCGTCGGCGTGGTGCGCTCGATGACCCCGGAGGACTATATCAACCGCAGCGGGCCCGTGCTGGAACGCGACGGCTTCCATGAGCGGGAGATCGCCCGGCGGGACGAACGGTTCGGCCACATCGCCCACGTCTGGTCGACCTACGACAGCGTGCGCAGCCTGTCGGATCCGGCGCCCTTCATGCGCGGCATCAACAGCATCCAGCTGTTCAACGACGGAAGCCGCTGGTGGGTGATCAGCATCTACTGGCAGGCCGAAACGCCGGAAGCGCCGATTCCGGCGGAGTATCTGCCCCGGTCGGAATGACGGGAACCGGGTCTCCCCGGAGCCGGGCCGATCCTGGTCTGGCTCCGGTCTGGCCTGACCGCGAGTGGGTCTTCGCGCCGGTGAGGCACGACGCTGAACAGCCCGCCCTCCATGGCGGAAGACATCACTGACGAAGGGCGCCGGTGCGATGGCGGGCTGCGCCATTTGATCGCCGTTTCGCAACTGCGTAAGGATGCGGGTCTTCCCGGGAGTCGCCATGTCCAGCCTGCAGTCCGCCGCCCTCGCCCGCGTCAAGCCTTCGGCCACCCTGGCGGTGACCGCCCGGGCGCGGGAACTGAAGCGCGAAGGCCGCGACGTGATCGGTCTGGGCGCCGGCGAACCGGACTTCGACACCCCCGACAACATCAAGGAGGCCGCCATCGCGGCCATCCGGCGCGGCGAGACCAAGTACACCGACGTCGACGGCATCCCGGAGCTGAAGACCGCCGTGGCGGCCAAGTTCGCGCGCGAGAACGGCCTGACCTACGAGACCGGCCAGATCCACGTCGCCCCGGGCGGCAAGACGGTGATCTACAACGCCCTGCTGGCTACCCTGTCGCCCGGCGACGAAGTGATCGTGCCGGCGCCCTACTGGGTCTCCTATCCCGACATGGTGCTGCTGGCTGGCGGCGAGCCGGTCAGCGTGACCGGGCACGAGGCGAACGGTTTCAAGCTGAAACCCGAGGCGCTGGAGGCGGCGATCACGCCGCGGACGAAATGGCTGATCCTCAACTCCCCGTCGAACCCTACCGGAGCCGCCTATACCGGCGCCGAGCTGGAGGGACTGGCCGAGGTGCTGCGCCGCCACCCGCAGGTCTGGGTGATGACAGACGACATGTACGAGCATCTGATCTATGGCGACTTCGACTACCGGACGATCGCCCAGGTCGCGCCCGATCTCTATCAGCGGACGCTGACGATCAACGGCGTCTCCAAGGCCTACGCCATGACCGGCTGGCGGATCGGCTATGCCGGCGGACCGAAGCCGCTGATCGACCTGATGCGCAAGGTGGCCAGCCAGACCACCTCCAACCCCTCGTCGATCAGCCAGTGGGCGGCGGTCGAGGCGCTGAACGGACCGCAGGACTTCATCGCCGAGCGGGCGAAGCATTTCGAGGCGCGCCGCGATCTGGTCGTGTCGATGCTCAACCAGGCGGCGGGCATCCGCTGCGCCACGCCGGAGGGCGCCTTCTACGTCTATCCGTCGATCGAGGGACTGGTCGGCAAGCGCACCGAAGGCGGGGCGGTGATCGACGGCGATGACGCCTTCGCGGCCGAGCTGCTGGACGCCGAGGGCGTGGCCGTGGTGCAGGGCTCGGCCTTCGGCCTCAGCCCCTATTTCCGCATCAGCTATGCGACCTCGGAAAGTGTGCTGGAGGAGGCCTGCCGCCGCATCCAACGGTTCTGCGCTTCGTTGCGCTAGGACGCCCGGCTGACTGCGAAATCGGCCAGTTGCTCCAGGGCCGAGCGCCATTCGCCGGCGGGCAGAGGCTTCAGCGCCTCCCGGGCGGCGGCGGCGTAGTCCCGGGCGGTGTCGAGGGTGGCGCTGACGGCCCCGGCGCCGACGATCAGTTCGCGGGCGCGACGGAAGTCGTCCGGCGTCCGCTCGCCGCGGGTGATGGTGCGATCCCAGAAGGCGTCCTCGCGGCCGCGCGTGCGGGCCACGGCCAGCAGCAGCGGCAGGGTCGCCTTGCCCTCGTTGAAATCGTCGCCGGCGTTCTTGCCCAGGG
>CAZGPS010000148.1:0-6690 GCA_964527675.1 uncultured Brevundimonas sp. | reverse complement strand
CGGGGCGCCGTGGGCCGGCAGATCCGGCAGCGGCGGAATGGCGGAGCCCGTGTCGGAGCGGGGCTGCGGGGCGGGGGATTTAGTCTTGTTGAACAAGTTGGTCTCCGGCTCTCATGAAGCGGGCGGGGTTTTGCGGGCGGCCGTTCATCCACACTTCGTAGTGCAGGTGAACGCCGGTGGAGCGTCCGGTCGTGCCCATGGCGCCGATCCGCTGGCCCAGCGCGATGCGCTGGCCGGGCCGAACGGCCATGGAGTTCAGATGGGCGTAGCGTGTCTTGAAACCTCGCCCATGGTCTACCTCGACGGTGTTGCCATACCCTGAACGCACGCCGACGAACGAGACGACGCCGGGCGCCGGGGCGCGGATCGGGGTGTTGAGCGGGGCGGCGAAATCCTGGCCCTGATGCAGGGCCGGGCGGTTGTTGAAGGGATCGAAGCGGACGCCAAAGCCGGAGGTGGTGCGCGCCGAGGTCGGGCGGTGGAAGGGCATGCTCTCGGCCGCGTCGGCCAGGCCGCGCATCTCGGACAGGTTGCCGGCGGCGCTGCGGATGCGCACAGCGAAGGCTTCGTCGACGTCGAGCACGGCGGCGAGGGCGCGCGGGTCCCGCGCCTCGATCAGCGGTCCGCCGAGGCCGGAGCCGCTGGCGGGCGCATAGGCGGAAGGGTTCAGGCCGGCGAGGCGGAAGGCGAGGCGCAGCCGCTCGGCCCGGGTCTGGGCCACGCTTTCGGCGCGGGCGATCAGCCGTTCCTGATCCATCCGCACGGCCAGCATGCGCTGGACCGGGGTGTGATCGCCGGGGTCCAGCGACGGGGCGGGGGTCAGGGCGGCCTGGGCCCCGTCAACGCCGCGGAACATGCCCATCACCTGGGTCAGGGCGGCGTGGCGGCGCTCGACCATCTGGGCCATTTCGTCCAGCGATCCGGTGGTGGCGGTCATGCGCACGACGGCGCTGTCGAGCCGGGCCTGCAGGTCCGCATTGAGGCGTTCGGAGGCGGCGCGGGCGCGGGCGACCGTGCTGTCCGACTGGCTCTGCATGACCAGGTTCCAGGCGAAGCCGCCGGAGGCGATCAGACACCAGCCGCCGATCAGGACGGCGGCCGCGGCGCCGAGCGCCTGACGGGCGGGGGTCAGGGCCCAGGCCCGAACCTCGTCGCCGTCGCGCAGATACACATATCGGGTCGGAAACCATCGACCCAAGAGAGACTGTCTTTCAGTCGTGTGTTCGGTCATTACGCTACGCCCCCACGCACGGCAGGGGTTATGCGCCAGCTTTGCCGCCGGGGACAAGTCTGTTCACGACTTGTTAACCATCCCTCTGCGGGTTCGCGCGAACTTTGACGGTATTCGGGGTGGTTCTTCGCCTGTCAGGCGTATCAGCGAATCTATGAGGACGTCGTTACATCTGGAGAGCCGTAGATTCGTCCGCATTCAGAGCGTGCGAACGGCCGCCAACACTTCCGCAGCGTGTCCCTTGACCCGGACCTTGCGCCAGACGCGGCGGATGACGCCCGTCGCGTCGATCAGGACGGTGGCGCGTTCGACGCCCATATAGACGCGGCCGTACAGCGACTTCTCGACCCAGACGCCGAAGGCTTCGGTGACGTCGCCGGGCTCGTCGGAGGCGAGCACGACCTTGAGATCGTATTTGGTCTTGAAGCGGTCGAGCTTCTTCACCGGGTCACGGGAGACGCCGATCACCGTGACGCCGGCGGCGGCGAAGTCGTCGGCGAGGGCGGAGAAGTCCTGGCCTTCGGTGGTGCAGCCGGGGGTGTCGGCCTTGGGGTAGAAATACAGGACATAAGGCCGGCCCTTCAGGGCGGCGGAGGAGACCCGGCCGTCGCCGTCGGTCGCCATGTCGAAGGCGGGGGCGGGTTGGCCTTCGGTGATCTGCATGTCCTGACTCCCGTCATCCTCGGGCTTGACCCGAGGATCAGATGTTGATGCGGACTGTGCGTCCGGGATGGCCCTCCGGCCGGCGATACGGCTGATCTGCGACGGAGCACCGGACCGTCTGGCCCTCGGGTCAAGCCCGAGGGTGACGGCGGGGTTTAAACGGGTTTGACCAGCACGATCTTCTTCTTGCCGGCGGCCAGTTTCAGCACGCCGTCGGCGTTGACGTCGCCGGCCTCGATCAGGCGGGCGCCGTCGGTGATGGCTTCGTCGTTGAGGCGCAGGCCGCCGCCCTGGGCGAGGCGGCGGGCCTCGCCGTTGGAGGCGGTCAGGCCGGCGCGGGCGGTGACGGCGGCGATCATGGCGCCGATGACCTCGTCACGCGGCAGTTCGACGGTCGGCAGGTCGACGGAGAGCCTGCCCTGTTCGAAGGCGGCCTCGGCGGCGCCGCGGGCGTGGGAGGCGGCGTCCTCGCCGTGCAGCATCGTCGTGGCGGCGTCGGCCAGGGTCTTCTTGGCGTCGTTGATGCCGGCGCCTTCAAGCGTCTCCAGCCGGGCGATCTCGTCCAGCGGCAGGTCGGTGAACAGGCGCAGGAATTTGCCCACGTCGGCGTCGTCGACGTTGCGCCAGAACTGCCAGTAGTCATACGGCGACAGCTGTTCGACGTTGAGCCAGACCGCGCCCTGGGCCGTCTTGCCCATCTTGCCGCCCGAGGCCGTGGTCAGCAGGGGGGTGGTCAGGCCGAAGGCGGCCTTGTGGTCGACGCGGCGGACCAGATCGACGCCCGAGACGATGTTGCCCCACTGGTCCGAGCCGCCCATCTGCAGGGTGCAGTTTTGCGCCCGGTTCAGCTCGAGGAAGTCCACCGACTGCATCAGCATGTAGTTGAACTCGAGGAAGGTCATCGGCTGTTCGCGTTCCAGCCGCAGCTTGACCGAGTCGAAGGCCAGCATGCGGTTGACGGTGAAATGCGTGCCGAAGTCGCGCAGGAACTGGATGTAGCCGTAGCCGGACAGCCACTGGTCGTTGTCGAGCATGATCGCGTCGGTCGGGCCGTCGCCGAACGTCAGGAATTTCTCGAACACGGTGCGGATCGAGGCGATGTTCGCCTGGATGGTCTCGTCGGTCAGCTGGGGGCGCGAGGCGTCCTTGCCGGTCGGGTCGCCGACCTTGGTGGTGCCGCCGCCCATCAGGACGATGGGCTTGCCGCCGGCCTGCTGCAGCCGGCGCAGCATCATGATCTGGATCAGGCTGCCGACGTGCAGCGACGGCGCGGTGGCGTCGAAGCCGATGTAGCCGGTGACCACGCCGGCGGCCGCCGCGGCGTCGAGCTCGGCCGGGTGGGTGATCTGATGGATGTAGCCGCGGTCCTGCAGGGTGCGGAGGAAGGCGGACTTGAAATCTTGGTCGCTCATGGCGGCTCCGTTAGCAGGGATGCCGGCGGGCGTCATGGGAGTTTGCGCGCCGGCGAGGTGCGGCGCAGGGGATCGCAGCCGCTCGCTATTTCAGCGGGCGGTAATACAGGCCGGGAAGGGCGCGGGCGGCGATCATGCGCCTTGCGTAGCCTCGGCCATTGACCGGCGTCAAGCGGTCGGTATCGAAGACAGATGCTGGTCACCCTGACGCCACACCCGGACACGCCATCTTCCGCCGTCGAGCGGATCGAGGTCGAGGTCGAGCGACGGGAGGACTTCATCTGGCTGCGATACGCCGTCTACGGCGACGTAGGCCGGGTGCTGTGGCCGCAGGCGGTCGATCCCGGGAGGGCCGACGACCTGTGGCGCCACACCTGTTTCGAGGTCTTCGCGCCGACGGACGACGGCTACCGCGAGTTCAACCTGTCGCCGTCCGGGGGCTGGGCTTCCTACCGGTTCGGTGGCTATCGGTCCGGGATGGCTCCGGCGGACGAACGGGCCCAGGTATTGGACTCCGAGGCGACGGAGGCGTGGGTGACCCTGGAGGCCCTGGTTGAAGCGCCCGCGGACGCAGCCGGCATTGGCCTGTCCGCCGTCATCGAAGACATCGACGGCGCCATCTCCTACTGGGCCTTGGCCCACCCGCCGGGTAAGCCGGACTTCCACCATCCCGATTCCTTCGCCCTGATCCTGCCGCCCCCGGAGCCCGCATGAAGACCGGCCTCGACCGCCTGTTGTCCGACCCCGCGCTGCGGGCGCCGCTGAAGGGCCGGCGAGTGGCCGTGCTGGGGCATCCGGCCTCGGTGACGGAAGACCTGACGCATTCGCTGGATGCGCTGGCGGCCTGTCCCGACATCCGGCTGACGGCCGCCTTCGGGCCGCAGCACGGCATGCGCGGCGACCTGCAGGACAATATGATGGAGACGCCGGACGAGACCGATCTACGCCACGGCATTCCGGTGTTCAGCCTGTATGGCGAGGTGCGGCGGCCGACGGACGCGGCGATGCAGACCTTCGACGTGCTGCTGGTCGACCTGCAGGACCTCGGCTGCCGCATCTACACCTTCATCACGACCCTGCTCTATGTGCTGGAGGCGGCGGCGGCGCACGGCAAGACGGTGTGGGTGCTGGACCGGCCCAATCCAGCCGGGCGACCGGTCGAGGGGCTGGCGCTGCGACCGGGCTGGGAGAGCTTCGTCGGGGCGGGGCCGATGCCGATGCGGCACGGCATGACCCTGGGCGAGCTCGGGCTGTGGTTCATCGACCGGTTCAGGCTGGATGTCGACTACCGCGTCATCGCCATGGAGGGGTGGCAGCCGGAGGCGGGGCCGGGCTTCGGCTGGCCCTTGCTGGAGCGGGAGTGGATCAACCCCAGCCCCAATGCGCCGAACGTGTCGATGGCGCGGGCCTATGCCGGGACGGTGATGCTGGAGGGGACGACCCTGTCGGAGGGGCGGGGCACGACCCGGCCGCTGGAGCTGTTCGGGGCGCCGGATATCGACGCCCGGGCGGTGATCGCGGAGATGCGGGCGCTGGCGCCGGACTGGCTGGGAGGGTGCGTGCTGCGCGACTGCTGGTTCGAGCCGACCTTCCACAAGCATGTCGGAACGCTGTGCAACGGGGTGCAGATGCATGTCGCGGGGCCGGCGTATGACCACGCGGCCTTCCGACCGTGGCGGGTGCAGGCGCTGGCCTTCAAGGCCATCCGGCGGCTGTATCCGGACTACGACCTGTGGCGGGATTTCCCCTACGAATATGCGTTCGGGAAACTGGCCATCGATGTGATCAACGGCGGGCCGGCGTTGCGCGAATGGGTCGACGACGCGGCGGCGGCGCCGGAGGATCTGGATGCGCTGGCGGAGGTGGACGAGGCGGCGTGGCGGGAAGAGCGGAAGCCTTTCCTGCTGTATTGAGCGACCCTCTCCCGCCGGGAGAGGGTTTTTTACGCCGGCTTCTCTTCCAGCCGCTTGTCCAGATACAGGCCGACGCGGCGTTCGACGGCGTCGATGTGGTCCTGCCAGAAATGGGTCGCGCCCTCTTCCAGCTCGTAGTCGATGACGATGCCCTTCTGGGTGCGCAGCTTGTTGACCACGCGCTCGACCTCGACCGGCGGGACGACGGTGTCGGCCGTGCCGTGCAGGAACAGGCCGGAGGCGGGGCAGGGGGCGAGGAAGCTGAAGTCGTACATGTTGGACGGCGGCGAGACCGAGATGAAGCCGTCGGTCTCGGGCCGGCGCATCAGCAGCTGCATGCCGATATAGGCGCCGAACTGGTAGCCGGCGACCCAGGTCTGGGTCGCGCCCGGGTTCTGCGCCTGCAGCCAGTCGAGGGCGGTGGCCGCGTCGGCCAGTTCGCCGATGCCCGAATCGAACTCGCCCTGCGACTTGCCGACGCCGCGGCTGTTGTAGCGCAGGGTGGCGAAGCCGCGCTTGACGAACAGCTGGTACAGGGTGACCGCGACCGGATTGTTCATATGCCCGCCCGCCTTGGGGTGGGGATGCAGGATCAGGGCGATGGGGGCGTTCGGGCGTTTGCCCGGCGAATAACGGCCTTCGATGCGGCCGGAGGCTCCGGGCAGAATGACTTCAGGCATGGGCGGCGAAATCCGTGTTCAACTGTCGTTTCGCAGGTGCGTAATACTTGACTGCATGGGTAGGACTTTCTAAGTCCGCCATGCGCGCCGACGCCTTCGCGAAGGCGCGGGTTCTAGCACAGGACCCTCGAAAAGCGCGCAAATTTTGAGGGCGCGCGATGCGACTGTCGACCAAGGGACGATACGCTGTGATGGCGATGGCCGATCTGGCCAAGAACGGCCGCTCGGACGGGGTCCCGCGGGCCGTGTCGCTGGCCGAGATCGCGGCGCGTCAGGAGATTTCACTGAGCTACCTCGAGCAGCTGTTCGCCCGGCTGCGCAAGAGCGGTCTGGTGCAGAGCGTGCGGGGGCCCGGCGGCGGCTATCGCCTGGCCAAGGCGGCGCATGAGACGGTGGTGGCCGAGATCGTGCTTGCGGTGGACGAGCCGATCCGGGCGACCCGTTGCATCGGCCATTCCTCGCCCAAGGGCTGCATGATGGCCGGGGAGCGCTGCATCACCCACAATCTGTGGGAGGACCTGGGTGACGAGATCCACCGCTATCTGGCCGGGGTGTCGCTGGAGGATGTGGTGATGAACCGCACCGGGGCGCGGCGCCGGGCCCCCGAGGCCGAGGCCAAGGCCGACATGGGGGTGGCGGCGTGAGCGGCGTCTATCTGGACTACAACGCCTCCGGCCTGGTGCGGCCCGAGGTTCAGGACGTGATGGCCAAGGCCCTCGCCGACAACGGAAATCCGTCGGAGGCGCAGGCGGCGGGGCGCCGCGCGCGGGCGCGGCTCGAGACGCCGCGGA
>CAZGPS010000147.1:0-6729 GCA_964527675.1 uncultured Brevundimonas sp. | reverse complement strand
GTCTCCTTGATCCGTTCGTGGATGAACATCAGCAGTTCGTGCTGTTTGCGCGTGAGCATGGCGACCTCGGAGCGAATCCCGTTGTGAGAACGCTAGCGGAACAAACCGCAAACGTCCACAGGGTGTTCCTGTGCTGTTCCGGGTAAGGTCCGGTTACCGCAGCAGCGTCCGGGTCGCCGCCTCCACGTCCGCCTGGCGCATCAGGCTCTCGCCGACCAGCACCGCCTGCGCATGCGCCGCCGACACCCGCGCCACATCATCAGCGCTGAAGATGCCGCTCTCGGCCACCAGCAGGGCCCGCACCGGGCTCAGCATGGCCAGCCGTTCGGTGACCTCCAGATCGACCTCGAAGGTCCGCAGCGAGCGGTTGTTGATGCCCACCAGATCGCCGCCCAGCTTGCAGGCCCGGGCCATTTCGGCCTCGTCATGGGTCTCGATCAGGGCGTCCATGCCGAATCGTTCGGCCTCGGCCAGCAATTCGGCGGCGAGGGCGTCGTCGATCATGGCCAGGATGATCAGGATGCAGTCGGCCCCCAGCGCCCGGCTCTCGGCCACCTGCCACGGATCGACGAGGAAGTCCTTGCGCAGGCAGGGCAGGGCGGTCGCCTCGCGCGCCTGTCCGAGGAAGGCGTCGTCGCCCTGGAAGCTGGGCCCGTCGGTCAGCACCGACAGGCAGGAGGCGCCGCCGCGCTCATAGGCCTTCGCCAGCGCCGGCGGATCGAAATCCTCGCGGATCAGCCCCTTGGACGGGCTGGCCTTCTTGATCTCGGCGATCAGGGCGGGGCGGCCGCTGTCCTCGACGTGGCGCTCCAGGGCGGCGCGGAAGCCGCGGGGCGGCGGGGCCAACCGCGCCTCCGCCTCGATCGCATCCTGCGATCTCCTGGCCATGCGGGCAGCCACGTCTTCGCGCTTGTAGGCGGCGATCCGGCCAAGCACGTCGGTCACGGGCGTCCCCCGGGGCGCGCGGACGTCCACGTCCGCAAGGGCTGCCGGCGGTCGGGGCGGACCTGAAGGTCCGCGCTCCATCGGAACGTCATGCCTCTTCCTCGATCGCTGTGTTGGTGGCCTCGACCAGGGCGGCCAACGCCCTGGCCGCCCGGCCGTCGTCGATGACCGCCGCCGCCAGCGCCGCGCCTCCGGCCAGATTGGCGGCCTTGTCGCCCACCACCAGCGCCGCCGCCGCGTTCAGCAGCACGATGTCGCGATAGGCCCCGGACGCGCCGTCCAGCAGCGCCCGCAAGGCCGCCGCATTCTCCTCGGCGTCGCCGCCACGCAGGTCGGCGAGGTCGGCGCGGGGCAGGCCGGCGTCCTCCGGCGTGACGGTGAAGCGGCGCACCGACCCGTCCTTCCACTCCGCCACCTCGGTCGCGCCCGTGGTGGTCAGTTCGTCCAGCCCCTGTCCATGCACGGTCCACGCCCGCTCGGCGCCGAGGCGGCCCAGCACCTCGGCCAGAGGCTCCAGCAGGCGCGGATCATAGACCCCCATGACCTGCCGCTTCGCTGACGCGGGGTTCGAAAGCGGGCCCAGCAAATTGAAAACCGTGCGGAAACCGATCTCGGCCCTTACCGGTCCGACGTGCCGCATGGCCCCGTGGTAGGCGGGGGCGAACAGGAAGGCGATGCCGGCCTGGTCCAGCGCCCGCAACTGCTGCGCCGGCGTCGCCGCCAGATTGACGCCCAACGCGGCCAGCACGTCCGAAGAGCCGGACTTCGAGCTCAGCGCCCGGTTGCCGTGCTTGGCCACCTTCAGCCCCGCGCCGGCCAGCACCAGCGCCGCCGCCGTCGAGATGTTGAAGGTGTGCTGGCCGTCGCCGCCGGTGCCGCAGGTGTCGATGACGTCGTACGGATGATCCAGCGTCAGGGCCGCATCGCGCATGGCGGTGGCGAAGGCGGCGATCTCGCCGACCGTCTCGCCGCGGATGCGCAGGGCGGTGACGGCGGCGGCGACCTGGGCCGGGGTCGGCTCGCCCCTCAGGCAGGCGGCGAAGAAGGCGTGCGCCTCCGCGTCAGACAGCACCTGGCCGTCGACCAGCTTGGCCAGCAGGGGCTTGAACCCGTCGGCCATCTCAGACCATCGCCGTGCGCTTGATGTTGGCGAGGTCGAGGAAATTGGCCAGCAGGTCGTGGCCGTGTTCGGTGGCGATCGATTCGGGGTGGAACTGGACGCCGTGGATCGGCCGCGTCCGGTGCGCCAGCCCCATGATCTCGCCGTCGGCGGTCCAGGCCGTGACCTCCAGCACATCCGGCAGGGTCTCCCGCTTCACCGCCAGCGAATGGTAGCGGGTCGCGGTGAACGGCGAGGGCAGGCCGGCGAAGACGCTGCGGCCCTCGTGCTCAATCGGCGACGTCTTGCCGTGCATCAGCGCCTTGGCCCGGATGACGTCGCCGCCGAAGGCCTGGCCCATGGCCTGATGGCCGAGGCAGACGCCGAAGACCGGCATCTCCAGCGGCGCCGTGTCGATCAGGGACAAGCAGATGCCCGCCTCGTTCGGCGTGCACGGGCCCGGCGACAGCAGCAGGGCGTCCGGCTTGAGGGCGAGGGCCTCGGCCGCGGTCAGGTCGTCGTTGCGCACCACGCGCGTCTCCGCGCCCAGTTCCGCCAGGTAGTGGACCAGGTTCCAGGTAAAGCTGTCGTAGTTGTCGACGACGAGGATCATCCCCGGCTTCTAGTCGGCGCCGTCCGCCGCGCCAAGCGATCCTGCGGGTAAGTCTTCGTTAACCACGATCGGGCGAACTGGGGGCTCCAGCGGAGGGGCGCGCATGGCCGACACCAGTATCGACAAGGCGCGCGGCCTGCTGACCGCGCCGGTCCGGCGAGCCAGTCCGTGGGCGGCGCTCGGCGCCGCCGCCCTGGCGGCGATGGCGGCGGTGATGATGGCCGGCGTCATGGTGCTGGGGCCGGGCGTCCGGTTCGAAGAGCCGGCTGTGGCTCAGCCCCTGTTCCCGAACGGATAGCGCCAGGCGTCCTCGGCCGCGCCGATCGGCGCGCGCGCCTTGGCCCGGGTCTCGGCGTATTCGGCCGCCGGATCGCTGTCGGCCACCACGCCGGCCCCGGCCTGGACATGGATCTTGCCGTCGGCGAACAGGGCGGTCCTGAGCACGATGCAGATGTCGGCCTCGCCGCCGGCCGAAATATAGCCGACGCCGCCGCCATAGCCGACGCCGCGCTTTTCGTCCTCCAGCTCGTCGATGATCTCCATCGCCCGCACCTTGGGCGCGCCGGACAGGGTGCCGGCCGGCAGGGCGGCCAGCAGGGTATCGACCGCATCGAGCTCGGGGTTGGACTGCCCCTGAACTTCCGAAACAATATGCATGACAGAGCTGTAGCGCTCGACCTTGAAGCTCTCGATAACCTCGACCGTGCCCGGGGCGGCGACCCGACCGACGTCGTTACGGCCCAGATCCAGCAGCATCAGATGCTCGGCCCGCTCCTTGGGATCGGCCAGCAGTTCGGCCTCCAGCGCCCGGTCGGCCTCAACCGTCTCGCCGCGGGGCCGGGTGCCGGCCAGCGGGCGGATGGTGACCCGCCCGTCCTTCAGCCGCACCAGAATCTCCGGGCTCGACCCGGCCAGCTGGAAATCGCCGAAATCGAGGAAGAACAGATAGGGCGATGGATTGCGCCGACGCAGCGAGCGGTAGAAGGCGAACGGATCGCCGGCCCATGCCGCGGCGAACCGGTGGCTCAGCACCACCTGGAAAATGTCGCCGGCGGCGATGTAGTCCTTGGCCCGGGCGACCATGGCACCGAACGCCGCTTCGTCGACCGGCGAGCGGAATGGCGGGGCGGCGGCCGGAACCGGCGCGGGCAGGGCGGGCAGGGGCGCGCGCAGCTCGGCCTCGAAGGCGTCCAGCCGGGCCACGGCGGCGTCGAAGGCTGCATCCGCCGACAGGCCGCTGTCGGGATAGGCGGCCGAGACCAGAACGATCTCGTGCTTCACCGAATCGAAGATGGCGACCAGCGCCGGCCGGGTCAGGACCGCGTCGGGCAGGTCCAGCGGATCGGGATTGGGCGGGCCCAGCGGCTCCAGCAGCCGGACCATGTCATAGCCGAACACGCCGAACAGGCCCGCGGCCATCGGCGGCAGGTCCGCCGGCAGGTCGAAGCGGGACGCCGCGATCAGGCGACGAAGCGAGGCCAGCGGATCGCCCGGCTCGGCGTCATAGCGCCCGGAGGCCACGCCCGCGCCACGCGCCAGTTCGGCCTGACCGTCGCGGCAGCGCCAGACGACGTCCGGCTCGCGGGTGATGATGGAATAGCGGCCGTTGACCGCCCCGCCCTCGACCGATTCCAGCAGAAAGGCATGGGTGCGGCCGTGCCCGACCTTCAGGAAGGCCGAGACGGGGGTTTCGAGGTCGTCGACGAGGCGGCGGACGACGACCTGCGGACGGCCTTCGGACCAGCCGAGCCCGAAGGCGGCGCGGGAGGGCGCCCCGTCCGCTGCGCTCATCGCCCGGCCGGGGCCGCCGGCGTCGCAGCGACGCCGAGGGCCTGCCGGGCGATCTCCTCATTGTAGGTCGCCTTGGTCCGCTCGGCCGCGGCGACCACGGCCGCGGCGAACAGCGGATCGCCCGCCGCCGCGCCGAGACGAGCGCGCCATTGCTGGGCCTCGTCGGCGGCCAGGGCCGGCGTGGGCGGGGTGATGCGGTCGACGCGGCCGATGGCGATGCTGCTCTCGGACTGGGGCTGGGAGAACGGCTTGCCGCGTTCACCGTTGAACAGGCCTCCCATCACGCCCTGACCGAGTCGCGTGGCCGAGGCTTCGTCCTGGCGGATGCCGGTCTCGCGGATCACGGACGCGCCGGTCGAGGCCGCCACGGCGGCCAGATCCTCGCCGGCGCGAAGCCGGGCCATCAGGGCGTCGGAACGGGCGGAAAGCAGCCGGACATTCTCGCGCGCGATCCAGGCCGGAGTGACCGTGTTCCGGACGGCTTCGAGTGAAGGCATGGCGGCGGGCATGACGTCGTCGAGGCGGACGACGAAATACTGGCCTTCGCCGAGTCCGGTCGGCTCGCTGGCGCGGCCCTTGGTCAGCTTCCACAGGCCTTCGAGCACGGGCGCGGGAACGTTGAGCTGCTGGCCCTCGCGGTTGCGGCCCTCCCTGGTCACAGCGGGGATCTGGACCATTCGGGCGCCGACCTCGCGGACGGCGTCATCGACGCTCTTGCCCTCGCGGCGGGCCGCTTCGAAGGCTTCCACCCGGCGGGCGATGGCGCCGCGCGCTTCCTGACCGCGCAGTTCCTCGACGATCTGCCCGCGGACGTCCGCCAGCGTGACCTCACGCCCTGGCGTAACGGCGGTGACCCGGGCGACAACGAAACCGACCCGCGCCTGCACCGGGGCGGAGACCTGATCGGCGCCCAGGCCGAACACGGCGGCGGCCACGGCCGGGTCGCCGATCGCACTGCGCGGCGTGTCCGTATATTCGGCCGGTTGCAGGTCATTGGCCTGACCGACGGCGGCCGGAGACTGGCCGGCGCGCAGGGCGGCGGCGATCCGTTCCGCGGCGGCCTGGGTCGGGGCCGTCAGGGTCGCGAAGGTGCGGCGCTCGGGCAGGGACAGGGCGTCCTTGCGGAAATCGAACCGGCGTTGGATCGCCTCTTCGTCAATGGCGATGTTCTGGTCGGCGGGGCTGCTGAAGATGACCAGTGAGCCGGACCGCATCTCGGGCGTCCGCAGGCTGGCGGCGTTCTGGCTGATGAAGGAATTCAGCTGGGCGTCGGTCGGACGCGGCGCGGTCCCGGCCATCTCCTGGGTCAGGATGAACCAGCTGCCGTCGCGGGTTTGCTGGTTTAGATTGGCGTACATGGCGCCATAGACGCGTGGCATTCGCAGGCCGGTGACCAGGGCGGTGCCGTAGTGGGTCCGGCTGTACTGGTCGCGGGCCTCGCGCTCGAGCAGCTCGGGCGTCATCTTCGCCTCGGCCAGGCGGGACTTGTAGAGATTCTGGTCGAACTGGTTGGTCACCGGATCAAAGAAGGCCGGGATGGCCCGGATCTGGCGCAGGATCAGCTCGTTCCCCGGCCGGATGCCGGTTTTCCAGGCCCAGGCGAAGAAGCCCAGTTGTTCCGCCTGGCTCCTCAGCAGGGCCGTCAGGTCGGCCTGGGCGAGCAGTTCCTCATAGGTGACGGCGCGGCCTTGCTGCGCCTGGATCTGCTCCAGCTGGCGGTCCATCTGGGCCCGGAACTCCGCCGGGGTGACGCTGCGCTCGCCGGCCGAGATGACCTTCGGCGCCTGCAGGCTGCCCAGGACGTCAGTCTGCGTGCCGCCGGTGATCAACAGGCCGAGGGCGGTGAGCACGAGCAGGCCGATCGCCCACTTCGACTTCGCGAAATTGCGGAACATGGAGATCATGGAAAGCGGTCCTGGGCGGATGGCGGCGACAATCGTCGCCCCGGCCTATAGGGGGTGACGGGCCAGCACGGCAAGACAATGGCGTCGTTCGGCGGCTTGGCTTCGACAAAAGCTCCGCCTAGACAGGCCGAATGAAACAATCCGTGAAGCTGATCGCCGGCAACTGGAAAATGAACGGCCTTGCCGCCGATCTCGACGTCGTCATCCGCGAGCTGGCGCTCGACCTCGAGGCTGAGCCGGCGTCCTGCCGGGTCGCCGTGTGTCCGCCGTCGACCCTGATCAGCCGGCTGGCCGAGGCCGCCCAGGTGCGGCCGATCGAGGTCGGCGGCCATGATTGCCGGGCCGAGACCCACGGGGCCTATACAGGCGGCGTCTCG
>CAZGPS010000146.1:0-6823 GCA_964527675.1 uncultured Brevundimonas sp. | reverse complement strand
CGTCGTCGCGGTATTTCGACTGCCAGACCTGGGCCCAGCCGTAGAAGAAGCGCTGATCGCCGGTGACGCCGTCCAGCACCGGGGCCGGCTGGCCGTTCAGCGACAGGTGGTAGGCCTCCAGACCGACCGCCGTGCCGGCGGCGTCGCCGATGTTCTCGCCCATGGTCAGGGCGCCGTTGACCTTGAAGCCGGGGATCGGCTCGAACTGGTCGTACTGGGCCCCGAGGCGGGTGGTCAGGGCGGTGAAATTGGCCTTGTCCTCGTCGGTCCACCAGTTGCGCAGCACGCCGTCGCCGTCGGATTTGGAGCCCTGGTCGTCGAAGCCGTGGCCGATCTCGTGGCCGATGACGCCGCCGATGCCGCCGTAGTTGACGGCCGGATCGGCGTCCGGATCGAAGAAGGGCGGCTGCAGGATGGCGGCCGGGAAGACGATCTCGTTGTTGGCCGAGTTGTAATAGGCGTTCACCGTCTGCGGGGTCATGCCCCACTCGTCCTTGTCGACCGGCTGGTTCAGACGGGCCAGCTGGTAGTTCCAGCGGAACAGACTGGCGCGCTCGCCATTGCCGAACAGGTCATCCGGGCGGACCTCCAGGGCCGAATAGTCGCGCCACTTGTCCGGATAGCCGATCTTGACGGTGAATTTGGCCAGCTTCTCCTGGGCCGCGGCCTTGGTCGCGTCGCTCATCCAGTCATAGGTGTTGATCCGGGCCCCGAGGGCGAGGCGCAGGTTGGCGACCAGATCCTCCATCTTGGCCTTTGAATCGGCCGGGAAATATTCGGCCACATACTGACGGCCGACGGCCTCGCCCAGCATGCTCTCGGCGAAGCTGATGCCGCGCTTGTCGCGGTCGCGCTGCATCGGCTGGCCGTTCAGGTCGCGCGAGCGGAACGCCCACTGGGCGTCGGCGAAGCGGCGCGACAGGCGCGAGGCGGCCTGGTCGGTGGAGTGGAAGGCCTGCCAGGCCTGGATCACCGCGATCGGCGTCTCGGCGTAGATGGCGGCGATCTTCGGCATGGCCGTGTCCTGACGGACGATCAGGCGCGGGACCTCGCCGACGCCGATGGCGGAATAGTAGTCCTGCCAGGCGAAGCCGGGGGCCTCGGCCGCCAGCTGGGCGATGGTGTATTCGTTGTAGGTCTCGTCGCGGTTGCGATTCTGGACGGGCGTCCAGTGGGCCTCGGCGATGCGGGTCTCGAAGGCGAGAATGGCGTCGGCGTTGGCGGCCGGGTCGTCCCAGCCGATCATCTCCAGCATGCGCTCGACATAGGCCCGGTACAGGGCCTTCTTCTCGCTCCAGCGATCTTCCAGATAGTAGTCGCGGTTGGGCAGGCCGAGGCCGGATTGACCGGTCGAGACGACATAGCGGGTCGGCGCCTTCTGATCTGTGGAAATGCCGGTGCCGAAGATGCTGCCACCGATCCGGCCCTGGGCCTCGCCCATGTAGACGGCGGCCTTGTCGTGGGTGTCGGCGGCGCGGATGGCGGCGAGATAGGGCTGCAGCGGCTGGGCGTCGAGCGCCTCGATGCGGGCCTCGTCCATATAGGCGCGGTAGGCGTCGGCGATCTTCTGCTCGTCAGAGCCGGGCGCCAGGTCGGTGCGGGCGGCCAGGGCGTCGATCATCACCTTGACCCGATTATCCGACAGCTCGCGCAGCAGGTTGAACGAGCCGTAGCTGGTGCGATCGGACGGGATCTCCAGCCGGTCGAAGGCGGCGCCGTTGGCGTAGCGGAAGAAGCTGTCGCCCGGGGAGACCGAGGTGTCGCGGCCGTTGAGGTCGAAGCCCCAGGTCCCGTATTTCGGCGTCTCGACGCCCTGATAGCCCTGGACGGTCGCGCCGGCTTCGGGGGTCTGGAACAGCTCGAAGACGGTGCAGGACTCGTCGACGCAGGCGTGGTCGTGGCCGTTCGCCGCGAAATGTTGAGCCAGCGCGGGCGCGGCGGGCAGGAGCAGGGCGCCGACGGCGGCGCCGATAAGCAGCGTCTTCATATGAGGGTTCCTCGACTTTTCTTCCGGTTCCGGAAGGTCGGCGACGACCCTACGCGGGGCGGGAGGCGTGTCGCCTGAATTTTTTGTCATGAAGGGACGGAAACGCGGACACGGCGGCGCTTCAGCCTGTAGGTTGTCGGCGATGGAGGGCGGATGACGGGTCACGGCGGCGCGGGCGGCGAATACAAGGATCTGGTGGTCTTTCTGGCCGCGGCGGGCGTTATGGTTCCGCTGTTCAACCGACTGAAGATCAGCCCCATTCTCGGCTTCCTCGCAGCGGGCGTGCTGCTGGGCCCGGACGGTCTGGCGCGGTTCGCCGAGAGCGCACCGTGGCTGGCCTGGCTGACCATATCCGACGCCGGCCAGATTCGTTCGCTGTCCGAACTCGGCGTCGCCTTCCTGCTGTTCATGATCGGACTCGAGCTGTCGTGGGGGCGGCTCAAGTCGATGCGACGGCTGGTGTTCGGGCTGGGCTTGACCCAGATCGCCGTCTGCACGGTGGTGCTGGCCGGCGTGTTCATGCTGATGGGCCAGACGCTCGTCTCGGCCGCGGTTCTGGGCATGGGGCTGTCGCTGTCGTCGACGGCGGTGGTGATGCCGGTGCTGGCCGAGAGCGGCCGGGTGCAAACGGCCTCCGGCCGGGCGACCTTTTCGATCCTGCTGGCCCAGGATCTGGTCGTGGCGCCGATCCTGATCACGGTGACCGTGCTGGCGGCCCTCGCCCAAGGCGGCGGCGATCTCGACCCGGCCACCCTGCGCACCGCCCTGCTGACCCTGGTGCCGGCGGCCATCGGCCTGGCCCTGCTGGTCATCCTCGGCCGGCTGGTGCTGCGGCCCATGTTCCGCTCGGTGGCCCGGGCCAAGGCGCGCGGCCAGGGGCAGGAGATGTTCGTCGCCGCCAGCCTGCTGGTCGTGGTCGGCGCCGGCGTGGCGGCCCAGGCGGCCGGCCTGTCGATGAGCCTCGGGGCCCTGATCGCCGGCGTCCTGCTGGCCGAGACCGAGTTCCGGCGCGAGGTCGAGCTGTCGATCGAACCCTTCAAGGGCCTGTTGCTCGGGGTCTTCTTCGTCGGCGTCGGAATCAGTCTCGACCTCGACGTGGTGGTGGCCAACCCCGTGGCCGTCTTCGGTCTCGCCCTCGGCATGACGGCGATCAAGATCGTGATGATCTTCGGCGCGGCGCGGCTGTGGGGCGTGAAACGCAGGGCCGCGATCGAAACGGCCCTGGTGCTGGGGCCGGCGGGAGAGTTCGCCTTCGTCATCCTCGGCGCGGGCATGCTCGAGGGCATCGCCTCGCCGGCCTTCACCGGCACCGTGCTGGTCGCCGCGACCATCAGCATCTTCACCATTCCGGCCATGGCCGCGCTCGCCGGACGGCTGACCCGCCTTCCCCGGCCGGGCGTTCCGGACTTGCCGGAGGAGGCGCTCGAGCCCTCCGACATCGACGACAAGGTGCTGATTGTCGGCTTCGGCCGGGTCGGCCGCCTGGTCGGGGAGATGCTAACCGAGCACGGCCAGCCGTATCTGGCGGTGGATTCCAATCCCGCCACGGTCGCCAAGGGCCGGACCGAGCGAGCCAATGTCTTCTATGGCGACGCCGCCCGGCCGGAGATGATGAAGCTGTGCGGGATCGACACCGCCCGGGCGGTGATCGTCACCATGGACGCCCCGGCCCAGGTGGATGAGGTGGTCCGCACGGCGCGGCTGTTGCGGCCGGATCTGATCCTGATCGCCCGCGCCCGCGACGAACGCCACGCCGAGCGGCTGTACCAGCTGGGCGTGACCGACGCCGTGCCGGAGACCACCGAGGCGGCGCTGCAGCTGGCCGAGAACACCCTGGTCGACCTGGGTGTGCCGATGGGGTTGGTCCTGGCCTCGATCCACGAGCGCCGGGACCGCTTCCGTACCCTGTTCCAGGACGCCATGCCCGACAATCACGCCAAACCGCGCCGGGCGCGCGCCCTGCGGTCCGCGCCGCGGGGCTGAACCGGTCAAGATGTCGCGGCGTTAACCCCGGCGGTCATCGCCTCATTAATCTCCGCACCCCATTTTGGTCATCGTTGCGTGATGACTGCCCCTGTCGTCAGAAGAGACGACCGCGGCGGGCGCACAGCATCGCGTTCCGTTCCCTCCCCCATCGCTTCGGCGTTCAGTTATCGATGGCGGCGCCGCCCGCTGTTTAGTCGAGTACCCGTTTTATGCGAGATATCGCCCTGTCCCCTTCCCCCTCCGATCCCGAGACCGAAGTCGAGGCCCCCCGCCTGAACCGCCGCCAGGCCGCCAAGGTCCGCACCCGGCAGAAGGTTCTCGACGCCGCCCGCCAGCTGTTCGCCGAGCGCGGCTACGAGCCCGCCACCATCCGCGACATCGCCAAGGGCGCGGGCATGTCCACCGGCGCCGTCTTCGCCAATTTCCAGGACAAGGCCGAGCTGTTCGAGGCCGTGCTGGCGACCGATCTGGTCCAGCTGGCCGAGACGATGAAGGCCGCCGCGGCCACCGAAGGCTCGGTGCGCGCCCGCCTGCTGTCGGCCCTGGGCGCCGGCTACCATGGCTCGCTGGAGCAACTGCCGCTGGTCCAGGCCGTGATGGCCCGCTCGTGGTTCCAGCCGGTCGCCGCCGAAATGCGCACCCGTCAGGCCATCCAGCCGCTGGTCGCCGTCGTCACCGATGCGCTGCAGGCCGGCGTTCGCGAGGGCGAACTGCGCCAGGACGTCGACGTCCGGCTGCTGGGCGAGCTGATCTACGCCGCCTTCCTGTCCAACTTCCGCCAGGCCGCCTATGACGGCTGGACCATGGCCCAGCTGACGGAACGCATGGGCAAGCAGGTCGACGCCGTGCTCGCCGGCGCGCTCTCGCGGCAGTAGGCGCGACACCACCGAGACATGTGAAAGGCCGCGACGCTGGACGTCGCGGCCTTTTCCTTGCGCGTCTGTAGTTCAAGAACTTGCAACGGCGCCGGTGCTCTGCAGCGGCCCCTGTGGACGCTCCGCGTCAAAGGCTAATTACGACGCTGCAGATCAGGGCGACAAACCCAACCACGTATCCGATTGCCGCGGTCGATACCCAAGGGTCCCGTCGCTCCGCCGGGATTTTGCACCATCGCCCGACAAGCTCGATCATAAATACAATGCTCGGAATACGCTTCTCACGTCCGCACAGGGCGAGAAACGCCACAGTCGATGGCATGAGGCTGAGGCAAGCAATCACGAGGAAGACTATATCCATGACCAATCAATCGCATAGGCTCGATTTAGCGGGGTAGCGAGGTCCGCTTCTACTCGCCTCAGCTCTTCCACCTCAGCGTCGCCGGCTTCACCGGGTTCGCGAACGCCCGCCCCTCGGCCCGGCTCTTGCCCCACTCGCGCTTGAGCTGCTGGTACCATTTGGCCTGTTTGTCGGCGTCGTCGATCCAGATCAGGGCGGGATCGTAGCGCAGCCCCTCGTTCTGCAGGTTCACCATGCCGCCGTCCTGTTTCAGGAAGGCGACCACGCCCAGCCGCAGGAAGGGTTTGGCGATGGCGAAGACCCAGTGGTCGGACCAGAAGATCTGGGTGATGGTGGTGCGGTTGTCCGTCCGGGGCGTCAGGCAGGTCAGGGCCAGAACCTGTTTCTCGCCGACCTGGATATGCTCCCAGCGATAGCCCGGCAGGCGGAAGGTGATCTCGGTCGCCGGGGCCCCGCCGAGGATCCTGTAGGCCCGGCTGTTCGACGACGGCGCGTGCCGCACCATGGCGAAGCCCAGCTCGCGCGGCTCGAAGGCCTTGGCCTTTTCGTGCATCGAATGCTCGGACCGCCACCACCACTGCTGATGCACATAGGGCCCGTGCGCCGGATCCATCAGCCCGACCACCGCGTGGTCGATGTGGGCGTCGAAATCCATCGCCTCGACCAGCCGGGCCTCGCCGCCGACGACGCCGGGGAAGACCGGCGGCTCGTGGTCCGGCTCGGCCGGGGCGCGCGGGTCCGACGCGACCCAGACGAAGACCATGCCCTGGCTCTCGCGCACCGGATAGGCGCGCACGCGGATGCGGTCCGGCGCATAGGCCTGGTCCTCGACCAGCGAGGGGATGGCGGCGCAGACGCCGTCGGGGCGGAAGCGCCAGCCGTGGTAGCAGCACTCGATGGTCTCGCCCTCGCCGGGCTTCTCGACCAGCCGCCCCGCCGACAGGGGCGCGGCGCGGTGCGGGCAGATGTCGCGCATGGCGTAGACCTGACCGGCCCGGGTGCGGCCGATCAGGACCGGCTCGCCCAGCAGTTCGTGCCGTTCCAGCGCCGCCGGCTTCACGTCGCGCGACAGGGCGACGAAATACCAGGTGTCGAGCACGAAGCCCTTGCCGAAGGCGGCGGGCGGGGCCGCCCGGCTTGCGGCGGGGCTGTCAGCAGCTAGGGTCTCGGGGGTCATGCCAGCCATTCTAGGCCGGACGCCCGCGTCGCCGCCAGACGCTCAACAATTCTCTTTGAAAAGCACTTTACATTGCAAAGCAGGTGACGTATCCGATCAGGACATTCACCACGGGACCGCGCCAATGAAAACCGCCCTCATGACCCTGATCGCCGCCGCCGCCCTGGCGACCCCCGCCCTCGCCCAGGACTGTCACGGCGCCCATGCCCAGGACAGCCACGCCGCCCATGGACACCAGCATGTCGACTTTGAATCGGGTCGTTTCCATGCCCGTGTCGACGGTCCCGCGAGCCCGGTGGGCGACGTCATCCTGATCCCCGGCCTGTCGTCCTCGCCCGAGGTCTGGGACAGGCTGACGGAGGAGCTGAAGGGTCGCTATCGGGTTCACCGCATCCACATCCAGGGCTTCGCCGGCGCGCCGGTCGAGGACAACGCCG
>CAZGPS010000145.1:0-6891 GCA_964527675.1 uncultured Brevundimonas sp. | reverse complement strand
GTCGCCGCAGAGATCGATCCCGGCTGTCCGCCGGCCCTGACCGAGGCCGCCGCCAGGGACTATTCGAACAGCCAGGTGGTCATCGTCACCAACGCCACCCACGGCGTCATCAACGCCAGCCGCTGCACCGTCGACATGGCCCGCGACTTCCTGCGCGACCCGAGCCGACCCGTCGATCGCAGCTGCCTGCCCGCCGCCGACACGCCGCTGGACTTCATCGAGGCTGCGCCGACGGCCTGACCCCAGAAAGCGCTCGACTGTTATAAAGTAACACGCTAGAGCCACCGGCGATGGGCCCCTCCGATCTCCAGCCGACGATCCTGCTCTCGCTTCTGGGCGGGGCGTTCGTCACCGCCTTCCTGCACGCGGCCCTGCCGACGCACTGGCTCCCCTTCGTCCTCGTCGGCCGGGCCCAGCGCTGGAGTCTGGCCCGGGTGCTGGGGGCTGTGGCGACGGCCGGTCTCGCCCATATCGCGACCACGGCCGCCGTCGGCGGTCTGATCGTTGTCGCCGGCCTGGCGCTGGAGCAGTGGATTTCGGGCCTGCTGCCGCATCTGGCGGCGGTGTTCCTGTTCCTGTTCGGCGCCTTCTACCTGGCGCGCGCCGCCCTGTTGAAGGCCCAGCCCGCCGGCGGGCCCGACCTCGACGCCCCCGAACCGCGTGTCTCCGACGCCGCCGCCTTCTGGGGTCTGGTCGCCATGCTGGCGGTGTCCCCGGGCGAGGTCCTGCTGCCCCTCTATCTGGCCCAGGCCACCGAGGGCCTCCTGCCCCTGGCGCTGATGACCGCGGCCTTCCTGGTCGGCACGGTGCTGGGGATGGCGGTGTTCACCGTCCTGGCCAACGCCGGCTATTCAGCGCTGCGGCTGGAACGCTGGGCGCGTTACGAAAGCATGGTGCTGGGCGTCGCCCTGATCGCCATCGGCCTGCTGGTCGCCTCGCACAGCCATGCCGAAAGCCGCGCCGCGGATCGGGCCCCGGCCTCCGCCGCGACGGCCCTTTCCCACGCCGGTCACGCCCACTAGGGTCCGGCGCATGGCGCACGCCCAGGACCCTGCCCACCCCCATGACGCCCATGACCACGATCATCACGATCATGGCCATGCCCACGGCCATCATCATCATGGTCCCGTCGACACCGGCGACTGGCGCTACGCCGTCGGCCTGATCGTCAACCTCGCCTTCGTCGGCATCGAGTTCGGGGCCGGAGCCTGGAGCGGCTCGACCGCCCTGATGGCGGACGCCGGCCACAACCTGTCAGACGTGCTGGGCCTGGCCATGGCCGGCGGCGCCGCCTGGCTGGCGCGCCGCGCCAGCGGCTCGCAGAACACCTATGGTTACGGCAAGGCCACGGTTCTGGCCGCCCTCGCCAACGCACTGTTGCTGATCTTCGCCTGCGGGGCCATCGCCTTCGAGGCGGTCCGCCGTCTGGCCGAGCCCGCTCCGGTGATGAGCGGCCTGATCATGATCGTCGCCGCCGTCGGCTTCGTCATCAATCTGGGCACCGCCCTGCTGTTCATGCGCGACCAGCACAGCGACCTGAACGCCCGCGGGGCCTATCTGCACATGATGGCCGACGCCGCCGTCTCGATCGGCGTGGTCCTCGCCGGGGCGGCGATCATGTTCACGGGCTGGTCGGTGATCGACCCCCTGGTCAGCATCGTCATCGTCGGCGTCATCCTGATCGGGACCTGGGGCCTGCTGAAGGACTCGGTCAATCTGGCGCTCGACGCCGCCCCGCGCGGAGTCGACGTCGCCGCGATTCGCGCCGCCTTCCTGACGCTGCCGGGCGTCACCGCCGTTCACGATCTCCACGTCTGGGGCCTGTCAACGACCGAAACGGCCCTGACCGCCCACCTCGTCCATGACCGCACGGATTCCGGCGCCCTGCTGGAAGAGGCGCAGGCCATGGCGCGCGGCCGGTTCCGCATCGGCCACACCACGCTTCAGCTGGAAGCGGCGGTCCTGCCCGACTGTCCCGACTGCTGACGCCCTGCAGGGGGTTCACAGCGAACACAACGGGTTCACAACGATCACAACGAAACCGTGCGACCGCGCGACGCAGCACGCGTCCTCCGATATTGATTTCTGGCGCTGCGCGCCGATCGACCCTCGCTCCCGTCGTGATCGTTGTGAATCCTTTGTGCCCGTTGTGATGAACCCCGACTGGCGGCCATGCCCCGCCGACCCTAGATGAGCGCCATGACCGACAAGATCCCCGTCACCGTCCTCACCGGCTACCTCGGCGCCGGCAAGACCACCCTGCTGAACCGCATCCTCACCGAGGACCACGGCAAGCGCTACGCCGTCATCGTCAACGAGTGCGGCGAGATCGGCATCGACAACGACCTCGTCGTCGGCGCCGACGAGGACGTGTTCGAGATGAACAACGGCTGCGTCTGCTGCACGGTGCGCGGCGACCTGATCCGCGTGGTCAACGGCCTGATGAAGCGCCAGCGCCCCGGCAAGCCCGCCTTCGACGCCATCATCGTCGAGACCACCGGCCTGGCGGACCCCGGCCCGGTGGCCCAGACCTTCTTCGTCGACGAGGACGTCAAGGCGAAGACCCAGCTGGACAGCGTCACCGCCCTGGTCGACGCCAAACACGTCATGGCCCGGCTGGACGACTCGAAGGAGGCGCGCGAGCAGGTCGCCTTCGCCGACCGCATCATCCTCAACAAGGTCGATCTCGTGAACGAGGCCGAACTGGTCGAGGTCGAGCGGCGCCTGCGCAAGCTGAACCCGCTCGCCCCCATCACCCGCGCCGAGCGGGCTGATGTGCCGCTGGACCAGGTCCTCGGCCTCGGCGGCTTCGATCTCGAGCGCATCCTCGACATCAACCCCGAGTTCGCCAATCCCGCCCACGGCGAGGCCGGCCACGTCCACGACGAACACTGCGGCCACGACCACGATCATCACGGCCACGACCACGACCATCATCACGACCATTCCCACGGCGCGCGCGGTCACGCCCACGAGGACGACATCAAGGGCGTCTCCCTGTCCCTCGAAACACCGATGGACGGCGCCAAATTCACCGCCTGGCTCGATCGCCTGCTGGGCGAGCAGGGCCAGAACATCCTGCGCGCCAAGGGGATCATCGACGTTCAGGGAGAGGATCGCCGCCTCGTCTTCCAGGCCGTGCACATGATCCTCGAGGGCGACCTGCAGAAGCCCTGGGGCCCGATCGAGCGGCGCTGGTCCCGCGCCGTCTTCATCGGCCGCGACCTCGACGAGGCGGCGCTCAAGGCCGGGTTCGAGGCCTGCGCGGCGTGAAGACCCACACCTACGACGCCCAGGTCACGGCCGCCCTGTTCGACGCGACCGGCGCCGTCTTCGCCCTCGGCGACGGTTCGGTCCGTTTCGAGGGCGGCGAGTTCAGCGCCGCCCATGACGGCGCTGTCCTGTGCGCCGCCGTCCATCCGTCCGGCGACGGCGTGGTCACCGGCGGCGACGACGGCCGCGTGATCTGGCACCGCCGCGGCGAGGCCGGGGTGCTGGCGACGGCCAGGGGCCAGTGGATCGACGCCATCGACGCCTCGGCCGACAGCGGCCTGATCGCCTTCTCCGCCGGCAAGACCCTGTCGGTGATCGACGCGAAGGACGCCGGCTTCCGCCGCGACTTCGTCCACGAGCGCACCGTCTCGGGCGTCGCCTTCGAGCCGAAGGGCCGCCGCATCGCGACCTCGACCTACGGCGGGGCGGCCCTCTGGTTCGCCCGCATCGCCCAGCAGAAGCCGTCCCTGCTGAAATGGGCCGGCTCCCACACGTCGGTCGGCTGGTCGCCCGACGGGGCCTTCGTCATCACCGCCATGCAGGACAACCAGCTGCACGGCTGGCGCGTCAAGGATCAGAAGAACCTGCGCATGGGCGGCTATCCGTCCAAGGTCCGGGCGATGAGCTTCCTTTCCAACGGCCAGTTGCTGGCCACCTCCGGGGCGCAAGGGGCGGTGTTGTGGCCCTTCATCGGCTCCAACGGACCGATGGGTCGCGAGGCCACCGAGATCGGCTTCGACGAGGGCAGCCTCGTCACCCTGGTGGCGTCAAGGCCGAAGCATGGCCTGCTGGCCGCCGGTCTCAACGACGGCCGCGTCTGGCTCGCCGACCCGGCCGGGCAGGGGCTCAACTTCCTCAAGGCGGACAAGGGGCCGGCCATCACCGCCCTGGCCATGAGCCCCGACGCGCGCCGCATCGCCTGGGCGGACGAGGATGGCCAGGCGGGCGTGGCGGACGTCTGAGCCGGCCCCTCTTGCCCGCCGGCTCCCGCCGTCCCACCATCGCCGGATGACGGGGTCCGCCAGCATCAGGAAGCCAGGACGGCCGCTGTTGACGGTCCTGCTGGCCCTTGTGCTGCTCCTGCTGGGCAGCGTCGCCATCCACCGTTTCGTCCCGCCGCCACTGACCTTCCTGATGGTCAGCCGCGCGCTGGAGGGGGAGGGCGTCTCCTACCGCTGGCGGTCGCTCGACGAGATCTCGCCGAGTCTGGTCGAGGCCGTGATCGCCTCGGAGGACTCGACCTTCTGCGCCCACCACGGCTTCGATATGAAGGCCATCGAGAAGGCTCTGAAGGCCAACGCCCGCGCCGAAAAGCGCGGCGGCCGCGTCCGCGGCGGGTCGACCATCAGCCAGCAGACCGCCAAGAACGTCTTCCTGTGGCCGGGCCGTGATTGGGTGCGCAAGGGTCTGGAGGCCGGCTACACCGTCCTGATCGAGACCCTGTGGGGCAAGCGTCGGGTCATGGAAGTCTATCTCAACGTCGCCGAATGGGCCCCCGGCGTCTACGGCGCCGAGGCGGCGTCCCGGCGCTGGTTCGGCAAGTCGGCGGCGGACCTCAGCCCGCGCGAGGCCGCCCGGCTGGCCGCCATCCTGCCGTCCCCCCGACGCTACAACGCATCCTCCCCCGGCCCCTATGTCCGCCGCCGGGCTGCGCGGGTCCAGGCGGCCATGGGCACGGTGCGCAACGACGGCCTGGCCGCCTGCGTGCTCCGCTGAACCGCGACGCTTGACGCCACGGCTGCGCTCGCTTCACCTGCGCGCCGAAAAGGCGGAGCAACCGCCTGACGCCAGAACGCCCCGGGAGACCACCATGAAACGCACCCTGATGACGGCCGCCGCCGCCTGCGCCCTCGGCCTCGCCGCCGGCTGCGCGACGATCGACCCGGATGCCCCCGTGACCCTCGCCGGGCCGGTGAACGCCGACGCCGGGCCCGCCATCCCCGCAACCGCCCAGGAAGCCGCGACCTTCGTCGCCGGCGCCGAGACGCGCCTCGCGGCCCTGAGCGAGGAGGCCGCCCGCATCCAGTGGACGCGCGCCACCAACATCACCCACGACACCATGTGGCTGGAGAGCCGGATCAACGCCGAATACACCGAGCTGCAGGTCGAACTGGCCAATGGCGCGGCGCATTTCAACGATGTGGAGGCCCCGGCCGATGTGCGCCGCAAGCTCGACCTGCTGCGCCTCGGCATCGTCCTGCCGGCCCCGAACCGCCCCGGCGCGGCCTCCGAGCTGGCCGACATCACCACCCGGCTCGACTCGACCTACGCCACCGGCAAGTTCGACTTCAAGGGCCGCCAGATCACCCTCGACGAGGCCACCCTCCTGATGGCGGAGTCGCGCGATCCCGAAGAGCTGGAGGCGCTGTACGAAGGCTGGCGCACCGTCTCGCCGGTCATGGCCGCCGACTACGCCCGCATGGTCGAGATCGCCAATGAGGGGGCTCGCGAACTGGGCTTCGCCGACACCGGGGCCATGTGGCGCGCCGGCTATGACATGGATCCCGACGCCTTCGCCGCCGAGACCGACCGTCTGTGGGATCAGGTGAAGCCCTTCTACGAAAACCTGCACTGCTATGTCCGCGACCGGCTCAATGCGAAATACGGCGACGAGGTCCAGCCCGACACCGGCCCCATCCGGGCCGACCTGCTCGGCAACATGTGGTCGCAGCAGTGGGGCAATATCTATGACGTCGTGGCCCCGGCCACCGGCGGCGAGTCCAGCTACGACCTGACCGAACTGCTGGTCAGCAAGGACTACGATGCGGAGAAAATGGTCCGCACCGGCGAGAATTTCTACGTCTCGATGGGCCTCGATCCCCTGCCGCAGACCTTCTGGGAGTGGTCGATGATCACCCGGCCCGAGGGCCGCGAGGTGGTCTGCCACGCCTCGGCCTGGGACCTCGACAACCTCGAGGACATCCGCATCAAGATGTGCACCCAGGTGAACGGCGACGACTTCTACACCGTCCACCATGAGCTCGGGCACAACTACTACCAACGCGCCTACAAGGATCAGCCCTTCCTGTTCAAGAACGGCGCGAACGACGGCTTCCACGAGGCCATCGGCGACTTCGTCGGCCTGTCGGCTCTGACCCCGACCTATCTGAACCAGATCGGCCTGCTGGATAAGGTCCCGGGCGAGGAAGAGGACATCCCCTTCCTGCTCAAGATGGCGCTCGACAAGATCGCCTTCCTGCCGTTCGGCCTGATGGTCGACCGCTGGCGCTGGGGCGTGTTCGACGGCGAGACGACGCCCGCCGCCTATAACGACGCCTGGACCGGCGCCATGCTGCGCTACCAGGGCCTGGTCCCGCCCGGACCCCGTCCGGAAAACGCCTTCGATCCGGGGGCCAAATACCACATCCCCGGCAACACCCCGTACACCCGCTACTTCCTCGCCCACATCTACCAGTTCCAGTTCCACCAGGCCGCCTGCGAACAGGCCGGCTGGACCGGGCCGCTGCACCGCTGCTCGATCTACGGAAACAAGGACGTCGGCGAACGCTTCAACGCCATGATGGAGATGGGCCAGTCGCGTCCGTGGCCCGAGGCGATGCAGGCCTTCACCGGCCAGCGCGAAAACGACGCCTCGGCCATCGCCGCCTATTTCGCGCC
>CAZGPS010000144.1:0-6914 GCA_964527675.1 uncultured Brevundimonas sp. | reverse complement strand
TCGGCGAGGACGAGTTCGCGGTGATCGTGCCGCGCGGCTCCGGCGCCGCCTCCGAACGGCTGCGCGAGGCGCTGGAACAGCCCCTGAGGGTCGCCGGCTTCGACATCTATCCGACCGTCTCGATCGGCGCCGTGGCTGCCGAGGGCGGGCCCGACGCCTCCGATCCCGCCGAACTGCTGCGCCGCGCCGAACTGGCCGTCGAACAGGCCAAGACCGCGGGCCGGGGCGGGGCCGCCGCCTACGGCCGGGCGCTGGAGTCGGACAGCCTGTCGCGGCTGGCGCTCGAGGCCGACCTGCGCAACGCCTTCGTCCGCGGCGAGATCGAGCCCTTCTACCAGCCGATCGTCAATCTCAAGACCGGCGCCGTGGCCGGGTTCGAGGCGCTGGCGCGCTGGCGCCACCCGCAGCGCGGCCTCGTCCCGCCCGACGACTTCCTCGGCCTCGCCGACGAGATGGGGCTGATGAACGACCTCGGCCTGCTGATGATGAGCCAGGCGTCGCGGCAACTGGCCGAATGGCTGGCGCGCCACCCGTCGGCGGGCAAGCTGTTCTGCAGCGTCAATCTGTCGGTCGGCGAGATCGAGCGGGCCAATCTGGTCGAGGACGTGGCGCGCATCATCGCCGACGCCGGCCTGCCCAGGGGGGCGCTCAAGCTGGAGGTCACCGAGGGCGACATCATGCGCGACACCTCGCGCGCGGCCGGCACCCTGACCCGGCTGCGCGAGGCCGGGGCCTCGCTGGCGCTCGACGATTTCGGCACCGGCTTCTCGTCCCTGACCTGGCTGGCCAAGCTGCCGTTCGATACGCTCAAGATCGACCGCTATTTCGTGCTGACCATGGACACCGACGAGGGCTCGGCCAAGATCGTCAAATCGGTCGTCAACCTCGGCCGCGACCTGTCGCTGGAAGTGGTCGCCGAGGGCGTCGAGAACGCCGGCCTCGCCAAGCTCCTGCTGGAGGCCCAGTGCCACTACGGCCAGGGCTTCGGCTACGCCCAGGCCCTGCCGGCCCAGGAGGCCGAGGTCTATCTCAACGAGTCCCTCGCCGACGGCTCGGCGCCGATCAAGGCGCGGTCGGCTTGAAGGGCCCGAAAACGCAGTGAAACGGCTGATGTAGCGTCGTTCCACCAAGCGTGACAGGCTGCTGGAATGATGCTGGCAGGGGGGCGCATGAAGAGCAGGGTAGGACGGCTGGAATGGTGGACGACATTCGTCGTTGCGAACCTCATCTCATTCCAGGCCACAGGGTTTCTGTATCAAAGCGTGTTGCAGGATAGAGCGCTGTGGGACGCATCCCTTCAGTCCAAGGTTGTCCTTGGGCTGGCTCAGGCCGCAATCCTGACGGTGACCTTGGTCGTTCAAAGGGATATCTCGACAAGACGGGCGCATGATCGAGACGTCAGGCCAATCGCGTTTTGGGTCTATGCCGCAGCAAATGTAGTCAGTTTTGTTGTCAGCTTCAGCGCTTCTGCGACCGGCAGTTCAGTGCCGGTCAGCCTCGCATGGATTTGGGCCCCACCCACGGTGGCCTTCGTTTGGGCTGCAATGGAGTTCGGGGTGCGGCCCGGCGATCCGATGACCAATCGCTGGGGTCCAGTGCCGAGGCATCCGTTTGACCGGCCTTCACCAAGGCCGGACAACTACCGGCCACCCAGGATTTAACGGCGTAGAGCCGGGGTCCCGCACCGCTTGATGGATCGCAGACGCCTCAGGCCCGGCCGCTCTGCCCCGACAGCTGCGCCGGATCGACGCCCAGCCCCGCCAGGGCCTTGCCCCATTTGCCGTCGTAGTCGGCGTCGAAGATCAGGTCCGTATCGGCCTCGGCGGTGAGCCAGACATTCTCGCCCAGCTCGTCCTCCAGCTGCCCCTCGCCCCAGCCGGCGTAGCCCAGCAGCAGCACCGAGCGCTGCGGTCCCGCCGGATCGACCATGGCCGCCAGCGCCTCGCGCGTGCCGGTCATGGCCAGGCCGTCGCCAAACGCCAGTGACGCGTCCTCGATCAGCCAGTCGTCGGTGTGCAGGACGAATCCGCGCTCGCGCTCGACCGGCCCGCCGACCAGCACAGGCCGGTCCGAGGCCGAGTCCGGGGCCGGGGTCTCCAGCTTGCTCAGCACCTTCTTCAGATCGACGCCCGGCGCCGGCCGGTCGAGGCGCAGCCCCATGGCGTGGTCGGGACGATGGGCGCAGACGAGGATGACGGCGTGCTCGAAACGGGGATCGCTGATGCCCGGCATGGCCACCAGCAGCCGACCGGCGAGGGATTGGAATTCGTCCATGCCCCTATCATCGGGACCAGCGACAGCCGGCGCAAGGCCGGCGCGGCAGGGAAAGGTTGGCGCGGGCCGCGTCAGCGCCTATCTGGACCCCAGTTGACCCTCATCCTCCGGAGCCTGCCATGACCGTCCAGATCGGCGACCGCATCCCCTCGGCCACCCTGACCCGCGCCACCGACGACGGCCCCCGGCCGGTCTCGACCGACGAGGTCTTCGGCGGCAAGACCGTCGCCCTGTTCGCCGTGCCCGGCGCCTTCACCCCGACCTGCTCGGCCAAACACCTGCCGGGCTTCAAGGACCACCGCGCCGACCTCGCCGGCAAGGGTGTCGACACCGTCGCCTGCCTGTCGGTCAACGACGCCTTCGTCATGGGCGCCTGGGCCGACAGCCAGGGCATCGGCAAGGACGAGATCGTCATGCTGGGCGACGGCAACGGCGACTTCACCCGCGCCCTCGGCCTGTCGATGGACGCCAAGGGCTTCGGCATGGGCGAGCGCTCGCAGCGCTATTCGATGATCGTCAAGGACGGCGTGGTCGAGCAGCTGAACGTCGAGCAGCCGGGCGAGTTCAAAGTCTCGTCGGCCGAGCACCTGCTGACGCAGCTCTAGGGAAGGGCGCCAACGCTCACGGCGCGGCCGCTCGCTGCTTGAGCGCGGATTGCCGATGACGACCGACGTCTTCACCCCCGAAAAACGCAGCGCCGTGATGCGGCGGGTGAAGGGTCGCGACACGGCGCCGGAACTCGCCGTGCGGCGCATCCTGCGGGCGGCGGGCATCGGCTACCGCCTCGGCGGCGCCGGCCTGCCCGGCCGGCCCGATCTGGTGATGAAGGGCCGGCGCGCCGTCGTCTTCGTGCACGGCTGTTTCTGGCGCGGGCACGACTGCGCCCGCGGGGCGCGCCAGCCCAAGGCCAATGCGGCCTACTGGAGCGCCAAGATCGACCGCAACCGCGCCCGCGACATCGCCTCGCGCGCGGCGCTCGAGGCCGCGGGCTGGCGCGTGATCACGGTCTGGGAATGCGAGATGAAGGCCCCCGGCTTCGCGGCCCGGCTCGTCGCCGGGGTGCGGGATCAGGCGGCGACGGTTTCCGCCCCGGCGTCTTCGTCCGCCTGAGCCAGGGTCATCACGTGGTTGACCGCGCCCAGCAGCATCGGCGGGGTGATCGGCTTGGGCACGAAATAGGTCATGCCGGCGTCGGTGCAGGCGGCGATGTCTTCCGGCGAGGTGTCGGCCGTCACCGCGATGATCGGCACGGCGGCGTTCGGACCGTTCCCGGCGCGAATGCGGCGCGTGGTCTCCCGCCCGTCCAGCTCCGGCATCCGCACGTCCATGAAGATCAGGTCGAAGCTGGAAGTCTCGCAGATCTTCAGGGCCGCCATGCCGTCGGCGGCCGTGGCGATGTCGCAGCCGAGCGGCTGCAGGATCAGCTGGATGGCGCGGCGGTTGATGTCGTGGTCGTCGACGACCAGCACCCGCATCGGCCGGCCGTCGTCCTCATCGCCGGACGCCTCTCCGGTCGGGGCGGGCGGGGGAGCGGCGCCGGCGTCCTGCGGTCCCCCGAGCGCCGTCTCCGGGGACAGCGACTGCGGCGCCGGGCCGGGCGAGGCCGGGCTGGAAGGACGGCTCGAGGTCGACAGGGCCCGCGCGACGGCGTCCCGGCTTTCCCGGTCCAGCGTCGGGACGACGGCGGCGCCCGCCTTGCCGGCTTCCAGCCGCAGGGCCAGGGTGAAGCTGGCGCCTTGGCCGACGGCGCTGCGGGCGGTGAGACGACCGCCCATCAGTTCGGCCAGCTGGCGGCTGATGGCCAGTCCCAGCCCGCTGCCGCCGTGCCGGGCGCTCACGCCGTCGGCGGTCTGGTCGAAGGGGGTGAACAGGCGGAGCATCTGGTCGCGCGACATGCCCGGGCCGGTGTCCGAGACCTCGATCAGCACCGCATGGCCGCCGGTGTCTTCGGACCAGGCTTGAAGCCGCAGGGTGATGGCGCCCTCGGCCGTGAATTTGACGGCGTTGGAGATCAGGTTGTTGAGCACCTGGCGCAGGCGCATCGGGTCGCCGCGCACCGTCGCCGGGACCGTGGCGGCGCCCTCGATACGCAGCTTCAGGCCCTTGGCCCGGACCGGTCCGCGCCACAGCCGCGCCGACTGGTTCAGCAGGTCGCGCAGGTTGAAGTCGACCGCGTCCACGGTCATGTGGCCGGCCTCGAGCTTGGCGTGGTCGAGCAGGTCGTCCAGCAGGGCCTTCATCATATAGCCGGCGTCGCTGATCAGCCGCGCCTGGGCGCGGGCCGAGCCGTCCGAGGCGCCGCGCTCGAGTTCGGCGGAGCCGGTCAGGATGGCGCTGATCGGGGTGCGGAGATCGTGCCCGACGGCGGCCAGAAAGGCGCTGCGGCCCTCCATGATGCGCTCGGCCGCGGCCTGCCGCTCCTCGGCCTCGATCCGGGCCGCGGACTCGGCGGCCCGCGACTGGTTCATGCGCTGCCAGGTCGAGAGGCAGTAGGTGATGAAGACGCCGACGGCGATCGACGCCGCGGTCAGGAAGGCCGGCGAGGCGCCGTAGGCGGCCATGAAGAAGGGCGTCGAGGTCAGGTAGAGGAACTGCGGCGTCACCGTCAGGACGAGGACGGAGATCGACCGCGGGGCGTTGATCATCGAATAGATCGCCCCGGCCGACAGCATCATGGCGGCGCAGATGCCGCCCATGGGGCCGCCCACGATCCACAGGGGGACGGCCAGGCTGCCGAAATATCCGGCGTTGACCATCAGTATGGCGTCGCCGGCGAAGCGTCGAAGGCCGCGCAGACGGTCGGTCCGCCCGTCATTGACCGGGCCGAAAATCCACAGGTCGACCAGCTGGACCGCGAAATAGCCCATCACCCACCCCGCGCCGACCGACCAGCCGAGCAGGGGGCTGAACACCAGACCGCACGCCGCGGCCATGCCGAGCCGCTGCACCAGGGCCTTGCGCCGCTGGCGGATGGCGCCGGCCCAGCTGTCGAGGGCTTCGGCGGTCTCGGCTTTGGCGTTCGCCATGCGGCTCCCCCGGACCGGGCGAATTCGCCCGCGCGGCATCATGCCGAAACGGCCCTAACGCTCCGTCAACGGGCGGCCCCAACGGCGGCGCCGACGGTCGAAAAACCGTCGGCCCGGAGGCGCGCCGCCAGATCGCGCTTGATCCGCCCGATCAGGCCCGGCCCCTCGTAGACGAGCGCGCTGTAGATCTGCACCGCCGAAGCCCCGGCGCGGATGCGCGCATAGGCCTCCGCGCCCGAATCGATCCCGCCGACGGCGATCAGCGGCAGTCGCCCGGCCGAGGCCTCCGCGGCCGCGCGCAAGGCCGCCGACGCCCGGTCCTTCAGGGGCGCGCCGGAAAGACCGCCCGCCTCGCCCCGTTGAGGCGACCTCAGGGCTTCAGGGCGATCCAGCGTGGTGTTCGCGACGATCAGGGCGTCGATCCCGTGGTCCAGCGCGGCCTCGACGATCAGGCCGATCTCGGCCCCGGTCAGGTCGGGGGCGATCTTGAGGAAGACCGGCGTAGCGTCGCCGCCCCGAACCTCGGCCAGGCGCCCAAGCAGATCGTCCAGCGCGGCGCGGCCCTGCAGATTGCGCAGCCCCGGCGTATTGGGCGAGGAGACGTTAACTGTGACGTAATCGGCCAGGCCTCTCAGTCGCGTCAGTCCGGCGACATAGTCGGCGGCCCGGTCCTCGGTGTCCTTGTTGGCCCCCAGATTGGCGCCGATCACGGCGTCGGCGGGGCGCCGGGCGAGCCGGGCGGCGAAGGCCTCCAGGCCGGCGTTGTTGAAGCCCATGCGGTTGATGATCGCCCGGTCTTCCGACAGGCGAAACAGGCGCGGCCGGGCGTTTCCGGGCTGGGCGAGCGGCGTCACCGAGCCGCATTCGATGAAACCGAACCCCAGCCGCGACAGGCCGCTCAGCGCCTCGCCGTTCTTGTCCAGACCCGCCGCCAGCCCGACCGGATTGGTCAGGGCCAGGCCCGCGAAGGCGGTGGCCAGCACCGGATCGTCCGCAGGCGGCGCGGGCAGGGGGGCGATCCTCAGGGCGAGGATGGCGAGCCGGTGCGCCGTCTCCGGATCGAGCCGGCGCAGGGCCGCGGCGGCGAGGTCAGTCAGCGCCATCCGGTCTCTCCATCCACGAACGCCATCACGCCATCGTCGTCCACCGACAGGGCGCGTTCCGCCGTCGCCGCGGCCACGGGCAGGGGGCCGTACAGGTGCGGAAACAGCGCCCCGCCGCGCGACGCCTCCCATTTCAGCCCGGCGTCCAGCGATGTCAGGTCGACTGTGACCAGCACCAGGTCCCGGCGGCCGGGGTAGTGGCGACGCGCCGTCTCGGCCAGCTGCCCGGCCGTCGACATGTGGATATAGCCATCGGCGCGATCGACCGCCGAACCGGGATAGGCGCCGTTCGACCGCGCCGCCTCCCACTCGGCCCGGTCGACCAGCTTGTAGGCGACATCGGTCATTCGGGCGCCAGATCGCGGGGCTGCAGATAGCCCTCCAGCGACGGGCGGCCGGCCGCATCAACGCTGAAGACGGCTGCCGCGCCGGGCGGGAAGCCGCCGCTCATGCGATCGAGAATCGACGGCGAGGCGGCCCCCTCGACCAGATATTCCACCGCCAGCAGATG
>CAZGPS010000143.1:0-6914 GCA_964527675.1 uncultured Brevundimonas sp. | reverse complement strand
CAGGAGGCCGTCGACGCCCTGTTCGACAACGGCCGCCGCGGCCGGGTCATCACCGGCGCCAACAAGCGTCCGCTGAAGTCCCTGGCCGACATGCTGAAGGGCAAGCAGGGCCGCTTCCGTCAGAACCTTCTGGGCAAGCGCGTCGACTATTCGGGCCGTTCGGTCATCACCGTGGGTCCCGAGCTGAAGCTGCACGAGTGCGGCCTGCCCAAGAAGATGGCGCTCGAGCTGTTCAAGCCGTTCATCTATGCGCGCCTTGACGCCAAGGGCCTGTCGGGCACCGTCAAACAGTCCAAGCGCATGGTCGAGCGCGAGCAGCCGCAGGTGTGGGATATCCTCGACGAGGTCATCCGCGAGCACCCCGTCCTGCTGAACCGTGCGCCGACGCTTCACCGTCTGGGCATCCAGGCGTTCGAGCCCAAGCTGATCGAGGGCAAGGCCATCCGCCTGCACCCGCTGGTCTGCACCGCCTTCAACGCCGACTTCGACGGCGACCAGATGGCCGTTCACGTCCCGCTGAGCCTCGAGGCCCAGCTGGAAGCGCGCGTCCTGATGATGTCGACCAACAACATCCTGTCGCCCGCCAACGGCAAGCCGATCATCGTGCCGTCGCAGGACATCGTCCTGGGCCTGTACTATCTGTCGCTGGTCAAGGAAGGCGAGAAGGGCGAAGGCAAGCTGTTCGCCAACATGGGCGAGATCGACGCCGCGCTCGACGCCGGCGTCGTGACCCTGCACACCAAGATCAAGGCCCGCTGGACCGAGATGAACGCCGCCGGCGAAGTCATCACCAAGGTCATCGACACGACCCCGGGCCGGATGAAGCTGGGCGCCCTGCTGCCGCATAACGCCAACATCGGCTACCGCCTGCTCGAGAAGAACCTGACCAAGAAGGAAATCGGCAACCTGATCGATCAGGTCTATCGCCACTGCGGTCAGAAGGCGACGGTCATCTTCGCCGACCAGATGATGCAACTGGGCTTCCGTGAAGCCGCCAAGGCCGGCATCTCCTTCGGCAAGGACGACATCGTCATCCCGGCCGCCAAGGCCACCCTGGTCGCCGACACCCGGACCCAGGTCGAGGAGTACGAGCAACAGTACGCCGACGGCCTGATCACCAAGGGCGAGAAGTACAACAAGGTCGTCGACGCCTGGGCCAAGGCCACGGACAAGATCGCCGATGCGATGATGGGCGAGATCGCCCAGCCGCGCGTGCTGGCCAAGGGTCAGGCGCCGGACATCAACTCGGTGTTCATGATGGCCAACTCCGGCGCCCGTGGTTCGCAGGCGCAGATGAAGCAGCTGGGCGGCATGCGCGGCCTGATGGCCAAGCCGTCGGGCGAGATCATCGAGACGCCGATCATCTCGAACTTCAAGGAAGGCCTGACCGTCCTCGAGTACTTCAACTCCACCCACGGCGCCCGCAAGGGTCTGGCCGACACCGCGCTGAAGACCGCCAACTCCGGCTATCTGACGCGCCGTCTGGTCGACGTGGCGCAGGACTCGATCGTCACCGAGGACGATTGCGGCTCGACGCGGGGCATCACCCTGCGCGCCGTGGTCGAAGGCGGCGACGTGCTGGTCTCGCTGGGTCAGCGGGTTCTGGGCCGCTACGCGGCCGAGGACATCAAGGAGCCGGGCGGCGACACCGTCCTGTTCCCGGCCGACACCTACCTGCAAGAGGAAGAAGTCGAGGTCATCGACAACGCCGGCGTCCAGTCGATCAAGGTTCGTTCGGCCCTGACCTGTGAAGCCGAAGCCGGCATCTGCGCCTATTGCTACGGGCGTGACCTGGCGCGCGGCACCAACGTCAACATCGGCGAAGCGGTCGGCGTCATCGCCGCCCAGTCGATCGGCGAGCCGGGCACCCAGCTGACGATGCGGACCTTCCACATCGGCGGCACGGCCCAGGTGGCGGAAACCTCCTTCTACGAGGCGACCAACCCCGGGACGGCGCGGATCACGGGCCCGACCGTCAAGGCGGCGCACGGCGATCTGGTGGCGATGAGCCGCAACGTCGTGGTGACCATCGTCGTCGACGGCAAGGACCGCGAGAGCCACAAGATCCCGTACGGCGCCCGTCTGCGGGTGGTCGAGGGGTCGGACGTCAAGCGCAGCCAGCGTCTGGCCGAGTGGGATCCCTACACCTCCCCGATCCTGACCGAAGTCGGCGGCGTGATCCGCTTCGAGGACCTCGTCGAGGGCCTGTCCGTCAAGGAAGAGACCGACGAGGCTACGGGCATCGCCCAGCGCGTCGTCTCCGACTGGCGCGCCAGCCCCCGCGGCGCCGACCTGCGTCCGGCCATGGGCGTCACCAAGGGCGACGAATACGCCAAGCTGGCCTCGGGCTCCGACGCCCGTTACCTGCTGCCGGTGGGCGCGGTTCTGTCCGTGAACAACGGTGACGTGGTCAAGCCGGGCGAGATCATCGCCCGCGTCCCGACCGAGGGCGCCAAGACGCGCGACATCACCGGCGGTCTGCCGCGGGTGGCCGAGCTGTTCGAGGCCCGTCGTCCCAAGGATTGCGCGGTCATCGCCGAGATGGACGGTCGCGTCGAATTCGGACGCGACTACAAGAACAAGCGCCGCATCAAGATCACACCGGAACCCAATGCCGACGGCGTGCAGGCCGATGCGGTCGAGTTCCTGATCCCCAAGGGCAAGCACATCTCCGTCCACGACGGCGATCTGATCAACAAGGGCGACTACATCATCGACGGCAACCCGGATCCGCACGACCTGCTGCGCATCCAGGGCGTCGAGGCCCTGGCCGAGTACCTGGTGAACGAAGTGCAGGAGGTCTATCGACTGCAGGGCGTGCCGATCAACGACAAGCACATCGAGGTGATCGTTCGCCAGATGCTGCAGAAGGTCGAGATCCTCGACTCCGGCGAAACCACCCTGATCCGTGGTGACACGGTCGAGGTGGCCGAGGCGGTGCTTGAGAACCAGAAGGTCGAAAAGCGTGGGGGCCGTCAGGCCACCACCCAGCCGGTCCTGCTGGGCATCACCAAGGCGTCGCTGCAGACCCGCAGCTTCATCTCGGCGGCGTCCTTCCAGGAGACCACCCGCGTCCTCACCGACGCCTCGGTCAACGGCAAGAAGGACACGCTGGAAGGCCTGAAGGAGAACGTCATCGTCGGCCGGCTGATCCCGGCCGGTACGGGCGCCTATCTCCGCGCCCTGCAGAAGATCGCCAACGAGCGCGACGCCGAGCTGACGTCGCAACGCGAAGAGGCCATCGAGCCGCTTCCGGCGGACCTGGCCCTGGAGCTGGAGAACAGCGAAGGCTGATCTGCGGGTTCGGACTGAACCGGAGAGGGCGGCCCCGGCGACGGGGCCGCCCTTTTCTTTTGGCGATTTCATGCCGAAGCTGGCGGCCCCGCACGGAGACCCGCCATGACCCTGACGCCCCTCCCGTCCTTCCGCCTCGACGGCAAGCGCGCCCTTGTCACCGGAGGCGGTCGGGGCATCGGCGCGGCCGGAGCCGAGGTCTTCGCCCAGGCGGGGGCCGCCGTGACCCTGTGCGGCCGCACATCGGCCGACCTGGACTCGCGGGTGCGCGACATCCGCGAGGCGGGCTTCGAGGCCGACGCCTTCGTGCTGGACGTGACCGACATCGCCGCCGTGCGCCGGGAGATCGAGGCGCGGGGGCCGTTCGACATCCTGCTGAACAATGCCGGGGTGAACCGCATCCGGTCGATCACCGAGGTGACGGAGGAGGACTATGACGCCGTCCTGAACCTCAATCTGAAGTCCGCCCTGTTCGTGGCCCAGGCGGTGGCGAAGGGACTGCTGGAAGCCGGCCGTCCCGGCTCGATCATCAACGTCTCGTCACAGATGGGCCATGTGGGCGGCGCGGGCCGGTCGCTGTACAGCGCCTCGAAATGGGGGTTGGAAGGCCTGACCCGTTGCATGGCGATCGATCTGGCGCCCCACGGCATACGGGTGAACACGATTTGTCCCACCTTCATCGACACCGCCATGACTCGGCCCATCCTCGACACCCCCGGGACGCGAGACTTCGTGCTGAGCCGGATCAAGCTGGGCCGGCTGGGCCGGATGGAAGAACTGACCGGCGCCCTTCTGTTGCTGGCGTCCGAAGCCTCCACCCTGATGACGGGCAGTTCGGTTATGGTCGACGGGGGCTGGACCGCCGGTTGACGGTCCGCGCCGGGCCGTCAGTCCTCTTCCGCCTCGCGGATCCTGTCGCGACGGGTGCGGACGTTGGAGGTCGAGTCGGGCCGCAGGGCCGGGTCGAGATGGGCGCCGGCCACCCCCATGCCGAAGTTGGACCCCGGGCCGTCCTGCGGGCCGACCACCCCGACTCCGCCGCTGAGGGGCCGGCGCCGCGCTTCGTACTCCGCCAGCGCCCGGGCCCCCTCGCGGGCGAAGCGGGCGTCGCGACCGGGATTGCCCGTGCCCTCGATCGGGGCGGCGGCGCCGGCGCGCTGGCCGAGGCGGTCATCGCACACTGCGCGCTCCGCGGGAGTCAGCAGGTTCGGGCTGGCGCAGCCGACCGGGCGGGTGCGCAGGCCACGCCCCACCCGATCGCCCAGGGTCTCGGGCCGCACCTGCCACGGCGCCGTGCCGACGGCGGCCGGCGGAGCCGGGGCTCCGGGGGCGGCGGCTCGCGGAGCGGGCAGGGCGTTGTCATCCTCGTCTTCGGATCGACGGAGGGGATCGGTCCGGATCGTGGCCGGTCCCGCGTCCGGCAAGGCCTCGGCGGGCGTCTGGGGCCGGGCCGGCGGCGGCCGTACGCGAGCGACTTCGCCGGCCAGCAGGGGCCGGGGCTCGATCTCGAGGTAGATGACGGGGCCGGCCGCCGCCACCGGGCCATCGGGACCCCCGACCGTCCGCAGGCCGATCAGTCCCAGGACAAGGGCGTGGAGCCCCACCGACAGGGCCACGATCGCCGGCTTGCGCCAGCGGTCTGCACTCCGGGGCCATACCCACGCCAGCCCGCCCATCCGTCCTCCCTGTCCAGTCGCCACTGGAGCGGGCGAGCGTGGCGGTATTGCGGCCTGTCCGGTCCGGGAGGTCAGACTCCACTATACGTCCGTTTCCGCTGGCTGACTGAGCCTTCCCTTGACCTGACGCCCCCTCGCACGTAGAAGCCCCCCACTTTCGAGGTTCCCGGTCCGCCGGGTTCCGGGATCGTGACAATTGAGCGGACGGGCTGTGCCCGCCGGAACGCCCGAAGCGCGCGTTCCGGTTTTTTCGTTTGGCGGTCGCATCTCCGGCTCGAGATCAAACCCGGGACGGCGTTCAGGCGGCGTCCGAAAAGAAGGCTCACCGGGGCGCTCCGGCCGAAAGGCACACGCCCCCATCGATTGAAGAGAACCGAGACTCCATGCCGACTATCAACCAGCTGATCCGCAAGCCGCGCCAACCCAAGCCGGTCCGCAACAAGGTGCCGGCCCTGAAGGGCTGCCCGCAGCGCCGCGGCGTCTGCACCCGCGTCTATACGACGACCCCGAAGAAGCCCAACTCGGCCCTGCGTAAGGTCGCCAAGGTCCGCCTGACCACGGGCATCGAAGCCGTGTGCTACATCCCCGGCGAGGGCCACAATCTGCAGGAGCACTCGGTGGTCCTGATCCGCGGCGGCCGCGTCAAGGACTTGCCCGGCGTTCGCTACCATATCCTGCGCGGCGTGCTCGACACGCAAGGCGTCAAGGACCGCAAGCAGCGCCGTTCGCACTACGGCGCCAAGCGTCCGAAGTAAGCGACCCCATTCCATTCGCCGGGGAGACCCGGCCGTCCGACACCGCTTTAGAAGGCCAAGCCCATGTCCCGTCGTCACCGCGCCCAGAAGCGCGAAGTTCTGCCGGATCCCAAATACAAGGATCTGACCGTCACCAAATTCATGAACTACGTCATGTACGAGGGCAAAAAGGCCGTCGCCGAGAACATCGTCTACGGCGCGTTCGAGATCCTGGCCGACAAGAAGAAGGAACAGGAGCCCGTCGCCACCTTCCATTCGGCGCTGGAAAACGTCGCCCCGGCGGTCGAAGTCCGGTCGCGTCGCGTCGGCGGCGCCACCTATCAGGTGCCGGTCGAGGTTCGCCCCGATCGCCGCAAGGCCCTGGCCATCCGCTGGCTGGTCAACGCCGCGCGCAAGCGTGGTGAGAACACCATGACGGAAAAGCTGGCCGCCGAGCTGCTGGACGCCTCGAACAACCGCGGCACCGCGGTCAAGAAGCGCGAAGACACCCACAAGATGGCCGAGGCCAACCGCGCCTTCAGCCACTACCGCTGGTAACGCCTTCAAGGGGCCCTCTTCGGCTCCTATCTACTGACTATCCGGCGCGGGCGGTTTGAGCTAAATCGCCCGCGCCTGCTTATCCAGACAGACGCAGATCTCCCCGAGGGCGCGAAACGCGTCCTGAACTCACTTCAAGGCACGCTTTCATGGCCCGCACGCACAAAATCGAGGACTACCGCAACTTCGGCATCATGGCCCACATCGATGCGGGCAAGACGACGACGACCGAGCGGATCCTGTATTACACCGGCAAGAACCATAAGATCGGCGAAGTCCACGACGGCGCCGCCACCATGGACTGGATGGACCAGGAGCAGGAGCGCGGCATCACCATCACGTCGGCCGCGACGACCGCCTTCTGGAAAGAGAAGCGCCTCAACATCATCGACACCCCCGGCCACGTCGACTTCACCATTGAAGTCGAGCGTTCGCTGCGCGTGCTCGACGGCGCCGTGACGGTGCTGGACGGCAACGCGGGCGTCGAGCCGCAGACCGAGACCGTCTGGCGCCAGGCCGACAAATATTCGGTGCCGCGGATCGTCTTCGTCAACAAGATGGACAAGATCGGCGCCGATTTCGACGCCTCGGTGCAGTCGATCCGCGACCGCCTGGGCGCCAAGGCCGTGCCGATCCAGTTCCCGATCGGTTC
>CAZGPS010000142.1:0-6920 GCA_964527675.1 uncultured Brevundimonas sp. | reverse complement strand
AAGGCCGCCGACAAGAAGGCCAGGGACGACGCCAAGAAGGGCGGCGCCACCCTGCAGCCTGCCGACGCCGTCGAGCCCGCCGAGCCGGAGTTCGTGCCGGAAGCCCGCGAGCGCCGCGGGGCCGAGCCGACCGCCGAATCGGTCTTCGGCAAGAAGGACTGACAATGAAAACGGCCCCGGATCGCTCCGGGGCCGTCTTTCCTTGTGCGTGAGGCCGTCGCTAGTGCGCCCGGGCCTCCAGACTGGTGATCTGTTCCTTGAGTCGGAGCTTCTTCTGCTTGAGCTCCCTGACGTGAAGCGGGTCCGCCGCCGGGTGGGTCATCTCGCGCCGGATGGTCTCATCCAGGTTGCGGTGACGGTTTCCCAGTTCGCGGATACGAGCTTCGATGGTCATGGCTTGCGCCTCCATGTCTAAGGGACCAGTACAGTCAGCGCCGGGTCTGACCGGCTGTAGAATCACATTCCAGTGAACTGCCGACCGTCCTGATACGGACCACCCTGGAGCCCGAATTGGCCGAAGATGTGAACGGAGCCGTACGGAACCTTTCCGGCTCCATCCCCGCCAGACTGATCGTCGGCATTTCCGGAGCCTCGGGCGTGGCTTACGGCGTCCGGGCGCTGGACGCCCTGCGTGAGCTGGGGGTCGAGAGCCACCTCGTCGTGACCCGCGCCGCCCTGCTAACCCTGTCGCAGGAGACCGATCTGTCGGCCGACGACCTGACGGCTCGCGCCGACGTGACGCACCGGCTGAACGATGTCGGCGCCTCGATCGCCTCGGGCTCATTCCGGACCATGGGCATGCTCGTCGCGCCCTGTTCGGTGCGGACCATGAGCGAGATCGCCACCGGGGTGACCTCGACCCTGCTGACCCGCGCCGCCGACGTGGTGCTGAAGGAGCGGCGGCCGCTGGTTCTGATGGTGCGAGAGACGCCGCTGCATCTGGGCCATCTGCGCACCATGACGGCCCTGACCGAGATGGGCGCGATCATCGCCCCGCCCCTGCCCGCCTTCTATGCCAAGCCGGCCTCGATCGCCGAGATGATCGACCAGTCCGTCGGACGGGCGCTGGACCTGTTCGGCCTTGACTGGTCGGGCGTCCGGCGCTGGGACGGGCTGAAGGGGCCGACCGGCGAATGAGCGAGCTGTGGGACTGGGCCGTGAAGGCCTACGCCGCCGACGGCGTCGGCGAGGCCTGTCTGCACCTGCAGGACGCCGCCGGTCAGAACGTGCCGCTGCTGCTCTGGGCGGCCTGGACGGCGCGGACGGGGCGCAAGCCGGACGCCGATGCGCTGGAGGCCGCCTGCGATGTGGCCCGGGCTTGGCAGGAGACGGCCATCGCGCCGCTCAGAGCCGTGCGGCGCGCGATGAAGGGCCGCAATCCCGATCTGGAGGATGCGGATCGCGAGGCGGTGCGGACGCAGGTCAAGGCCGTGGAGCTGGAGGCCGAACGCCGGCTTCTGGCCGCTCTGGAGGGCCTGTCGCCGCCGCCGGAGGGCGCGCCGCGGCCGGTGCTGGAGGCCCTCGTCGCGGTCTCGCGGCAGTGGGCGCCGATGACGCCGAGGGCCGGGCTGACCGCGCTCGCCGAACGGCTTCCGGCCTGAGCCGCCGCGCGCTATAAGCCCGCCTCCGGGGCCCTGACCATGAATGACGACCATCCATTTCTGAGCGAGGAAGAGCAGGCGCTGCACGCCCGGCTCAAGGAGTTGCGCCTCGAACATGCCGACCTCGACGCCTCGATCGAGGCCCTGGGACGCATGCCCGTGCCGGACCAGCTGATGATCGCCCGGCTGAAGCGCAAGAAGCTGACGCTGCGCGACGAGATCGTGAAGATCGAGGCGATCGTCCTGCCGGACATCATCGCCTAGACGGTCACCGCCCCTTCTTGCGGACCCACATGGCGGCATCGGCCTCGGCCAGCCAGACTTCGGGATCTGTGTGGGCGGCGAAGGCGCGGACGCCGAACGAGCCGCCGAGCCCGGCCGAACGGCCCTCCCATTCGAACGGCGCCTCCTCGAGGGCGGCGGCCAGTCGGCGGGCCTTCTCGCGGCCTTCTTCCACACCGGCGTTGAGCATCAGCAGGCCGAACTCGTCGCCGCCCAGCCGGCCGACGGCGTCGGACTCGCGCAGATTGGCCCGCATCATCTCGGCGACATGGACCAGGGCCGCGTCCCCGGCCGCATGGCCGAGGGCGTCGTTAACGCCCTTGAAGCCGTCGAGGTCGAGGTAGAGCAGGACGGCGGGGACGTCGTGGCGCTGGCAGAAGGCCATGGCGCTCTTCATCGCGGCGACGAAGCCGCGCCGGTTCAGGGCGGGGGTCAGGACGTCGTGGTCGGCCGCGGCCTCGGCGGCCTCGGCGCGGCGGCGCAGGGCCTCGACCTCGGCGCGCAGCCGTTCGATCTCGGCGATGGGGTCGATGACGGCCGCGTCGGTCACAGGCGAAAAAGGCTCCCCGGGCGGCGACTCACTGTGCGCCGACCCCGGTTCAGCCTAACGCCGTCGGTTGCGGGCGCAACGCGAGTCCTGTATCGCGCCGCTTTCCCGCGAAAGGCGCGAGTATGGCGACTCAGACACCGCCGGTGGCGATCATCATGGGCAGCCGCTCGGACTGGCCGACGATGAAGCACGCCGCCGATGCGCTGGACCGGCTGGGCGTGGCCTGGGAGGCGAAGGTCGTCAGCGCCCACCGGACGCCAAAACGCCTGTTCGACTTCGCCACCGGCGCCCGGGCCGCGGGCTACAAGGTCATCATCGCCGGGGCCGGCGGCGCCGCCCACCTGCCCGGCATGGCCGCCTCCATGACCGAACTGCCGGTGCTGGGCGTGCCGGTCGAATCGAAGGCGCTCAAGGGCATGGACAGCCTGCTGTCGATCGCCCAGATGCCCGGCGGCGTGCCGGTCGCGACCCTCGCCATCGGCGAGCCGGGGGCGAAGAACGCCGGCATCCTCGCGGCCCAGATCCTGGCCCTGTCGGACGCGGTGCTGGCCGGACGGCTGACGGCCTTCCGCGAGGCCCAGACCGAAGCGGTCCACGAGACGGTCGAGGACTGAGTGACCGCGTTTCCGCTGCCCCCCGGATCGACCCTCGGCATTCTCGGCGGCGGCCAGCTGGGCCGGATGCTCAGCCAGGCCGCGTCGCGGCTCGGCTTCAACGTCGTCATCCTCGATCCGGAAGAGAACAGCCCGGCCGGCCGCGTGTCGCAGGGCCAGATCGTCGCCGCCTATGACAATCCGACGGCGCTGGGGGTGCTGGGCCAGACCTGCGCCGCCGTGACCTTCGAGTTCGAGAACGTGCCGGCCGCCTCGGTGGCGCGGCTGGCCGAAGGCGGGGCCCTGGTCTCGCCGGGTCCGCAAGCCCTCGCCGTGGCCCAGGACCGGGTCGAGGAGAAGACCTTCCTCAACGGCGTCGGCGCCCCGACCGTGGACTTCGTCGCCGTCGACAGCCTCGACGACCTGCTGGCCGGGCTGGAGCGTCTGGGCGCCCCGGCCCTGCTGAAGACCCGCCGCGACGGCTATGACGGCAAGGGCCAGGTCTGGATCCGCTCGGCGAAGATGGCCGCCGACGCCTGGCACGCGGTCGGGGAACGGCCGTCCATTCTGGAGGCGAAGGCCGACTTCGTCCGCGAACTGTCGGTGATCGCCGCGCGCGGCCGCGACGGCCGCATCGCCGTCTATCCGCTGGGCGAGAACATCCACAAGGGCGGCGTGCTCAAGACCACCGTCGCCCCTGCCGCCGTCGGCACGAAGACGGAAAAGCGGGCGAAGGCGATCGCCACGGCCATCCTCGAGGGCCTCGACTATGTCGGGGTGCTGGGGGTCGAGTTGTTCGACATTCCTGGTAAGGGCGGGGTCGACGGGACGTTGCTGGTCAACGAGATCGCGCCGCGGGTGCACAACACCGGCCACTGGACCCAGGACGGCTGCGTCTGCGACCAGTTCGAACAGCATATCCGCGCCATCGCCGGCTGGCCGCTGGGCCCGACCGCGGCCCACGCCCGGGTCGAGATGACCAATCTGCTGGGCGAGGAGATCGACCAGTGGCCGAAGCTGGCCGGCAAGGCCGATACGCGCCTGCATCTGTACGGCAAGGCCGAGGCCCGCCCGGGCCGCAAGATGGGCCATATGAACCGGGTGAAGCCGCTGGACTGAGGGTCCGGGATGGCAGGGTTCGCACTGAAAAATGCGGGCTGTCGCTTCATGAACATTCGGACGCCCTGCCCGGTCAAGGGATCGCCGCGCCTGGAGCGGGGACGGCGGGGGGTTCAGGGTGTCAAAGACCAGGCCCGGCGGGCATTTGACCAGTATGCACGGGCGGGCGTCAGAAGCGGACGTAGGGGGAGTTGGGTGACGATTCCGGCGTGACCGGAAGTGTCGGAATGGCGCCCGGAGTGTCGGGATGACAGGGTACGGGATGGCAGGGTGTCCTTCTCCCCTCCGGGGGAGAAGGTGGGCGGCGAAGGCGCCCGGATGAGGGGGATGGTGGGGTCAGGCGCTCGGGCAGCCGGTCTGGAGCGAGCCTACCCCTCATCCGGCCCTCCGGGCCACCTTCTCCCCCAAGGGGAGAAGGATTCTAACTCTTCGCCCCGTACCGCATCCGGCTGAGGACATCCGTCATCTTGCGTAGCGGGGCGTCGAAATCCTTGCCGGCCTTCCACTTCTCGAAGGCCATGACGTTTTCGATGCGGCGGGCGACGAAGGCTTCGGCGGGGTCGCGGCCGTCGAACCAGCGCATCGTCAGGGCCGGGATCAGAATGCCCGACAGGATGGCCCGCTTGGAATAGTGGTTCCAGTCGGTCGCCGTGTCGCCGGCCCAGTTCCACAGCAGGTCGGCGCTCTCCCACGCCAGCTTCAGCCCGAGGTCGGCGTTGGTGGGCAGGGCGAGGAAGGCGGCGCAGCGGCGGGTGGCCTCGAGATCGGCGGCGCCGGCCTCCATGCGGGCGGAGACGGCCCGGGCGATTCGCTCGCGCATCTTCAGCGAGGCCGCCTCGACCCCCGCCAGCGAGGCCAGCGCCCGGTCGTCATGGCGGCGCGACAGCAGGGCGGCCAGGTCCCGCGCCCCGTTCGGCAGCAGCAGCTCCTCGTCGCCGCGCGACAGGCCCTCGACCTCGCAGGCCGCCCGGACCATGCGGCTGTTCCAGCCCAGCGTCGGCGCCCGCGCAATGGCGGCGTCCAGGACCGCCTGCTCCATGCGGTCCGCCCAGTCCCCTTGAGGCGGGTCGTTCGACAGGTGTGGCGCATCGGTCATGGGGCCAGCATAAGCCCGTCCGGCGGGCGTTTCGACCCTTCACATCTTGCCGCGACGATCTGGACAGGCGGGGGGCGAACGTGTATCAGCCCGCCTTCATCCGCGGACCCTGTCTGCCGGACCGAGATTTATTTGTCTGCCCGTCTCCCTTTCGAGGGGCGCGGCGGGCGGCCAAAGGAGAGTTCAACCTGGTACAGATTTTCGTTCGCGATAATAACGTCGATCAAGCGCTGAAGGCCCTCAAGAAGAAGATGCAACGCGAAGGCAGCTTCCGGGAAATGAAGCGCCACGTGCACTACGAGAAGCCCTCGGAGAAGCGCGCCCGCCAGAAGGCCGAGGCCATTCGCCGCGCCCGCAAGCTGGCCCGCAAGCGCATGCAGCGCGAAGGCCTGCTGCCGCCGCCGAAGCCCCGCGTTCCGGGCGCCGGTCCGGCCCGCGGCTAAAGCGACGTTACGAACTGAAGATCAAAAGGCCGCCCCGGGAAACCGGAGCGGCCTTTTTTCTATGGCCGGAGGATCTTCCTTCTCCCCACCGGGGGAGAAGGTGGCTCGCGAAGCGAGACGGATGAGGGGGATGTCTGGCGCAAGCTGGCCGGCAGCCATGTCCAGAGCCGGCTCACCCCTCATCCGGCCCTCCGGGCCACCTTCTCCCCCAAGGGGAGAAGGGCGACGGATTCTCTACCGCCCCCGCCCGATCGCCCCGGCGAAGCTCTTCCAGCTCAGCTTCACGTCCGACAACGCCCCCGCGCGGAAGGCCCGGCCGGCCACCCAGATCATCAGGGCGGCGAAGGCGAACATGCCGGCCATGGTGCCGACGATCTCGATCATCGGCGGTTCCGACGGGGCCCGCGCGCTCATCAGGAACGGGGTGAAGAACGGGATCCAGGACATGATCTGCACCACCGGCGCGTCCGGCGTGCGGATCGCCATCTGCATGACAAGCAGCGGCACGACCAGGATCATCATGATCGGGCCCATCAGCGTCTGGGCGTCGCGCGGCGTCTCGCAGAAGGCCCCGATGGCGGCGAACAGCACCGCATACATCAGATAGCCGCCGACCGCGTAGGCGAGGAAATAGCCGATCAGCCCGCCATCCAGCAGCACCTCGCCAATCATCGGGGCGTATTGGGGCAGCCCCGCGATCAGGCCGACCGCGGCGATGCCGCCCCACACCAGCAGCACGGTGATGGTCAGCAGGGCCACGCCCAGAACCTTGCCGGTGAGGATTTCGGTGGCCGAAGCCGACGACAGCAGCACCTCGAGGATCTTGTTCGACTTCTCCTCCATCACGCTGTTGAGCAGGATCGAGGCGCCGGTGATGATCAGCGACCAGAGGATGAAGCCCGAGGCCAGGCCGATGATGCCGGGCAGCTGGTCGCGGAACGAGACCTCGCCGCCGCTGGCCGAACTGGGCGACAGGGTGGTCACATTCGGCTCGAAGGCCTCGGTGGTCGACACGACCGTGGCGTCGATGCCCGCCTCGCGGAACACCTCACGGCGCCATTCGTCCTTCAGGGCGGTTCTGACGAACCGTTCGACCGAGCTGTCGGTGGCGCGCCGGCTCCAGACGCGGGCCGTCGGGCGCCCCTCGGCGCGGTCCAGCAGGACGACGGCATCCAGCCGGTCAGCCTCGGCCGCCTCGTCGCCGAGCTAGCGGCGGGCGATCTCTTCCAGGGCCTC
>CAZGPS010000141.1:0-6935 GCA_964527675.1 uncultured Brevundimonas sp. | reverse complement strand
GCCGGTCCTCGCGGTACCAGGCCCGCTTGCCCGGATCGGTCTCGCGCGCCTCGGCCGCGTTCAACACCCGCCAGGTGGCGAAGTCGCGCACCAGCTGCTGATAGCCGTCCATGATGGCGTAGGGCAGCCAGCCGGCGTCATCGACCTTGATCCCCGCCGCCAGCAGCGCCGAGTCATATTCCGATTTCAGCCGCGGCAGGGCGTCGATCGACATCCCCTGTTCCGTCATGATCCGTCCGTCGTCCCTCATGTCGACGAAATGGGCCGTATCGCGTTCGCGGTCGTGCGGCTGGCCGCCGCCCTTGGACCGGTCCGGCTCGCGCGACAGTTCGCCGACCTCGGCCGCCGCCGCGCCGGTGCGCAGGAAGGCCGGCATCTCGGCCGGCAGGGCCCGTACGGCGGCGACCCCGATCAGCCGGTGACCGGTGTTGCCCCAGGCCGTGACCATGGAGGGCGCGGCCAGCACGGCGACGCCGAGCGTCAGGGCGGACAGGACGACGGCGAGGCGCTTCATGGCGGGCTCCGCAAATAGCTGGGTGCAAGGCCGGTTAGTGCGGGCGAGGCCGATCGTCCAGACCTGTAGAAGCTTTCATTTGACCGAACGTCGGGCCGCGGCCTACGGCTTGGCTTCCTCGTTCGCGGAGCCTGACATGAAGCGCCTCTTCCTCGCCGCATCCCTCATCGCGCTGATCGCCAGCCCGGCCATGGCCCAGGCGACCCGCGCGGTCGAGCGAAACGCGGTCGAGGCGCATATGAATTTCCTCGCAGGCGAAGAGCTGCAGGGTCGCGGCAGCGCCACCCGCGATGAGGCGATCGCCGCCGCCTATGTCGCCGCCCAGTTCCGGCTGGCCGGCCTGACGCCGGCGCCCGGCATGGACGGCTATGTGCAGAAGGCCCCGGTGACCAAGGTGACGCCCTCGGGCGAGGCGCGGCTGACCATCGGCGGCATGTCCATTACCCAGGGCGCGGATTTCGCTGTCCTGACGGGCGGGCTGAACGCCGCCTCGGGCGCCATTTCGGTCGTCGCCGACCCGGCCTCCATCCCCTCCGGCGCCGAAGCCCTGATGGTTACGCCGCCCGAGGGCCCGGCCGTTCGCGCCCTGTTCGGATCGCTGATGCGCAGCGGGGCCCGGCTCATCCTGCTGCGCCGCACGGACGCTCTGGCCCAGGCCACCGGAGACAGCGGCACGCGCGATCCGATCATCCGCCTCGCGGACGCAACGCCGCCGGCCGGTCCTGTCGTCCTGGTCCTCGCCCCCGAGGTCTTCGACCGGCTGAAGGCGGCCGGCGGAATGGCGAGCTACGATCCCGGCGACACCGTGGTCGAGGCGGGCTTCACCAGCAACGCCATCGGCTGGCTGGCCGGTTCGGAGCCGGACGGACCCGTGCTGATGGTCTCGGCCCACCTCGACCACATCGGCCTGCGCTCGGACGGCGTCGTCATGTACGGGGCCAATGACGACGCCTCGGGCACGGTGGCCGTGATCGAGCTGGCGCGGGCGCTCGCGGGAACCGGACCGCACCGGATGAATGTGATGTTCGTAGCCTATGGCTCGGAGGAGGCGGGCCTGCTCGGCTCGCGCTATTTCGTCAAGAATCCACCGGTGCCGCTGGAGCGCATCCGCGCCAACCTCGAGATTGAGATGATCGCGGACCAGGATCCGCAGCTGCCCGCCGGCGTGATGATGATGACCGGCTTCGAGCGGTCGAATTTCGGCCCCGAGCTTCAGGCCCGCGGGGCCCTCGTGGGGCCGGATCCCTATCCGGAGCAGAATTTCTTCGAGCGGTCGGACAATTTCGCCCTCGCCCAGCGCGGCATCGTCGCCCACACCGTGTCCGGCTGGGCCACCATTCCGACCTATCACACGCCCGAAGACACCATCGCCAACATCAATTTCGACTTCATGACCCAGGCGATCCAGTCGCTGGTCGCGCCGCTGTCGGCGGTGGCCGAGGGCGACTTCACGCCGGAATGGGCCGAGGGCGGACGTCCGGCGGCCCGGTGACGGCCTGAGGCGTCGGGCTAGAGCCAGGCCGCGATGCCGTCCAGCGGCTTCTTGTTCAGGGCCGCCGTCGGCACCGTCGCGTTAGCCGCCGGATGGCCCGCGACCAGCAGCAGAAAGGGCTTCTCTCCCGCCGGTCGCCCGCAGATGTCGGCGAGGAAGCTCATCGGCGCCGGGGTATGGGTCAGGGTCGCCAGACCGGCGGAATGCAGCGCCGCGATCAGCAGGCCGGTGGCGATGCCGACACTCTCCTGGACGTAGTAGTTCTTCTTGTCGTCGCCGGGGTTCGGCCCGCCGCGTTTCTGGCCGAAGATGGCGATCAGCACCGGCGCGACCTGGATGAACCGCTTGTCCGGGTCGGTGCCCAGCGGGGCCAGGGCGTCCAGCCATTCCTGCGGGGCCTTTTCGGCATAGAATTCCCGCTCCTCTGCCTCGGCGGCGGCGCGGATGCGGGCGCGGGCGTCGGGGCTTTCGATGACGCTGAAGAACCACGGCTGGTGGTTGGCCCCGGACGGGGCTGAACCGGCGGTCAGCAGAGCCTGTTCGACGATGGAGCGCGACACCGGCTGGTCCGAAAACTCGCGTACCGTCCGCCGCGCACTCATCAGGGTGCGGAAGGCTGCGGCGCGGGCCAGTCCCTCGGCGTCATCGACAGGGGCATAGCCGGTCAGCGGCTGGCAAGGGTGGTCGCGCATGGTGGCTCCGGTCGGCTCGGCGCCCGTCTAGCTTATCGCGAAGGCCGTCTCCACCCGCCCGATCCAGCGGCGAACAGCCGGATAGGCCGCCAGGTCGAAATCACCCTCGTGCGCGACCCGGGTGTAGGCGACCAGGGCCAGGTCGGCGAGCGTCGGCCCGTCACCGATCAGCCAGTCCGCCCCGGCCAACGCTTCATCCATTCGGGCCAGGGCCGCATGACCGCGCTCGACCAGTCGCGGCTCGATCTCGTCCCGCGACTTGCCGGCCAGCAGCCGCTGGAACCGCGCCACCGCGATATAGGGCTCATGGCTGTACTGCTCCCAGAACAGCCACTCGTACATCTTGGCCCGGTCCCACGGATTGGCCGGAACGAAGGGCGTGCCCTCGCCGAAATAGCCGAGGATGGCGTTCGACTGCGCCAGGCTCCGGCCGTCCTCGAACACCACCGCCGGAACCTGCCCGGCCGGGTTCATCGCCAGGAATTCTGTGGATCGCGTGGTCCCCGACATGACGTCGGTTTCGACCCAGCGATAATCAAGGCCGAGCACATCCAGCAACCACTTGACCTTCAAACAGTTGCCGGAACGAATATCCCCATGAACAGTAAGCATCGCGCCCCAGCAAAGTGTTTGTGATCTGCGAATACAGCTGACAGATTTGGGCGCGTTGGCCAAACGAGATTCGAATAGACCACCACAAGGCGCACTTATCCACCGCATGACCGGACAGGAGGTCGCAGGACGCGTCGATTGACTGGATTTCGCCGTAATTGTTGACGACAAGCCGCCCACCGGACGCGTCAGGGGCCGGGGCTTTCGTGAGTCTTATCCATGCTCGGCACTGCCGCTGCGCTCGCCCTCGTCTGGGCGATGGCCTTCCCCGCGCACGGCGCGGCGGACGAGCCCGTCACCTACGAAGCCGCGGTTGCGACCGGGCTGGGCGAGGAATCAACGGGGTCCGCGAACGAAGGTTCCGACAGCGGCGTGGCGGGTCTTACCGCCGAGCAACAGGACCTGATGGCCGAGGACGCCGACTGGACCGCCCGCGTCAATCTCTACCATGCCGGCGGCGGTGGAGCGACGGGCAACGACAGCCTCGGTTGCCGCCCGATCGCCATGCGCACCATCGCCACGGACCCGCGCTACATCCCGCGCCGTACCCGCCTGTTCATCCCCGAGACGGTCGGCCTGCGCATGCCCGACGGCACGCTGCACGACGGCTACTGGTACGCCTCCGACACCGGCGGCGCCATCAAGGGTCAGAAGATCGACCTCTATACCGGCCACGGCCGCGGCTCGATGCAGCCGGCCATGCGCTTCAACCAGCGCCGGCTGACCCTCATCGACGCCGGCCGCTTCGACGGCTGCCCGCCCTCGTGGGACGCCCAGCCCAGCCAGACCCTGATGGCCTCCGCCGTCAGCAACGTCGGCTCTCGCTAGACCCTTTCGCCAACCGGCGTATTGCGAAATCCATACGGCGCGTGCACCCTCCCCCATCTGTCGGGAGGGGTCCATGAAAGCCGTCATCGCCATCGCCGCCCTGTGCCTTGCAGCGGCGGGTGCGGCCGTCGCCCAGGACGCCAGCGTCCCCTTCAAGGACCGCACCGATCGGGTGCAACTCCAGGCCCGGCGCGGTCCCAGTCTGTTACGCCCCGGCTTCGGCATCGGCGAATATGTCGGCTCGGCCTCGGCGCGCGCCTCCACCAGCGCCATTCCCTTTCGGCGCAGCGCCCACGCCAGAACCTCCCTCACCCTGACCGCCCCCTCCCTGTCGGGCGATGTCCAGGCCGAATGCGAGGGCGGCGAGGCCCGCACCCGCATCCTGTGGATCACCTTCGAGCGGGACGACCTCGCCTATAACTGCACCTTCTCCGGCGCCGCCCCGGCGGACGCCGCCTTCACCCTCGCCCTCAGCCGTCACGGCAATTGGCTGCAGCGGATGCAGCAGCCGCAGCGCGCCGGCGAACTGGCCTGGAACGGTCAGGTCTACCGGGCCGAGACCCGCTATGTCGAAGGCCTGCCGTGGGGCGGCGGTGATGTGCTGGGCTATGTCTTCAGCCGCGACGGCGTCGACATCGGCGGCGTGGCCCTGGGCGGCATGAGGCCGACCTTCTACCTGCCGCCCGCCGGCTCGGCCGACCGTGACGCCGTCGCGGTCATGGGCGCCATCCTGTTCACCTTCCAGGACCCGGGCCGGCCCGGGTCCTAGAACCGCCGCCGGCCGCTGACCGTCTCGAAGAACATCCGCCAGTCGCCCATCAGGCTCCACAGCGGGTATTTGAACGTCGCCGGCCGGTTCTTCTCGAAGAAGAAATGCCCGACCCAGGCGAAGCCGTAGCCGACCAGCGGCATGGCCAGCAGCCACCATGCGTTCCGCGTCGCCAACGCCACGACCGGCACCAGCAGCACCAGCGCCGAGCCGACCACATGGATCCGGCGGCAGGTCCGGTTCGAGTGCTCGTGGATGTAGTGCGGATAGAAGGCCGAGAAACTCTGGAAGCGTCCGCCCGCCGGCTCTTGCGTGCTCATCCGCCGACGATGACTCCGCCGCGCCCCGGCGGCAAGTCCGCGCCCGTCACCATCCGTGATCACCGATCCCCCGCCTCTGCGTTATCCTTTTCGGATGCGCAGCCTCATGACCGCCCTGCTCGCCCCTCTCGCCCTCGCGGCCCCCGCCGCGGCCCAGGCGCCTGAGGGCCCGCCCGGCCACACCCTCGTCTGGGCCGATGAGTTCGAGGCCGACGGCCTGCCCGACCCCGCGCGGTGGACGTATGACGCCCACGCCAACCGCACCGGCTGGTACAATAACGAGCTGCAGTATTACGCCGCCGGTCGCCCCCAGAACGCCCGCATCGAGGACGGCCGCCTGATCATCGAGGCCCGGCGCGAGCGGCTCGACGACGCCGCCGACCATGGCGGCCAGGACTACACCTCGGCCCGCATGCTCAGCCGCGAGGGCTGGACGTACGGCGTCTTCCAGGCCCGGGCCAGACTGCCCTGCGGCCGCGGAACCTGGCCGGCCGTCTGGATGCTGCCGGTCGACCTCGAGGACTGGCCGGGCGACGGCGAGATCGACATCATGGAGCACGTCGGCCACCGCCCCGGGGTGGTCCACGGCACCGTCCACACCGGCCGCTACAACCATGTCGCCCGGACCCAGCGCGGGGCCGAGATCGCCGTCCCCGACGCCTGCGACGCCTTCCATGTCTATGAGGTCCGCTGGACCGCCGACGCCGTCGACTTTGTCCTCGACGGCGAACCTTACTACCACTTCGCCAACGAGCGCACCGACCGCGCCGCCTGGCCGTTCGACCGGCCCTTCCAGCTGATCCTCAATGTCGCCGTCGGCGGCGACTGGGGCGGGGCCGAGGGCGTCGACGACGCCGCCTTGCCGCAACGGCTGGAGATCGACTGGGTCCGGGTCTGGCAGGCGGAGTAGAGGCTCAGCTCTCGGTCGCCGGCTCGGGCCCCAGCAGCCGCTTCAGCATCGGCCACACCTTGGCGATCGCCGACAGGAAGCCGACCACCGTCGAGACCCACTGGAACGCCGTCCAGACCCAGCCGAACAGGTCTCCGTCGCCCAGCCAGGCGCTGATCGGAAACAGCACCCGCGCCACCCCGATCTGGAAGGCCGCATAGGCCTCGGAATATTCGATCGAGCGGTCGGCGAAGAAGGCGATGGCCACCGCCGCCGACACCGGCGCCCACAACAGCGGCAACACCAGCAGCCCCGCCAGCGCCAGCACCACCAGCTTGGTCCCCACGGTTTCGCGCGACGCCAGGCTGGCGACCAAGCCCGCCCCCAGCGCCAGCCCGGTCAGCGCCAGCGCCGCCGGGAGCACCGCGTCCACCGCCGTCATCAGATCGGCGAACCCCAGCCCCGCCAGGATCGCCGCCCCCGCCAGCAGGAAGCTCCCGACCCAGACGGCGGCGTACTGCCCGAGGCGGCGTTTCAGATGGGCGAGGCTGACCATGGCGACCGTCCTGTCGCTGAACCGACGCCCCAGCCAATCACGTCCGCCCCGCCCTGTCGATCCGCAGAACGCCGGTCTCCCGTTCCGTTCACCAGTTTCGTCAGCCCCGCCTTCACCCTCGGGCGCCATCCTGCCGCCCTGATCCGGGAGACGCCCATGCAGGCCCACGCCATCGCCGCCGCCGGCATCGCCGCCGCCACGACCCGTTTCGAGGCCAGCGCCCGCCGCACCGCCGCCGATCCCCTCGCCGACCTCGCCGGCGA
>CAZGPS010000140.1:0-6942 GCA_964527675.1 uncultured Brevundimonas sp. | reverse complement strand
TCGGCCTTCAGCCCGGTCTGGAAACTGGCCGACTGCGAACAGTAGCCGCAGTTCTCGGCGCAGCCGCCGGTCTTGATCGACAGCAGCTGGCTCTTCTGCACCTCGGACGGATCGAACCAGCGCCGGTGCACGGTCGCGGCCTCGAACACCAGCTCCATGAAGGGCCGGGCGAACAGGGCCTCGACCTCGTCCAGGGTCCAGTCGTGGCGGGGGAGGGCGAAGGGGCTGGTCATGGCGGGGCTGATTAGGCCGCCCGGCCGCCGCCGCCAAGCTTGATCCTTCATCGCCCCCGACCCGCCCTCCGCGCTGCAAAACGCATAAGGATATCCTTATATGTTTCTTGCCCCTTCGCGCCGGGCCGTCTATAGGCCGCGCAAACAGTCTCCCGGAAAGCGCCCGCCCATGACCGACTACATCGTCCGCGATATCTCCCTTGCCCCCTACGGCAACAAGGAGATCGAGATCGCCGAAACCGAAATGCCGGGGCTGATGGCCCTGCGCGAGGAGTTCGGCAAGGACAAGCCGCTGAAGGGCGCCCGCATCGCCGGCAGCCTGCACATGACCATCCAGACCGCCGTGCTGATCCAGACCCTGGAAGCCCTCGGCGCCGAGGTCCGCTGGGCCTCGTGCAACATCTTCTCGACCCAGGACCACGCCGCCGCCGCCATCGCCGCCTCGGGCACGCCGGTCTTCGCCTTCAAGGGCGAGAATCTGGTCGAGTACTGGGAATACGCCCACAAGATCTTCGAATGGGCCGACGGCGGCTATCCGAACCTGATCCTCGACGACGGCGGCGACGCCACCCTGCTGTGCGTGCTCGGCCCCAAGGCCGAGAAGGACATCTCGGTCCTCGCCAACCCGCAGAACGAGGAGGAGGAAGCCCTCTTCGCCGTGATGAAGCGCTACATCAAGGAGAAGCCCGGCTTCTATTCGGCCATCCGCGACGCCATCGGCGGCGTTTCGGAAGAGACCACCACCGGCGTCCACCGCCTGTACCAGATGGCCGAAAAGGGCGAGCTGCCCTTCCCCGCCATCAACGTCAACGACAGCGTCACCAAGTCCAAGTTCGACAACCTGTACGGCTGCCGTGAATCGCTGGTCGACGCCATCCGTCGCGGCACCGACGTCATGCTGTCGGGCAAGGTCGCCGTGGTCTGCGGCTATGGCGACGTCGGCAAGGGCTCCGCCGCCTCGCTGCGCCAGGGCGGCGCCCGGGTGAAGGTCACCGAGGTCGATCCGATCTGCGCCCTGCAGGCCGCCATGGAAGGCTATGAGGTCGTCACCGTCGAGGACGTCGCCCATGAGGCCGACATCTTCGTCACCGCCACCGGCAACAAGGACGTCCTGACCGTCGACCACATGCGGGCGATGAAGAACAACGCCATCGTCTGCAACATCGGCCACTTCGACAGCGAGATCCAGGTCGCCGGCCTGAAGAATTTCAAGTGGGACGAGATCAAACCCCAGGTCCACCACGTGGAATTCCCGGACGGCAAGAAGATCATCCTGCTGTCGGAAGGCCGTCTGGTGAACCTCGGCAACGCCACGGGTCACCCGTCCTTCGTGATGAGCGCCAGCTTCACCAACCAGACCCTGGCCCAGATCGAACTGTGGACCAACAAGTCGAAATACGGGAACCAGGTCTACGTCCTGCCCAAGCATCTCGACGAGAAGGTCGCCATGCTCCACCTCGGCAAGCTGGGCGCGAAACTGACGACGCTGTCGAAGGAACAGGCCGACTACATCTCGGTCCCGACCGAAGGCCCGTTCAAGCCGGATCACTACCGCTACTAGGGCGGGCGCCGGTCGCCGGCGAAAGACAACGAAGGGGCCGGGCGTTCGCGTCCGGCCCTTTTTTGCGTCAGGCCGCCAGCATCTGTTCGCCCAGCGGCTGAAGCCGGTCCGCCAGGCCGGTCTCGAAGTCCATGAAGACGTCGATCAGCTCCTCGACCCCGACGGGGGCCGCGCCGGGGCTGAAGCGGAAGCGCCAGAAGCTGACCACATGCTGGATCGCCCCCAGCTGCTCGCCCAGCCGCGTGAACAGGCGCGGCGCCTCCAGCAGGAAGTCGCGGAAGGCGAGCGGACAGGAGTCCTGCGTCAGGGCCTCATAGGCCGCATCATAGATGCCCAGGGTCCGACCGGCCTCGTCGCCGACGGCGACGATGCGCTCGCCCAGCACCCGACGTCCCCGGTCGAGGTATTCGCGCGCCGTCTGGTCGACCTTGCCGATCGGCTTGACCGTCGCCACCGCCTCGGCCACGGCGGCCACCTCGGACGTGAGACTGTCGAGGACCCATTTGTAATAGAGGAAGCCCTTCCAGCAGAAGAGGCCCTCCTGGTACTCCTCGGGGCGCAGCTGCAGCGTCTCCCGCAGGGCGTCCATCCGGTCGCCGGGGGCGTTCGACAGGATCTTGCCGGCCAGTCGCCGGGTCGAACCCACCGCCTCGAGGTCGTCGCCCAGACTGAGGGTGACCAGCGGCCGGATCTCCGCCTCGACGAACTCGACCATCCGCGCCAGGTCGCTCTCGCTGATGGAGAAATAGCAGGGGGCCGGATCCATTCCCGCCCGCCGCAGCTGTTCGCGCAGCAGGAAGGGGTCCAGCGAGGGCAGGGCGTCCATCAGGCGCAGGGTGACCATGTCGGGGTGGGTCGGCTCCAGGCCGAAGGACTCCTGCATCGTGGCCTCGAACCGCTTCTGGTCGACGAAGACGAAACGGCCGCCCGTTTTCAGATCGGCGGCGTCGATCGGGATCACCACCTTGGTGGCGACCTGGCGGCGCAGGTGAAAGGCGTCCAGCTCGTCCCGACGCAGCCGGTGCTTGATGATCAGGGCGCAGTTCAGCGCCGGCGTGCGAAAGACCGGAGACTCCGCCCAGGCGGGGTTCTTGCGATTGTCGTGGCTGACCTTGAGCAGGTTCAGCACCCGCGCCGTCGAGGCCGAGCGCCGCAGATGGGCCAGGTTGCGGATCGCTCGGTCTGTCATACGGCCCCCGGAAGCGCCGTAACCCTGTCATGCAAAGGTGACCAACGGCTTAGCCGGAGCAAAAAAAGGGGCCGTCGCGGGACGGCCCCTTCGCCTTGGTCGGGGCCGGCTCAGAAGCGGGCGTTGAGGCTCAGCCAGAAGCTGCGGCCCTTGTCCTTGTTGTTGTAGTGATCGAAGAACAGGGCCTCGGTGCGCCCGCTGCCGCCGACATTGACGTCGCGATAGTCGCCGTCGCCGTTCAGGTCGCGGAACTCGGCGTCATAGGTGGTGAAGTCCTCATCCAGCAGATTGTTGACCCGGGCGTTGACGGTCAGCCAGCGGGTCAGCTCATACGACCCGCCGAGGTTCAGCACGGTGTAGCTCTTGTAGAACAGCTCCTCGCCGGTGATGGCGTGCAGGCCGCGATAGCGGTCCGAGCGCGCCTCGCCCGTCAGCAGCAGGTTGAGCCGGTCGGTCGCCTGCCAGTCCAGCGAGGCGTTGGCCATGTGCCGGGCGCTGTTGCCCAGCGGACGGCCGATCTCGGCCCCGCTCTTCTGCTCGCTGTCCGTATAGGTGTAGTTGCCCCTCAGGCCGACGGTCTCGAGGATCCGCCAGCGACCGGCCACCTCGACCCCGCGGATGACCACCTCGTCGATATTGGTCGCCCGGGTGGTGCTGCCATAGCCGAGGTCGGCGTATTCCCCGCTGCTGGCGCAGGGCAGGGTGGTCCCGCCGCCGCACGGCTGGTTGGCGATCTTGTCCTCGAAGGTGTTGTCGAAGGCGGTGATGTTGAAGTTGTGGCCCGCCGGGGATTCCCAATAGACCGCCAGCTCGGCGCTGACGCTGGTCTCCGGCTGCAGGTCGGGGTTGCCGAACATGGGCGAGGTGCCCTGACCGCCGAAGCCGACGATGCCGTCATACAGCTGGGTGGTCTTGGGCGTCTTGAAGCCCGTCGAGACGCCGCCCTTGATCGTCCACTGGTCGTTCAGGCTGTAGACGCCGTACAGGCGCGGGCTCAGATGGTCGCCGAACACCTCGTGGTCATCGTGGCGGACCCCCGCCGTGATCGCCAGCGGCCCGGAGACCTGCCAGGTGTCCTCGGCGAACAGGGACCACATATTGTGCTCCTGCTTCTGGCCCGGCGTGCCGGTCTCGATCCCGAACACCCCGTCGGTCAGCTCGCCGCGGATGACCTGGCCGCCGATCACGACGGTGTGCGCGCCGGCCAGTTCGAACGGCGCGGTCAGCTGGGCGTCGAGGGTGTACTGGGCGCTCTCCAGCGTGCGCTTGGGACGCGGCAGGAAGGTCTCGGCGGCGATCGTGCGGCGCTGCGCCTCGGTCAGGCCGGCGTAGGCGCCCGTGCCGTCGATCATGGTCAGAAGCAGCGCGCGCTCCGCCACGGTGAAGGGCATGGTGCGCCCCTCGTTATTGGTCGCGACATGCGACAGCGACACCCGGCTGTCGCCGAAGCTCCACTGGCCCTCATGGGTCACCGACCAGGCGTCGCGGGTGAACTCCTGCTGCGGGGCGTAGCCGACCTGCGGATTGGCCCGCCGCGTCCAGGTTCCCCCGGCCGCGCCGCAGGCGGCGGCGTTGGCGCCCGTCGCGCCGAGGCAGAAGCTGCCGGCGCTCCAGATGCTGTTGATGTTGTCGACGGTGCCGACCGGATACTCCGGATTGCCGGCGTCATTGACCTGGATGGCGTTGTTATACTCCTGCCGCGAGGTGTCGTAATCCAGCGTCAGCGTCTGGGTCGCCGTCGGCGTGAAGGTCAGGCTGGCGCCGGCCGACACGTTCTCATTGTCCACCGTCTTGCCGCCGCCGCCGAAGCCCAGCGACCGCACATGCTCGAAGCCCGCCGGATCGGTGACCGTGTCATAGACCGGATTCGAGGCGTCGCGATTGTAGCGGCTGCCGCGCACGCCGAGGTTCAGCAGGCCGGGGATGATCGGCCCGTTGGCGTAGACATCCACCGTGGTGTCGTCGCCATATTCGTCATTGGTCTCGAAGGTCCGCGCCGTGGTCAGCGATCCGCTCCAGCGGTCCAGGGTGCGTTTGGTGATGATGTTGATCACCCCGCCCATGGCGTCGGCGCCGTACAGGGTCGAGGCAGGGCCGCGGATGACCTCAATCCGCTCGATCGAGTCCAGCGGTGGGATGTGGTTGAATTGATTGCCGCCGAAATTGTTCGGATAGATGTCGCCGTGGTTGTTCTGGCGACGGCCGTTGATCAGGATCAGGGTGTAGTCCGATCCCATGCCGCGCATCGAGATCGTGCCCTGGCCGGTCTTGTCGCGCGTCTCGCCGATATCGACGCCCTCGAGGTCGCGCACGGCGTCCAGCAGGGTCATGTACGGCCGGGCCCGCAGCTCCTCGACGGTGATGATGCTGATGCTGGCGGGGGCGTCGACCAGCTTCTGCTCATAGCCCGCCGCGGTGACGACCACATCGTCCACCCGGACCGACGGGTCCGCGGTTCCGGTGGGATCGTCCTTTCCAAGGGCCGGTCCGGCGGCCAGCAACAGCGCCGCGACCGAAACCAGAGTCGGCAGACGATGAATGATGCGCATGAGCAGGCCCCCGTGATTTGCGAACGCCTCTCAACAGAATGTGCGAATGACTTGCAAGTGAATTGTGCGAACGTGTCGCATTTTCAGTTATGGCGGCGGCTGGCGCTGCGCCCGCGGCGGGCCTAGAACCCCGTCATGGGAACCGTATTCGACATCCTGATCGTCCTCGCCATCGCCGCCGTGGCCATCACCCTCGGCTTCGGCGTCCGCTCGCTCTACCAGACCGGGCCCGAGGCGCGCTCACGATCCAACAAGCTCATGCGGCTCCGGGTCGCGCTTCAGGCCCTGGCCATCGTCCTGCTGCTCGTCGCCATGTGGTGGAAGTCCACGCACGGAGCCTGAGCCCATGGTCGTCCTCAACCGCATCTATACAAAGACCGGCGACGGCGGCGAAACCCGGCTGGCCTCCGGCGCGACCGTGTCCAAGACCGACCCGCGGGTCGAGGCCTATGGCTCGGTCGACGAGCTGAACGGCGTGCTCGGCCTGGCCCGGCTGCACTCGGGCCAGAACGACCGCATCGACGCCATGCTGGCCCGGATCCAGAACGAGCTGTTCGACCTCGGCGCCGATCTGGCCACGCCGCACGACCCGCCGCCGAAATGGGAGGCCCTGCGGGTTCTCGACAGCCAGGTCGAACGGCTGGAGCAGGAAATCGACTGGATGAACGAGAGCCTCAAGGCGCTCGACAGCTTCATCCTGCCCGGCGGCTCGCCCCTGTCGGCCCATCTGCATCTGGCCCGCACCGTCTGTCGCCGGGCCGAGCGGGACGCGGTCCGGGCCCATGAAGCGGGGCGCGACATTTCGCCCGTGGCCATCCGCTATCTGAACCGCCTGTCCGACCACCTGTTCGTCGCCGCCCGCCGCGCCAACGCCAACGGCGCCGACGACGTCAAATGGGTTCCCGGCGCGACCCGCTAGAGCCCTACTGCGCCGCCAGCGCCGCGCGCTGGCGGTTCACCTCCGCGTCCCGCGTCGCCCGGGCCGCAGCCATGCGATCCTCCAGCGCGACAAGCTCGCGGATACGGGCGTCCGAGGCCTCTGCCCGGGTCATGCCCTTCAACTCTTCGATCTTCTCGGCGATGGCGATCGGCCGGGCGCACACCTCGCCCTCCGCGTCCCACCAGCCGCCGCCGGCCTCGCAGCGGTCCGCCGGCGCCACCACCAGGGCCTGATAGGCGAACATCCCGCCCAGCAGCACGGCGAAGGTCGCGAGGAACAGCACGCTCAGTCGCTTCATGGTCAGCAGGCGATGCATCGGTGAATTCCAGTGTTGATCCGCGGCCCGTTGACGCGGCGTTACGTTGACAGGCCGGGACAGGCGTTCCATTCCCTGCCCGAACATTCCGGCCATCTCATGGACAGCGCAATGAAGGTACTCGTCCCCGTCAAACGGGTGATCGACTATAACG
>CAZGPS010000139.1:0-6963 GCA_964527675.1 uncultured Brevundimonas sp. | reverse complement strand
CGGCCCCGGTCTCGCCGGTCAGCACGGTCAGTCCGGACTCGACCTCGAGGTCGAGCGCGTCGACCAGCACGATGTCGCGAATGGAAAGCGCGGTCAGCATGGGCGAGCCCGGTCGAGGGTCACGGGACCGAAGGCGCAGGGATCAGGATGAGGCAAAGCGAATCGATCTCTCTGGCGACGCCGGAGAATGCTGGCCTTTCGCACCCCGGGTAAACCCCGACGGTAGCGGAACATACCGGAAACGTCAGCCGGGAATGATCCGGCGCAGCCAGCTTTCCCGCTGCCCCTCGGGGGCGACGTCGGGTCGGCGGCCTTCTTCAGTCAGCAGGGCGTAGGCCTCGGCGTACCAGGGACTGCCCGGATAGTTGAAACCCAGGACGGCCCCGTTGCGGGTCGCCTCATCCTTGAGACCGAGCACCAGATTGACCTCGACCAGCCGGTAAAGCGCCTCGGGCGTATGCGAGGTGCGCTGGAAGGCTTCGTTCTCGATGACGGACTTGTAGCGGTTCAACGCGGCCAGCGGCTGACCGGCGCGTTGGTAGTAGCGCCCGATTTCCATTTCCTTGCCGGCCAATTGGTCATTGACCATGTCGATCTTGACCGTGGCGTCGATGGCGTAGGGCGTGCCCGGATAGCGGCGCTGCACATCCTTCAGGCCGTCCAGGGCCGCCTGGGCGTAGCCCTGGTCCCGGCCCACATCGGTGATCTGCTCGAAATTGGACAGCGCCTTCATATAGAAGGCGTAAGGCGCGCTCGGATTGCCGGGGAACAGTTGGATGAACCGGTCAGCCGCCGCGATCGCCTCGATGTAGTCGCTGCCTTGATAGTAGGCGTAAATCTGCATCAGGATCGCGCGACGTGACCATTCCGAATACGGATGCTGGCGCTCGACCTCCTGGAAGTAGTCGATGGCGTCGCTCCAACGCCGGCTCTCCAGTCGCTGGTAGCCCGTGTTGTACAGCGCCTCGACCGGGCGCTCCTCATAGGCCAGGCGAGGCCGGTCGCGGCCGGCGCAAGCCGAAATCGTCAGGGCCGACACGGCCACGGCCGAGAGGATCAGGCCGGTGCGGAACTTCGAAGCAGGCAAGGACGACCTCAACATAACGGGCCGGCGGGCATCGACCCGTCGGCGCCCCCGAAAAACGAGACGCGATCTCTACACCAGCCGACAACCCCGCGCCAATGCGGGAAGAAGTTGCCTAAATGACTCGCCGCGCCTTGTGGCTGAGCCGTCCCCTGATATGTAGCGCGCCAGCGCGACGGCGGCATTGTGAGCCGGGCGATGACGGCGAAAGGATGACCGGACATGAAGCTGCTTTCTGGCAACTCCAACCGGACGCTCTCACAGGCCATCGCGGCTCACCTCGATATGCCTCTGACCAAGGCGCAGGTGAAGCGATTCGCCGACAACGAAGTGTTTGCGGTGATCGAGGAGAACGTCCGGGGCGAGGACGTTTTCGTCATTCAGTCCACCAGCTATCCCGCCAACGACAATCTGATGGAATTGCTGATCATCACCGACGCCCTCGTGCGGGCCTCGGCGAGGCGGATCACCGCGGTCATGCCCTATTTCGGCTACGCCCGGCAGGACCGAAAGACCGGCGGCCGCACCCCCATCTCGGCCAAGCTGGTGGCCAATCTGATCACCCGGGCGGGGGCGGACCGCGTCCTGACCATGGATCTGCACGCCGGACAGATTCAGGGCTTCTTCGACATCCCTACGGACAACCTGGTCGCCACGCCCGTGCTGGCCCAGGATATCCGGCAACACTATGCGCTGGGGGACGACTTGATGATCGTTTCTCCCGATGTCGGCGGCGTGGTCCGGGCGCGATCCCTGGCCAGCCGCCTCGACGCGGACCTCGCCATTGTCGACAAGCGCCGGCCCAAGGCGGGCGAGAGCGAGGTGATGAACATTATCGGCGACGTCGAAGGCCGGCGTTGCATCCTGTTTGACGACATCGTCGATTCCGGCGGCACTCTGGTGAACGCCGCCAAGGCCCTGATCGACAAGGGCGCAACCGAGGTGTCGGCCTATATCAGCCATGGCGTTCTCTCGGGCCCGGCAGTGCAACGCGTCGCCGACGGACCGTTGAAGGAGCTGGTCATCACCGACTCCATCGAGCAACCTCATGAAGTTCTGGCGTGCGGCAAGATTCGCCGCGTGGCCGTCGCTCCGCTGATCGGAGAGGCCATCCGCCGGATCGCCAACGAGGAATCCGTCTCCAAACTGTTCGACTAAGTCCGGAACCCGATCACCGTTCGCCCCATTTGCGCCCTCAGAGTGGGCGCTGTTGGGCGTCGGTCATCCGAGGAGTCCTGATGCGTCCGGTTTTTCCGCACGGCAGCCTTTCTGTGGTCGCCCTTGCTGCAGCCCTTGTTGCCGGCTGCGCCACGGGCCCAACCGAAGCGGAGAAAGAGGCCGCTCGAGTCGCCTATGAAGCGGCTGTGATCGCCGCGCGGTCGCCGCCGCCGATCAACTTGAACCAGAGCGTCGTCCAGGCGGCGGCCGTCTATATGGCGTTCAGCCGGGATATGGCCGCGATCGAAGGCGGATTCACCAGCCCGGAACAAATACAGGCCGCCCTTCGCCGGGGCGCGTCCTATGACCCGGATCAGATTTCCCGCGGACTCGTGGCCTACGCCTCAATCCTGGCTCTGCAGTCGCCGGACTTCGTTGCCGGCGTCCGGTCGATGGCCGATGACCGCGCTACCCGCGAAAAGCTTGTCGCGGACATCGTCGCCAACCCCGCCTACGCCTCGAACCTGCCCGGAGCGGAGGCGGCGGCCGGACTGGTGATGTCGACACTGGGAGCGGATATCAGCGCCCTCAACAGCGCGGCGAGCTCAATCGAGAACGACGCCTATGCGGTCCAGGCCCGCTACGACCCGCGGCGCTCCTGGGCCATCTCCGAGGTCAGCGACCGCGTCGGCCGGCTGGAAGCCGCCAAGGCCCGCTCGGCCGAGATTGTTCAACCCTCGACCGAAGAGACGTCACGCCTGTTCGCGGCCGCCCATAGCGGCGGCGGCGCATTGGCCGTCAGCGGCGCGCCGCGCAAACCGCCCTACCCGCCGGCGGTGGTCAACGCCCTCGCCCTCGCGGCTCTCGCCTCCCTCGGCTACGCTGGAGAGAATGCGCGCGCCAACACCGACGCCCTTCAGTTCGACCGGGTCAGCCACGGCTGCCTCACCATGTCGAAGCTGAATCTGTTCCAGTGCCTGGCGGCCTCGCGCCCCAACTACGAGGATATGTTCTGCCTGGGACGTCACATCGTCCGTTACCTGGCCACCTGTTCGCGTGGTGCACCGATCGCGCCGCCCCTCGTCACGGTATCTGACGGCTCTGCGGTCGAACCTGCCGTGCAGCCCATCATCATCGCGCCGCCAGCCGCCGTTCCGACCCCGATCACGATTGCGCCAGTTCAGACGCCCGCCGGCCCTCCGGAACGCGAGCCTTCCTTGACCGAAAGACTGAATTCCCAGCCCGGCCAGCCACTGGAGGACCCGGGCGGCAGATAAGGACCCGACTGCGGCCAAGCTGTGATTAACGCTCGGAGAACCGATTCGGTCGCGTTATAAGGGCCTTCAAGGTTCCGGCGCCTGACGGGAACGCCGCGTCGAGTTGGGGAATATTCGTATGCTTGAGGCTCGCTTTCATCGGGGGCTGTCGTTGGCCGCCGCCATCGCCGCCCTGTCGGTTCTCGCAGCTTGCGCCACGCCAGAGCCGGAACCCGAGCCCGCGCCGCCGCCGCCGCCGCCGCCGCCCGCCGTCACCCTGAACGAGGGCGTGGCCCAGGCCGCCTCGATGTATGTGGCCTTTATGCGCGAGGCCGCCACTATCGAAGCCAGCTTCTCGAGCGCGGAGGCGATCCAGGCGGCGATCCGCAAGGGCGCGTCCTATGAACCGGCCCAGTTGTCGCGCGGCATGATCGCCTATGGTTCGATCCTGGCGCTGCAATCGCCCGAGTTCGTCCAGGGCGTCCGGACCTTCGCCGTCGATCCGACGATCCGCCGGGAGATGGTGGCGCGAATCATCGCCGATCCGGCCTATGCCGCCACGCTTCCCGGCGCCGATGCCGCCGCCGGCCTGATTGTCGACGCCATCGGCCGCGACGCGGCCACCATGCTGACGATCGCCGACGCCGTGGAGGAGGACGCCTACACGATCCAGGGCCGGGGCGACCCCCGCCGTCGCTGGGCGACGGTTCCTGTCGCGGACCGCGACGTCCGCCTGCAAGGCGCCAAGGCGCTGTCCGCCGTTCAGATGCTGCCGTCGGCCGAGGAATCGGCCCGGTTGTTCACGGCCGCCCACGCCGGCTCCGGCCTGACCGTGACGCCGTCCCGCTCGGGCGCGCCCTATACGCCGGCTGTGGTGCGTTCGTTGGCCCTGGCCGCCCTGGCGGCTCTGGGGGCTGGCGGAGAGGACGCCCGCGCCAACACCGAAGCGCTGACGGTCGAGCAGAACAGCGAATTCTGCTTCAATATGTCCAAGCTGATGCTGTTCCAGTGCCTGGCCGCCTCGCGCCCGAGCTACGAGGACATCTTCTGCGTCGGCCGGCATGTGGCGAGGGATCTGGCCACCTGTACTTCGCAGAACATCAAGACCGCCCCCCTGGCCGTCTCTCCCACCGAAGTTGCGGGCGGCTCGCCAGAAGCGGTCCAGACGCCGGTCGCGGCCGACGCCGCGGCGGCTTCAGCCTCGGCGACAGCCGCCCTGAACGGCGAAGGCTGACCGGCGGGCGCGATCCCGCGCCCAGACGGTTGCGTCGCACGGCGTCTGCGTGTAATAGCCCGCGCTCTTGAATTCGAGGGTTTGAACCCCGCCGCGCGGGCGATTACGCAGCGCGGCGTTTCTGTTTGTTGAGGCGAGCCAGATGGCCGAGATCATTCTGAACGTTGATGTCCGTGACGGCGTCGGCACTGGCGGCGCCCGCGCTGCGCGTCGTGCGGGCATGGTTCCCGGCGTGCTGTACGGCGGCGACAAGGCCCCCGTGGCGATTTCGGTGAACGAGCGCGACTTCCGCAAGTCGCTCTACACCGGCAAGCTGCTGGGCCATCTGGTGACCCTGAAGTACGGCGACGAGACCCAGCCGGTCATCGCCCGCGACGTCCAGTTCGATCCGGTGTCGGACCGTCCGCTGCACTTCGACCTGATGCGCGTCGACGCCAAGCAGACGATCAAGATCGACATCCCGGTTCACTTCATCAACCAGGACCAGTGCGAAGCCTTCCGCCAGGGCGGCTCGCTGGAAATCGTCCGTCACTCGGTCGAGGTGAAAGTCCGCGCCGACCACATCCCGGAAGACCTGATCGTCGACCTGGCCGGCCACAAGCTGGGCGACACCATCCGCTGGACCGACCTGAAGGGCACCAAGGACGTCGAGCCGACCATCACCGACCGGGACTTCGTGATCGCCTCGATCAAGACCTCTTCGGCCGCCATCTCGGCCGCCGCTGATGAAGCCCAGGACGCCGAAGTCGCCGCCGAGGCCGCCGAAGTCGAAGCGACCGAACAGGCCGCGACCGCCGAGGCCGAAGCCGCGGACGACAAATCCGAGGGCTGATCGCCTGCTGACAAGCTGCTACTGGAACGGCCCCATCCGGCGACGGACGGGGCCGTTTCCATGTCCGGACCCGATTCCATGATCATCCTCGCCGGCCTCGGCAATCCAGGCCCCAGATATCAGGGCAACCGCCACAACATCGGCTTCATGGCCGTCGATGAGATCGCGCGGCGCTGGTCGTTCGGACCGGAACGGGCGAAATTCCAGGCCGTGATCCGCGAGGGCGAGATCGAGACCGCGGCAGGGAGGATCAAAGTCCTGCTTATGAAGCCCCAGACCTTCATGAACGAGAGCGGCCGGGCCGTGGCCGAGGCCGCGCGCTTCTACAAGGTCCAGCCGTCGGAGGTCATTGTCTTTCACGACGAGATCGACCTCGCGCCCGGGCGTTTCCGCATGAAGAGCGGCGGCGGCGCGGCCGGTCAGAACGGCGTGCGCTCCCTGATCAGCCAACTTGGCGCCGACTTCCGCCGCGCGCGGATGGGTATCGGCCACCCGGGCGAGCCTCAACTGGTCCATGGCTATGTCCTAAGCGATTTCCACAAGGCCGATCAGCCGTGGCTCGAACCGATGCTGACCGCTGTCGCTGACGCCCTGCCCTTCGCACTGGCCGGTGACGACGACCGGTACCAGGCCGAGGTCATGCGGCTGGCCCCGGCGCCGAAATTCAGCCCCCGCCAGGCCGCCCGCGGCGAAGGATGACGGCGCGACAGGCCGCCGCCTTGCGGCCGCCGGGCACGGGCGATAGACCGCCGCGATCCCTTGAAAGACACAAGATGGCCCGCGCCTCCCTCCCTATCGCCCTGCTTGCCATCGCCGCCGGCCTCGCGGCCTGCACCTCCGGAGAGAAGGCGTCCTCCGACGCCACGGTCGCCGTCCAGGTCTCGGAGGCGCTGTGCCGCCCGACGCCCGTCGGCCGTCAGACCACCGGCTGCTATCTGACGCTCACCGCGGGGGCTGACGACCGGCTCGTCGGGGCGTCCACGCCCGTCGCTGGCCGGGTCCAGATCCATGAGAGCCGGATCGAGAGCAATATGATGATGATGCGGGAGCTCAGGGACGGTCTGCCCCTTCCCGCGGGCGAGGCGGTCGAGCTGAAGCCGGGCGGCAATCACATCATGCTGTTGGCCGTGGCTGACCCCTTGAGGGCGGGCGACACCGTTCCCCTGACCCTGGCCTTCGCCGAGGCGCCGCCGGTCGAGGTAATCGCCAGGGTCGGTCAGCCGACCCGCCCGGACGCCGCCCCGCCGTCGCGCTGAAGGCGACGCCCGCCGGAGCCTGACAAATCGGCTGCGACCCGCTAAAGGCTCGCGCTCACCTAGGAAAACCCCGCCCCCATGGCCCTGAAAGTCGCGATCGTCGGCCTGCCCAACGTCGGCAAGTCCACCCTGTTCAACGCCCT
>CAZGPS010000138.1:0-7015 GCA_964527675.1 uncultured Brevundimonas sp. | reverse complement strand
CCAGACGCCTTCCTTGGCGAAGAACAGCTGGGCCTGCTCCAGCGGCATGAAGATGTAGGCGCGGTCGAAGTCGGCGGCGCCCGAGGTGAACAGGCCGCCGACGCGATAGGTCTTCTCCAGCCCGCCGAGATTGCCCAGGGCGCTGTCGGCGCCGGTCGGGGAATAGAGGGTGATGGGGTCGCCGACGCGCAGACCCATGCCTTCGGCCAGGGCCTTGCCGATCAGGATGTTGTCGCCGCCCCAGGCGCCCTGGCCGAAGCTGCGGCGCGCCTCTGGCGTCAGGCTGTCGTTGACGTAGGCCATGGAGCCGAGATCCTGCGGGCGGATGCCGCGGACCATGGCACCGGTGGTGACGCCGGCGGCGCGGACGATGCTCTGGCTCTCGACCAGGGGGGTGACGCTGGCCACGCCGGGGACGGCGGCGATGCGCGCCACCGTGGCGTCGCGGGACGGATCGTTGAGCACCTGGCCCTGGACGTACATATGGCCGTTGAACGACAGCATGCGGTCCAGCAGCTCGTTCCTGAAGCCGGCCATGATGCTCATGACGACGATCAGGGCCATCACCGCCAGGGCGATGGCGACATAGGAGATGATGGCGATCAGGGCGATGCCGCCCTCGCGCCGCCGCGCCCGCAGATAGCGCAGGGCGAGGCCGAACTCCCAGGCGGAGAAGGGTCCGGCGGGTTTGGTCGGCCTGACGGCCCCGGTCGCGTCCGTCATGCGGTCAGCCTCGCCATGGCCTCGTCGAGCGGCACGGAGACCTTTTCGCCGGTGGCGCGACGCTTGAGCTCGACGACGCCGTCGGCGAGGCCCTTGGGCCCGATGGTCAGCTGCCACGGAATGCCGATCAGGTCGGCGGTGGCGAATTTGCCGCCGGGACGCTCGTCGGTGTCGTCATAGAGGACGTCCTTGCCGGCGGCTTCCAGTCTGGCGACGGCGTTCTCGCAGGCGGCGCAGACGGCTTCGTCGCCGACGCGAAGGTTGATGACGACGACGTCGAAGGGGGCGACGGCGTCGGGCCAGATGATGCCGGCGTCGTCGTGGCCGGCTTCGATGATGGCGCCCAGCAGGCGCGACACGCCGACGCCGTAGGAGCCCATGTGGACCTCCGTGTCCTTGCCGTCAGGACCGGCGACCCTGGCCTTCATCGGGGCGGAGTATTTGGCGCCGAAGTAGAAGATGTGGCCGACCTCGATGCCGCGGGCCGAGAGGCGGTCGGCCTCGGGCGTCTGGCTCTCGAAGGCGGCGGCGTCGTGCATTTCCTCGGTCGCGGCGTAGAGCGCGGTTCGCTGATCAACGATTGATTGAAGGTCATCCCAGTCGACGTCGCCGCCGGGGACCGGCATTTCGACCAGCTTGCGATCGCAGAAGACGGCGCTCTCGCCGGTGTCGGCGAGGACGATGAACTCATGGCTCAGATCACCGCCGATCGGGCCGGTGTCGGCGCGCATGGGCACGGCCTTCAGCCCCATGCGGGCGAAGGTGTTGAGGTAGGCCACGAACATCCGGTTGTAGGATTTGCGCGCGGCGGCCTCGTCGATGTCGAAGCTGTAGGCGTCCTTCATCAGGAACTCGCGGCCGCGCATGACGCCGAAGCGCGGGCGGCGCTCGTCGCGGAATTTCCACTGGATGTGGAAGAGGTTGAGCGGCAGCGCCTTGTAGCTCTTCACATAGCCGCGGAAGATGTCGGTGATCATCTCCTCGTTGGTCGGGCCGTACAGCAGCTCGCGCTCGTGCCGGTCGGTGATGCGCAGCATCTCGGGGCCGTAGGCGTCATAGCGGCCGGACTCGCGCCACAGGTCGGCGAGCTGCAGGGTCGGCATCAGCAGTTCGACGGCCCCGGCCCTGACCTGCTCCTCGCGCACGATCTGCTCGATCTTCCTCAGCACCCGCAGGCCCAGCGGCAGCCAGGCGTAGATGCCGGCCGCCTCCTGCTTGATCAGACCGGCGCGCAGCATCAGCTGGTGCGAGACGATCTGGGCGTCCGAGGGCGCCTCTTTCAGGGTGGGGAGGAAGTAGCGCGACAGGCGCATGGGCGGAATCCGGCATGGAGACGTGGGACACGTGCTTTAGCCGGGAGGACGGGGCGAAAGCTAGGCCGAGTGGTGAGTGGTTGGCGGTTAGTGGCAGGCAAGTGGCCAGTGGCTAGTGGTTGGTGGCTGGCCACCGCCGGGGAGGCCGCACCGGCAGCGCCGCCCTTCCGCCGGCAGGGATGCGGCGCTCACCAACCACTCACCACTAACCACTCCCCTAGGGATGCGGCCGCGCGATGCCGTAGCGGGCGACGAGATAGGGGATGATCGCCTCGTCCTGCAGGAAGCGGCGGCCGGTGGCTTCGCTTGTCTGGGCGTCCGGCCAGTCGAAGAGGTCGTCGAGCACCAGGATCGGGCAGCCCTGATGGTCCTCGCCGACCAGATCGATGACCGGTGGGCGCGGACGCGCGGCGTCCAGCCGGGTGATCGCCAGCTGGGTCGTCAGGTCGGGATGGAAGGCCAGCACCCCCTCGATCACGGCGCCGGCGGGGCAGTACCACGGGCCCCCGAGGTCGTCGGTCCAGCCGGGGTTGAGTACGAAAAGGCGGTCGGTCATCCGCTCAGCTCCCGCCCGGCGGGGCGAGGTCGGGCAAGGGCATCCAGCCGGTGAAGACGAGGGCCATGACCACGGCCCAGACGATCAGCGAAACCCAGCTGGTGGTGATGAATTTGCGTTTGAGCTGCGGCTTGACCGGCGCGCCCCACTGGGCCCCGTCAGTCGGCTGCTCCTGATCCGCCTGGTTCATGCCGAGCGGCAGGATGGAGAAGAGCACGACCCACCAGCAGACGATGTAGATCGCCACCATGGTGAAGGGACCGATCGGCATGTCAGTGGGCTCCGTCTCTGGGCGTTTCCATCAGTTCGACCAGCACGCCACCCATGTCCTTCGGATGGACGAAGAGGATGGGCGTGCCGTGGGCGCCGATGCGCGGTTCACCCGTGCCGAGGATGGTCGCGCCCCTGGCCCGGAGCGCGTCACGCGCCAGCAGAATATCCTCGACCTCGAAACAGACGTGATGCTGGCCGCCCTTGGGGTTTTTCGCAAGGAAGCCGTGAATGGGGCTGTCGTCGCCCAGCGGCTCGATCAGCTCGATCTGGGCGTTGGGCAGGTCAATGAAACAGACGCGGACGCCCTGCGCCGGCAGGTCGAACGGCGCGTGCGCCTTCGTCGCGCCGAGCAGGTCGCGGTACATTGCGACGCTGGCCTCGATGGACGGCGTGGCGACGCCGACATGGTTGAGTTTGCCGATCATGGGAATGCCTTAGCCGGTCTCCCCGCGCGCGAGAAGCCGGTCCTTCGTCGCGTTGCCGGGCGCCGGGCGCCGGCTCCGAAGGCCGGACACGTCGCCGCAGACCCGCAACCTCCCCGGACCGGGCCGGTTAGCCTTGGGTGTCACCCGGAGGAGAGCAGATGGCGGATCAGGACAGGAACACGGGCCCGGCGGCCCAGGAGGCGCCGGCGGCCAAGGCGATGGAGTTGAAGAACGCCGCAGCCGAGCCGCATCATCCGGCGACCGAGAGAACCGCGCATGAAGGCATGGCCGACCTGCCCAACACCGGCATCGCCGTGTCGGGCGCCCTGCATGCCGAGGGCCAGAAGCCGGTGCTGGAGCGGTCGCGCAAGGTTCGCTGAACCGTCGACCCCACCCCATTCAGGAGAGATAATTTGGACGTCCAGATCAATACTTCGAACAATGTCAGCGGCCGTGAGGCCCTGACGCAGCAGCTGGAAGAGACCGTCAGGACGCGGCTGTCACGCTTCAGCGAACGATTGACCCGCGTCGAGGTCCATGTCGGCGACGAGAACGGGGATCGTCGCGGCGGCGACGACAAGCGCTGCGTGATCGAGGTCCGGCCCGCCGGCCGTGATCCCATTTCCGTCACGGAACAGGCGGCCTCGATCGACCAGGCCGCCTCGGGGGCGCTGACCAAGGTGACGACCGCGCTGGACCGGACCTTTGGCAAGATCACGGACCGCAAGGGTCACTAGGCCTTGTGGCGACCCGCCTGAACGGCGGCTGCCGCAGGAGGGCCGGCCGGCGGACGCCCCGTCAGGACCGGATCACCAGGCGAACGGATCGCTGGCCGTCGGTCGGGTCGGCAGCGGCATACGCGGCAGGGGCTCGTCGCTGTTGGCGGCGCTGAGGAGAATGCTGGCGAGGATCACCGCCGCCTGACGCAGGTCGTCGGGGCGCAGGTGGTCGTAGCTGTCGATCGAGGTGTGGTGCAGCCGGCTGCCGTAATCGAGCGGGTCCTGGATGAACTGGTAACCGGGCACGCCTACGGTCTGCATATAGACGTGGTCGGTGCCGCCCGCGTTGCGCAGCGAGACCGTCGAGGCCCCCATGCTTTCGAACGGGGCCAGCCAGTCCTGGAACACCGGGGCGGCGGCGATGTTGCCCTCGGCGTTGATGCCGCGGATCTTGCCCGAGCCGTTGTCGAGGTTGAAGTAGGCGACGAGGTCGCTGTAGCCCTCGCGCGGCTGGATCGGCCAGCGGGCGCGCCAGGTCTGGCTGTCCGGCAGGGCGGCGAGGGCCGGGTCGCTGAGCGGCGCGCGGGTCGCCAGGTGGCGGTCGACCCAGGCCAGCGAGCCGAGGATGCCCTGCTCTTCCCCGCTCCACAGGGCGAATCGGATGGTACGTTTGGGGCGGACATTCATGGCCTTGAGGATACGCGCGGCCTCCAGCACCACGGCGCTGCCGGCGGCGTTGTCGACGGCCCCGTCGGAGGCCACCCAGCTGTCGAGGTGGGCGCCGGCCATGACGTATTCGCCCGAGCGGCCGGTTCCGGGAATGTCGGCGAGGATGTTGTAGGCGTTGACGTCGTCGTCGTGGAAGCGGACCTCGCTCATCAACTCCAGTCTCGGCGGCGTATCGGTGCGGGTCAGGCGGGCGAGGCGGCGATAGTCCTCGGCGGCGAGCTCCATGCCCGGGACGGTCGGGGTGGCGCCGACCTGGTAGGTGTAGCCGGCGCCATGCAGGAGCCCCCCATCCCGGTAGGACATCCGCACCCAGGCGATGGCGCCCTCCTCAGCGAGGAAGGCGTCCATGCGGGCGGCGAAGTCGGCGCGGCCCGAACGGGCGGCGCGCTCGGCGGCGTCCGGGTCGGTGCGCGGCAGGACGTAGGTGTTGCGATTGGCGAGCTCGTCGTCGGTCCAGCGTTTGAAGGCCGGCTCGGTCGGCTCGGAGCCGCTGTCGGGCTTGGTGATCAGGACGATCTTGCCGCGCAGCTTGCCGCGCCATTGCTCGAAGTCGCCGGGGGTGGCGAGCGGGGCGACGACGATGTCGCCGCTGATCACGCCGTCGGTGCCGGGGGTCCAGGCGACCGGGATGGCGCGCAGGTCGATCGGGCGCGGCGCGGTCATGCGGGCGCTGGAGCGGACGATCGACCAGCCGCGACCGAACTCGAAGCCTTCGGCGCGGACGTTGGACAGGCCCCAGTCGCGGAAGCGCTGCTGGGTCCAGGCCTCGGCCTCGCGCATCTGCGGCGAATTGGTCATGCGGCCCCCGATGCGATCGGTCAGGTGGGCGGCGGTCTGCATGACCTCGCTGTGATTGAAGCCCTGATCGATGATGCGGTTGATCGCGGCCCGATCCACCTCCTGGGCGGCGACGGGCATGGCGAAGACGATGGCGGTCGCGGACAACAAGGCGGCCAGACGCATGGATGATCCCCTGAATCGTTGAAGGCGCGATATGACGCCATCAAGCGGTGCAGTGCAAAGGGAGATCAACGTCCGGGCTGCTTCAGTGGGCGGACTCTTCAATCTGTGGCCGCGTCCGGATGGATCGCTTCCGAAACCAGCTTGCGCCAGACGGGATCGGTGTCGTCGACCAGATCGACATCCTCCAGCAGGGCCACCGCGCCGCCGCCGTCCGGCAGGATCAGGCCGAGAACCTCCATCTCCTCGCCGTCGGGCCCCAGATGGCTCTCGGCCTGGACGGCGACCGCCGCCTGTTCGCCGTCCGCCTCCCACCAGATCACCGGCTGCGGCAGGTCCATCGGGATGATCCGCGGATCGTCGGTGTCGGCGAGGGCGAAGACCGCCCGCTTCGCCTGGACGTCCTCAAGCACAGCCACCGCCGCATTGAAGGGCTTCAGCCGGGACCAGTCGTCGAAATCGTAGCCGCCGCCGTCCTCGTCAGGGTCCAGATCATCCCCGGGCATGGCGCTGTCCTCACGGTCAAGGAAAAGGGGCCGGCGACCCGAGTCGCCGACCCCCATTCTGTCCGTCCCTGTGCGGGATGAAAGCCTTACTGGCCGCCGGTCATCGAGGCGACTTCGGCAGCGAAGTCGGGACCCTCGACCTTTTCGACGCCTTCGCCGAGGGCGAGGCGGACGAAGCCGGCGAGGTGCAGGCCGGGGAAGCCCAGTTCCTTGCCCGTGTCAGCGACCAGCTGTTCGATGGTCACGTCGGGGTTCATGACGAAGGGCTGTTTGATCAGCACGACGTCCTTCTGGAACTTGTTGATCTGGCCTTCCACGATCTTGGCGATCATGGCTTCCGGCTTGCCTTCTTCCTTGGCCTTTTCGGTCAGGACCTGACGTTCCTTCTCGATCGCGGCGGGGTCCAGATCGTCCGTGTTCAGCGACAGCGGAGCGGTCGCGGCCACGTGCATGGCGATCTTGCGGCCCAGTTCGCGCAGGGCGGCCTTGTCGCCGCCGCCGTGCAGGGCGACCAGCACGCCGATGCGGCCGAGGCCCGGCGAGACGGCGTTGTGGACGTAGGAGGCGACGACGCCCTCGTCGACCGACAGGCGGGCGGCGCGGCGCAGCTGCATGTTCTCGCCGACGGTGGCGATCAGCTGGGTCACTTCGTCCTGGACCGTCTTGCCGGCTTCCAGTTCGGCGCCGTGCAGGCCCTCGACAGAGGCGTGATCGAGGCCGTGCTGGGCGAAGGTCCGGGCGGCGTTCTGGAACAGCTCGTTGCGGGCGACGAAGTCGGTCTCGGCGTTGAACTCGATGGCGGCGCCGACTT
>CAZGPS010000137.1:0-7128 GCA_964527675.1 uncultured Brevundimonas sp. | reverse complement strand
TCCAGGCGGCCCGCCTGCGCGACGGCTCGCGCCGCATCACCCACATCACCGAGGTGGTCGGGCTGGAAGGCGACGTCATCGTCACCCAGGACCTGTTCGTCTACGAGATCACCGGCGAGGACCAGAACGGCAAGATCATCGGCCGCCACCGCTCGACCGGCATCGCCCGCCCCCGTTTCTGGGACCGCGCCCGCTACTACGGCCTCGAGCGCGAGCTGGCCGAAGCCCTCGACGCGGCGGAGTAGGCGGGTGCTGCCGATCCTCGCCGCCGTCCTGGCCTTCATCACCATCGGCGGCCTCGGCTGGGCCTTCGTCGGGGGCGGCGATTCCACGGATGTCGCGGTCAAGCGGGCCCAGAGCTTCGGCGGACCGAAACAGAACATGGCCGCCGCCCGCAAGGCGGCCGCCGCCAATACGCCCGAAGCGCGTCGCAAGCAGATCATGCAGCAGCTGCAGGAGTCTGAGCGGGCCCAGCGCAAGGCGCGCGTCAGCCTGACCGCCAAGCTCAAGCAGGCCGGCCTGTCGACGTCCGTCAGGACCTTCTGGATCATCAGCGCGGTCCTCGGCGTGATCGCCTTCCTGGCGCCGCTGTTGTTCATTCCCAACGTCCTCATCGCCCTGGGCTCGGCGGTGATCTTCGGTCTCGGCCTGCCGCGCTGGGCGGTCGGCTTCCTCGGCAACAGCCGGCGCAAGAAGTTCAGCAGTCACTTCGCTGACGCCGTCGACGTCATCGTCCGGGGCATCAAGTCGGGCCTGCCGGTGCACGACTGCTTCAAGATCATCGCCCGGGAGAGTCCGGCTCCGCTGGGCGGAGAGTTCCAGACGCTGGTCGAGGGCCTCGGGGTGGGCCTGACCCTGCAGCAGGGGCTGGAGAAGATGTACGAGCGCATGCCGACGCCGGAACTGAAGTTCTTCACCATCGTCATCGGCATTCAGCAGAAGACCGGCGGCAACCTGGCGGAGGCCCTGGGCAACCTGTCCACGGTGCTGCGCGCCCGCAAGATGATGGGCGAGAAGATCAAGGCCCTGTCGTCCGAGGCCACCGCCTCCGCCGGCATCATCGGCGCCCTGCCGCCGGCGGTGATGATCCTCGTGAGCATCACCACTCCGGCCTATATGGGCAAGCTGTTCACCGATCCGCGCGGGCAGTTCATGCTGCTGATCGCGGTGTTGATGATGGCCCTCGGCGTCTTCGTGATGAAGCGCATGATCTCGTTCAAGTTCTAGGAGGGCCGGGTGGACATCGTCGGCTTCTTCACCAACCTGCAGAACCTGCTCAGCATCGGCGTGGGCCTGCTGGTGTTCGCCACCCTGGTGACCCTGCTCGGCTCGCTCGGCGGCGAGGCCAAGCTCGAGGGCCGGATGAAGGCCGTGGCGGTGCGCCGCGAAGAGTTGAAGCGTCGCTCGCGCCAGGCGATCGCCGCCCAGCACAACGGCCCCCAGAACCTCCGGCACACCGACGCGGGCTTCAAGAAGCGCGTCGTCGACCGGCTGAACCTGACCACCCTGCTGGAGGATCCCAAGGTCGCCGACAAGATGGCGCAGGCCGGCTATCGCGGGCCGAAGCCCCTGACCACCTTCTACTTCTTCCGCTTCTCCATGCCGTTCGTCATGCTGGCGATCGCGGTCTTCTACGTCTTTGTCCTGAACGACTTCGGCCTGTCGGTGATGATCCGCGTCACCATCTGCATGTTCGCGGCGGTGGCGGGTTTCTATGCGCCGAACGTCTTCCTCGCCAACCGGATCGCCAAGCGCCGCACCTCGATCATGCAGGCGTTCCCGGATGCGCTCGACCTGCTGCTGATCTGCGTCGAGGCGGGCATGTCGATCGAGGCGGCGATCCAGAAGGTCAGCCAGGAGATCGGCGGCTCGTCCATCGACCTGGCGGAGGAGATGACCCTGCTGTCGGCCGAGTTGAGCTATCTGCCCGATCGTCGCATGGCCTACGAGGGGCTGGCCAGGCGCACCAACCATCCGGGGGTCAAGTCGGTCGCCACCGCCATGACCCAGGCCGAAACCTACGGCACGCCGCTGGGCTCGGCCCTGCGCACCATGGCCAAGGAGAACCGCGAGATGCGCCTGTCGGCGGCCGAAAAGAAGGCCGCCGCCCTCCCCGCCAAGCTGACCGTGCCGATGATCCTGTTCTTCCTGCCGGTCCTGTTCATCGTCATCCTGACGCCGGCGATCATCAGCATCCAGGATACGATGGGCGGCGGCTGAGGCCCTATTCGGCGACCGCCTTCAACCCTTCAGCGACGGCCTCGACCGCCGAGCGCAAGGCCTTGCGGTGGCGGTCGAAATACATCTCGCCGCGCAGGCCGGAGAAGATGAGGCCGTTGGCGAAGATGCAGCTGCCCGGCTCCAGCTGCTCGATCTCGAAATAGCGCAGCGAGCTGAACCACAGGCCGCGCTTCTCGGCCCAGACCAGCTGGGCGTGGGGCTGCCACTCGCCGACCCGAACGCCGGCCCGTCGTTCCGGCAGGCCGGGGACCGTCTCGGTCAGGGCGATGGCGCCGCCATAGGCGATCGTCCCCTCAACCGCGGTTTCGACCGGATTCCAGCGATCCCATGCGGGTAGTTCGGCGAGGATCTCCCAGATGCGGTCGGCCGGCGCGCGGACGCCGATGCGCTTTTCGATACGGGCGATTTCCATAGCCTCGATCTGACACGGCTTTTCGACGCTGGGAAGGCCATCCGGCGTCAGCGATTGCCCTCCGGACCGGGCTGCGAGGCGGGCGGGGTCTCCGGCGAGGGCGTCTCGTCGCGATCCGGCAGGTCCGGCGGGCCGAGGCGGAGGCGGGGGCTGATGAAACACAGGGCCGTGGCGACGGCGAGCAACACGGCGTTGGCGACGAAGGGCGCCGGCTCGCTGAGTTCGTAGAGGGCCACGCCGATGACCGGAGGGCCGAGGAAGCTGAGCCCCGCCAGCGACATCATCAGTCCGGCCACGGCGCCCTGCTCGTGCGGCCCGACCGACAGCGACGAGCCGGCGGTGAAGCCGGGACGGGCGAAGCCGACGCCCATCGAGACCACGGCGTAACCGACCACCACGCCATAGTAGCCGGGAGCCACGATGGTCAGGATATTGCCGGCCAGGGCGAGGGCGGCGCCCCAGCGCATCAGGTCGGCCGCCTGCAGGCGCAGCAGCGGAATCAGGCCCCATTGCGCCATCAGGGTGGCGGCGGCGCCGGCGAACATGGCGATGCTGATGAACGGCAGGGCTTCATCGGGGCCGGCCCCCGGCCGGGTGATCACGTCGATGACGTGGAAGCCCAGCACCGAGATGTTGATGGCCTGGGCTCCGGTGATGAGCAGGCCGTAAAGCAGGAAGTCACGCACCCGGGGGTCCTTCCACAGGCCCTTGCCGACGCGTCGGCCGCTGGGGCTGGGAACCCGGGTCACCTCCCCGCTGGGCAGACGGCGCCAGACCACCAGCAGGACGACCGCACCGAACAGGGCGAAGGCGTACATCGGGCCGGCGAGGCCGACGATCGGCAGGACCAGCAGGGGGGCGAAGGTCGGGCCGATCACCGTGCCCAGACCCTGGGCCGAGGCCAGCAGGGACATGGCCTGGGTGCGCTGCTCCGGCGTGGTGCGGTCGGCGACATAGGCCTGGGAGGCGATCGGAGCGGCCGAGCCGAAGACGCCGTAGATGGACCGGGCCACGGCCATCAGGATGAAGGCGAGGCCGGCGCCGAGCCATTGCTCGAGACCGGAGGTGGCGGCGAGGCCGAAGCCGCTCATCGACAGGATGAAGCCGCCCAGGCCGATCATCATCACCTTCTTGCGGCCCAGCCGATCCGACAGCCGGGCCCAGAAGGGCGAGGCCACGGTCCACATCAGGGCGGAGATGGCGAAGGCGCCGGCCACAAGGGTGTCGGACAGGCGGAACTCGCGGCCGATGGCCGGCAGCACCGACTGCAGGGCCATGTTGCCGGCCGCCGCGATCAGGCTGACCGAAAACAGGATGGCGAAGGCGGGAGAGCGGAGGTTCACCCGCTGAAGTTAGGACCGCCGGGCCGCCGGGTCACCCCCGTTTCCGGGGCGGGTCAGGCGCGAGCGAGGAAGGTCTGGATCACGCGGCGGTAGACCTCGGTCAGGGCCTCGATCTCGGCCACCGGGGCGCGCTCGTCGATCTGGTGCATGGTCTGGCCGACAAGGCCCAGTTCCAGCACCGGAGCCATGGCGCGGATGAAGCGGGCGTCGGAGGTGCCGCCGGTGGTCGAGGCCTCGGGGCGGCGGCCGGTCGCGGCCTCGACCGCGTCCTGGACGCCGGTGACGAAGGGGCCCGGCTCGGTCAGGAAGGCGTCGCCCGAGCACAGGTGTTCCAGCTCGATGCGCAGGCCGCTTTCGGCCTGGGCCTCGCCGGCCATGGCGTTGAGCCAGGCGATCAGGGCGTCGCCGGTATGGGTCGGGTTGAAGCGGATGTTGAGCCGCGCCTTCGCCTCCGCCGGGATGATATTCATCGCCGGATTGCCGATGTCGATGGTGGTGATCTCGAGGTTCGACGGCTGGAAGCCCTGATAGCCGTCGTCGAGCCGGTGGTCGGCCAGACGGGCCATCAGCCGGGCCATGACCGGGGCCGGGTTGGCGGCGCGGTCGGGATAGGCGACGTGGCCCTGTTTGCCGTGGACGGTGATCCATGTGTTGAGCGAGCCGCGGCGGCCGATCTTGATGGTGTCGCCGAGGGCGTGCTGCGACGAGGGCTCGCCGACGACGCAGGCGTCGATGACCTCGCCCTCGGCCATCAGGGTCTCGACCACCCGTTTGGTGCCGTGCAGGGCAGGGCCTTCCTCGTCGCCGGTGATGAGGAAGCTGAGCGAGCCGGGGACGTCGCCTTCGGCGAGGACGCGGGAGACGGCGGCGATCCAGGCGGCGATGCCGCCCTTCATGTCGACGGCGCCGCGGCCGTAGAGGACGCCGTCGCGGACCTCGGCCTCGAAGGGGCCGGCGGACCAGGCCTCGGCCGCGCCGGTCGGGACCACGTCGGTGTGGCCGGCGAAGCAGAGGTTGGGCGAGGCCGTCCCGCGCCGGGCGTAGAGGTTTTCGATGTTCTCGAACTTCAGGCGGCGGCAGTGGAAGCCGAGGCCGGTCAGGACGCGTTCGATCAGGTCCATCGCCCCCTCATCGGCGGGGGTGACGGAGGGTTTGCGGATCAGGTCGCGGGTCAGTTCGACAGGATCGATAACCGGATGTGATGCGGCGCTCATGGACCTGTGCTTTAGGGGGTTCGGACGATTGCGAGAAGGCTTCTCTCCATGCCGAAGATCGACATCGACAACGCGCCGACCGGACACGGCACGGCCTATCCCGAGGCATTCGCCGGGCCGTGCAAGCCGCGGCGGCGCTGGCGGCTGGGCGACGCCGCCGGGCTGGACCAGTTCGGGGTCAATCTGCTGCGCCTGCCGGACGGGGCCTGGTCGAGCCAGAGGCACTGGCACGCGGGCGAGGACGAGTTCGTCTGGGTGCTTGAGGGCGAGGTGATTCTCGTCGAGGAGGACGGGGAGACAGTGCTGAAGGCCGGCGACTGCGCCGGGTTCAAGGCGGGGGTCGCGAACGGCCACCGGATCGAGAACCGGTCGGGGGCGGAGGCGGTTCTGCTGGAGGTCGGGACGCGGTCGGCGGAGACCGACGCCTGCGACTATCCCGATATCGACATGGTTCTGCCGAAGGGGGCGGACCGCTATTTCCATCGCGACGGAACCCCCTATGCCAAGGTTGAACGGCGAACGTGACGGTTGAGAGCGTAGACACCGGGGCGCCGACGCCGCCCCTGCCGCCGGGTGACGGCGAGCCGACCAGCCCGTGGGGCATCCGCGACTTCCGCCTGCTGTGGGTCGGGCGGGTGGCGGCGGTGCTGGGCATCCAGATCCAGTCGTCCGCCCTGCTGTGGCAGGTCTATGAGATCGCCCGGCGGGATCATCCGATCGCCGAGGCCAGCCTGTATCTGGGCCTCGTCGGCCTGTGCCAGTTCCTGCCGCTGCTGGCCCTGACCCTGCCGGCCGGGGCCCTGGCCGACCGTCGCGATCGCAAGAACACCGTCACCCTGTCGATCATGGTCGAGGCGAGCTGCGCCGTCGGCTTCCTGCTGATGGCCCTGCACGGGAATCCGCCGCTGTGGGGCCTGCTGGCGGTGGCCGCCCTGTTCGGCGCGGCCCGGGCCTTCCTCGCGCCGGCCAGCCAGGCCTTTCTGCCGATGGTGGTCGGGCGCAAGGCCCTGCCGGCGGCCATCGCCGCCCAGTCGATCGCCTTCCAGACCGGGGCCATCGCCGGTCCGGCCCTGGGCGGGGTCATCGTCGCCCTGTCCATTCCGCTGGCCTATGCCTCGGCGCTGGCGATGTTCGCGGTCGGCATCGGCGGCCTGCTGCTGATCCGCACCAGCGGCAAGCCGGCCCCGTCGCCGACGCGCATCTCGACCGTCGACCAGGTCAAGGAGGGGCTGGCCTATGTCTGGAACACCAGGATCGTCCTGGGCGCCATATCGCTGGACCTGATCGTGGTGCTGCTGGCCGGGGTGGCGCTGCTGACGCCGATCTTCGCGCGGGACATCCTGCATGTCGGGGCGGTCGGCTTCGGCCTGCTGAGGGCGTCGTTCGGCGCGGGGGCCCTGCTGGTGGCCCTCTATCTGAGCCGCTTCCCGATCGTGAAACACGCCGGGCGGTGGATGTTCGGGGCGGTGGCGGTGTTCGGCGTCTGCACCCTGACCTTCGGCCTGTCGAAGAGTGTCTGGCTGTCGGGCGCTGTGCTGTTTCTCGGCGGGGCCGCCGACATGATCAGCGTGAACATCCGCCAGACCCTGATCCAGCTGTCGACGCCGGATCATATGCGCGGCCGGGTCAGTTCGGTGTCGATGCTGTTCATCGGGGCGTCGAACGAGCTGGGCGAGGCCTATTCCGGGGTGGCGGTGCGCTTCCTGGGCCCGATCGGAGCGGCGGTGTTCGGCGGCTGCGGCGCGCTGGCGGCGACGGGGATCTGGGCGAAGCTGTTCCCGGGACTGCGGAAGGCCGACCGGCTGAGCTGAGTTTCGGTTGTCAAAGAACGCGCATGACTCTTCGCCGCTTCGGGAAAGCGGGTGGGGAGAGGGCGGGGCGGCCGGGCCTCGCCCGGTTGCGAATGTGTTTTACCGTT
>CAZGPS010000136.1:0-7148 GCA_964527675.1 uncultured Brevundimonas sp. | reverse complement strand
CGCCAGGGGCTGCACGGCGGAGCAGAGGTCGTGCGTCACACCGTCCATCAGGCCGGGGACCGTCCGCGCTCCCCCGCCCACCGTCGGCTGCGCCTCGAGCACCCGCACCTGGAGGCCGGACCGCGCCAGCGTGACCGCGGCGGCGAGCCCGTTCCGCGTCGACCGGATGCTGGAGCGGGGCGGCCACGCCGTGCTGGCCAAGCCCCTCGACGAGGAGTCGTTCCAGGCCGCCGCCGCGGCGGGCTTCCCGGCCTCCGTCGGCCCGGGCGACTACACCCTGCGGACCGAGCGGGACCTGGTCGCCGAGCCGATCCTGTTCCTCGCCCTGTCGCTGATCATCGTCGGCGTCGGTTTCCTCAAGGCCAATATCTCGACCGTGGTCGGACACCTCTATGAGGAGAACGACCCGCGGCGCGACGGCGGTTTCACCATCTTCTACGTCGGCATCAATCTCGGCTCCTTCCTCGCCACCGCCGCCTGTTCCTACCTGGGCATCCAGTACGGCTGGGCCTATGGCTTCGGCCTCGCCGGCATCGGCATGACGCTGGGCCTGATCACCTTCATCCTCGGCCAGTCCTGGCTCGAGGGACGCGGCGCCCCGCCGCGGCCGGAGGTGCTGAAGCGGCGCAGCCTGCTGGGTCTGCCGTTCGAGATCATCTTCTGGATCGGCGGCCTCATCGCCGTCCTGCCGGTGTGGCTGTTGATGCAGCGGCACTCGCTGATCGAGACGGCGCTGCCGTGGCTGGCCGGCGTGATCTTCGTCTCCGTGATCGGCTACACCCTGGTCAAGCTCAGGGGATCCGAGCGGTCGCGCATGCTGGTGGCCCTGGTGCTGATCTTCTTCTCGGTGCTGTTCTGGGCCCTGTTCGAACAGGCGGGCTCGTCCCTGACGCTGTTCGCCGACCAGTCCACGGAAATGCCGGGCTGGTTCAATGCGCCCATGACCCAGATGTTCAACCCGGGCATCATCGTCGTCGGCGGCCCGATCATCGCCGCCCTGTGGCTCTGGCTGGCCAGGCGCAATCTCGAACCCTCCACCCCGGTGAAGTTCGCCCTGGCGCTGGCGCTGGTCGGCTCTGGCTTCCTGCTGCTGGCGTGGGCGGCGGCCAATGCGGCCAATGTCGACTTCCGCGTGCCGCTGCTGTTCCTGTTCTTCACCTACTTCCTGCACACGCTCGGGGAGCTGTTCCTGTCGCCCGTCGGCCTGTCGATGATCACCAAGCTGTCGGTGGATCGCGTGGTCGGGATGATGATGGGGGTGTGGTTCCTGTCCAGTTCGGTGGCCCATATCGCGGCCGGTCTGATCGCCAAGGCGACGGCGACCGGAACCGTGGCGGGCGTGGTCACCAACCCAGCGCTCGCGCTCGAGACCTATGGCTCCATCTTCGGGACCATCGGCTGGACCGGAGTCGGCGTCGGGGTGCTGCTGCTGGTGCTGTCGCCCGTGCTCAAGAAGGGCATGGCCGGGATCCACTGATCCCCCGACGGTCAAGGAGAAGGGCGGAGCCTCGCGGCTCCGCCCTTTTTTTTTGGCGTATATGTATTTGACAAACCCACCCCATAATGTAGGGTGAGCGGGTAAGGAGAAACCCGCCGTGTCCGTTCTGTCGAAGCCCTATTTTCACGATGAAGCCGCCGCCTTCGCGTTCGTTGAAGGCATCATCTGGAATGGCGAGCCGTCGTGCCCGCATTGCGGCGTCGTGGGCCGGGCCTATGCCCTCAAGAACGTGCGCTCCAAGGCCTCCAAGAAGAACCCGGAAGGCGTGGTCCGCCACGGCCTGAAGAAGTGCGGCGCTTGCCGTCAGCAGTTCACCGTCCGCAAGGGCACCATCTTCGAGGAAAGCCATCTGGAGCTGCACAAGTGGCTTCAAGCGATCTACCTGATGTGCGCCTCCAAGAAGGGCATCAGCGCCCTCCAGCTCCAGCGCACCCTTGAGGTCCAGTATAAAACCGCGTGGTTCCTCGCTCACCGCATCCGCGAAGCTATGCGCTCGGGCGATCTGGCCCCGTTCGGCGCGGAGGGCGGCGCGGTGGAAGTGGACGAGACCTACATCGGCCGCGAGCCGGGCAAGCCGGTCAAGCGCGCCTTCCACCACAAGATGAAGGTCCTCTCGCTGGTGGACCGATCGACGGGTCGCGTTCGCTCGGTGGTAGTGGACAACATCCGCCCCGCTACCATCGCCCCCATCGTTCTGGACAACCTACACCGCGAGGCTCGTCTGATGACCGACGAAGCCGGTCACTATCTGGCGGTTGGCCGCGAGTTCGCCGATCACGGCGTCGTCCGTCACGGTCAGGACGAGTACGTCTCGACCGAGGACCGCACCATCCACACCAACACCATCGAGGGCTACTTCAGCATCTTCAAGCGCGGCATGAAGGGCACGTATCAGCACTGTTCGAAGAAGCACCTTCACCGCTATCTGGCAGAGTTCGATTTCCGATATAGCAACCGTTCGGCGCGAGGATGCGAGGATCAGGAGCGGACCGAGCGCGCTCTATGTGGTATCGTAGGCCGTCGTTTGATGTACCGGGACTCATAATGGGCGCTGCTAGAGCCGTAAGTGAGCCGAACGCCTTGGCCCGTGGCTTCTACACGGTCCCAGAGGCGGCTCGTTACATAGAGAATGGCAGCGCCCCCCGCATTCGCGGCTGGCTCAACGGCTATCGACAGCACGGCATCAGCCCGCTGATCGAGCGCGATTACGCGCCCATTGATAACCGCCAAGAGCTTAGCTTCCTCGACCTGATGGAAGTCCGGTTTGTTGAGTATTTCCGGCAGCACGGCGTCGGTGTCCGCGCGCTCCGTGCGGCGGGCGCGGAGGCGCGGAATCTATTCGATACGCCGAAGCCATTCGCCAGCAGCGACATCACGTTCAAGACGGACGGCAAGTCGGTGTTTGTCGAGAAGGCATTGAAGCCCGCCGCCAAAGCCACAGAGGACCACCAGCTTTGGCAGCTGGTGACGAAGCAGTACGAGCTTTACGAGGTGATGGAGCGCAGCCTCCTCAACGGCGTGAGCTTCAATCCCCAGAGCCATCTTGCGGAGACGTGGCGGCCACGGCCCGAGACGTTTCCGAGCATCATCATCGATCCTCGCGTCGCTTACGGCCATCCGGTGATCGAATCCAAGCTTCCCACAGCTGCGCTTTACGAGGCGTGGCTCGCGGAAGGCAAAGAGACAGACGAAGTCGGCTACTGGTTTGGCATTGCGCCCAACGTGGTGGAGCAAGCTGTTCGGTTTGAGCAGAGCATTCGAGCGGAGCATCGGGTGGCCGCTTGAAAAGGACTCGCGTTGCCCTTGATGCATGCGTTCCAGAGCGGATGGTGAGTCTGCTGAAGGCAGGATTCCAAGATCAAGGTTACGAGTTCTTTTGGGAGCCCGAGTTCGCCCCAGCTAAGGCAGCAGACGAGTTCTGGGCGGACGCCTTTCGGCGGTTCGGCGGCGAGATCGTCATATCGGCCGACAAGATGATCGCCTGCCGGCCGCACCAGATACGGGCATTTGAGCAGAACGGGCTCAAATCGTTCTTCCTGGGGAGACGGTGGCAGCCCACGACAATGAGATACAAGGCGGCCCACATCATGTTCTGGTGGCCGAAGATCGCCAGCGTGGCGCTTACCATCCCCAAGGGGCAGTCATACTGGGTGCCCATCGAACTGACAGACAAGAAGCTCAAGAGAGCGGAGGTGCCCGATGACGCCGCAACCAAAAAACGATCAGCACGATAAGTTCCGCGACTTAGCCCGCGAGCTAGAGTGCGACGAGGACGAAGCCGCCTTTGAGGACAAGGTGCGGAAGGTGGCTAAGTCGAAGCCCGGCGAAGAGAAGCCGACAGGCGACTAGCCCTATGGCCTCGCTGGCGGAACAACACAGGATGGCGCCGGTTGTCGCGCCATGCCTCGCTATTTTTTCGACATTGAAGACGTTGAGCTTCGCCGGGACACGGAGGGCGAAGAACTTGAAGGCCTGTCCGCCGCTCGGATTGCGGCGACGGACCTTGCGGCGGAACTTCTCAAGACCTTTCCCGACCGGTTCTGGAGCATTGGCCAGTGGCAATGCACCTGCCGGGACGACAAGGGCCTCGTCCTGTTCATCCTGCACTTCTTCGCCACCGAAGCCCCCGCAATATCAAGGCCGCCGATCTAATCCCCGACCGGGTGTGTCAACTACATATACGCCTTTTTTTTGCGCTAACGGCCTTCGGCCTGCTTGAGCGCGGTTGTTGCGCTACCGGCCTTCGGTCCGGTTGAGCGCGTCAGAAATTCCGGCGCATCTGCAGGAACAGCCACGGGCTCATCTTCGTGCGGCGCACCTCGCGGAAGGCCACGGGGGAGACGTCGCGCGGGCCGGCGTAGATGTCGCGGTCGTAGCCCTTGTCCCGGTCGGTGGCGTTGCCGATGTCGATCCGGACGGTCGTGTCCGAAGTCGGCTTCCACTGGCCGTAGAGCGTGACGAAGGGGGCGTTGCGGAAGGCGCGGACCTCGCGGACGCGGAAGGCGCGGCCCTTGTCGACATTGCAGCCGTGGTCGAAGCCCCAGGCGTATTTCCCGCCCCGCAGGTCGTGGTTGAAGTTGACGCCGCAGCCGAAGGCCTGGTTGCCCTGGAAGCGACGGGTCTCGCCGGTCAGGGGGTCGGTCACCTCGGTGTGGACCCAGCTGGCGCGGGTCTGGAGGCGGGCGTTGGGGACGCCCAGCCGGTCCATCGGCAGGGTCAGGCGGACCTGGTACTGGTCGAACGAGCCGTCGCCGATGTTGCCGACGCCGTCGAAGCCGCCGGTCAGGGGGATCAGGTCGACGACGTCCTCGACCTCGCCGTGCTGGACCGAGAGCTCAAGCACGCCCTCGCCCCAGAAGCGGCGCTCGTAGACGGCTTCCAGCAGGGTGGTCTTGTCGGGTTCGAGGTCCGGGTTGCCGCCCTCGACCTCGCCGATGTCGATGTCGGCCGAGGCGATGAAGTCGCCGAAATCCAGCTGGCCCACCTGCCGTTCGGCGCGGAAGCGGAACTGGTGTCCGGTCCGGGGCGTCCAGGTCAGCTGCAACCGGGGCTTGGGATAGACGAAGGACTTCTTCTCGTCGCTGTCGCCGGACTGGCTGATTTCCGAGACCTCGACGCGGAGGCCGGCCTCGAGGGTCAGATTCGCGCCCGGCCGCCAGGTGGCCTGGCCGAAGGCCTCGCCGCGCAGCTCCTCGACCTTGACCGAGGCCGAGGGCAGGGGGACGGCGACGCCGTTCTCTTCATAGGCGGTGGCGCTGTCGAGGAAGTTCCAGGCGACCTCGGCGCCGCTCTCGAAGGCCCAGCGGTCGTTGGGACGGAAGCGCAGTACGGCGCGGCCGATGGTTTCGCCGGCGGTGGCGTCCGAGGTGAAGGTCGAGCTGTCGCCGCCGCTCTCGGACACGCCGGTATAGTCCTCGGAGGACCAGCGCTGCAGGCCGACCAGTTCGACGCCGGTGCGCGGAGACAGCTCGCGGGTCCAGTTCAGCCCCAGTTCGCCGTCGAGAGAATCGGACTCCTCGTCGTTGAAGCTGTCGACCCCGGCGCCCGAGCGGATGAGCAGGTCCTGGGTGCTTTCGCGGCCGAACCAGCTGGCCAGGCCGTTGGCCCGGAGGCGTCCGCCGGCGAAGGGGCGCTGGACGGTGCCGGTGGCGCGGACGTTGCGGAACCGGTCCCACAGCACGAGGTCTGCGTCCTGGATCAGGGCGCCCGATGGATCGTAGCGACGACGATAGCCGTCGCCGGTGCCGTCGGTGCGATCGGTCGTGGCGCTGATCGAGCCCTCGATGGAGTTGTCGCCTTCCCGGCGCGAAAACTGGCCGGCGAGAATCGGGCCGAAATAGCCGTCCGGATAGACGTAGCTGTTGACCTCCAGCACCCGCTCAACCGTGACGGTTCGGCGCAGGACGACGTTGGCGATGACCGAGCGCCCCTGCATGTCGATGCCCGGGGCGCCGCCGCGAATCAGTTCGATGCGCTCGACGCTGTCAGCCGAAATACGGCGCAGCACCTGGTCGAGGCGGTCGCTCTTGGAGGACGGACGGTCGCCGTCGATCAGCACATTGCCGGCCGCGCCGGCGAAGCCCCGGCTGCCGGTGTCGCCGGTGTCGAGCCCGAAGCCGGGCAGGCGGGAGATCATGTCCAGGGCCGTATCGGGGCGGGAGTCGGCGAAGAAGGCGGGCTCGAACACCAGGACGCCCTGTCGGGCTCCGTCGACCGCGGGCGGGGTCGGCGGCGGGCCGGCGGCGCCCGCGACGGTTTGCGCCATGACCGGAGCGGCCAGCACGGACAGGGCGGCGGTGGCCAGCCAGGCGGTCTTGGTCATAGGTCCCTCTCCCAATCGCGGGACCGTGCCTGTGGGCGGAAGAGGGCTCCAGTTACAACCCCGACAGGTGGATTAATTCTCCGACAGGCTTGCGGCGACGGGATGTCGGGCGTCACCGTCATGTCAGCCCGTTTCAAAGGTCTGCCTGCCCCATGGGCCTCTGGCCTCCCGCCCGCGAACGGCGATGACTGGCGCCGCGCCTGCGACGAAACCCGCCACCCGTGCGACAAGAAAGATCGCCTCCCGACGGGCGGGGTCTAAAAGAGTCTTTTTCGTGGCGAGACGCGACGGCATGCGAATACCGATGGCTTTGCTCGAGCCGGAGATCCGCCAGCCCCTGATCATCGCGACCGGTATCTGGGCCGCGACTGCGCCGATCTACATGGCCCCTTCACTGGTTGCGCCCGAACCGCAGCCGGGCTGGATCTGGATGGGCGCCGGACTGGTCGCCCTGGTCGGGGTGCTGCTCACGCCGATCCTGCTGTGGATGGTGCAGGCCGCCGACCGTCTGCCGCGCCGGGCGCCCCGGGTTGTCCTGATCGTCCTCGGAGTCATCCTGGTGGCGCTGGCCCATTCGGCCATCGACACCGTCATACACGACGTCCTGAAGGCCTGGTTCGAGCCGGACGCCAAGGGCGTGGTGTTTGTCGACAAGATGGGCGGCAAGACCCCGGCGCCGCTGCATTTTTACGTGCTCGCGAACTTCATGACGTTGGTCTGGGTCCATGCCGGGGTAACGGCCCTGGGCGCCCTGAGCCGGTTCAACATGAGGGTGCGGCGTCAGGAGGTGGCGACCGCCGAGGCAAGGGCCGCGGCCCACCAGGCCAA
>CAZGPS010000135.1:0-7249 GCA_964527675.1 uncultured Brevundimonas sp. | reverse complement strand
CGAGATTCATCCATGACCTGGTGGGTGACCAGGTCCCGGCGTTCCCTATCGATCGTCGCTTCGCGCAGACTCATGGAGGGCCCGATCTCCCATCACGCGTTTTCGGGCTGTTCGGGGTCCCCGGCGGGAACCTCGTCTTCGTCGCCCTCCGAAGCCGCGTCTTCCGCGGCTCCGTCCTCGCCTTCCGGCGGGGCGAAGACGGCCTCAGGGTCGTATTCGCCCTCGACCTCTTCCTCGTATTCCGGCTCGGGCTCGGGCTGGGGCAGTTCGGAGGCGTCGATCCAGCCGGCCGCCACGCGCGCCTGCAGGATCAGCATCTCGGCCTCTTCCTGGGCCAGGTTGAAGCTTTCCAGCACGCCCGGGACCTTGACCCGCTCGCCGTTCCTGACCTCGTAGCCGCCGCGGATTTCGTCCGTGGCCAGATCGGCCAGGTCCTCGACCGTCTTGACCCCGCCTTCGCCCAGGGCGACGGCGATGGCGCCGGTCACGCCCGGAACCGCCATGACGCCGTCCTCGACGCCCAGCTCCTTGCGCTTCGCATCGAGAATGGCGGCCTGGCGCTCGAGGAAGTCGCGGGCGCGGGCCTGCAGCTCTTCCGCCGTGTCCTCGTCGAAGCCCTCGATGTCGGAGATCTCATACGGTTCGACGAAGGCCAGATCCTCGACCGTGGCGAAGCCTTCGGTGACCAGCAGCTGGGCGATCACCTCATCGACGTCCAGGGCCTCCTGGAACAGCGTCGTCCGCTCGGCGAACTCGCGCTGACGGCGCTCGGAGTCCTGCGACTCCGTGATGATGTCGATCTGCCAGCCGGTCAGCTGCGAGGCCAGGCGGACGTTCTGACCGCGGCGGCCGATGGCCAGCGACAGCTGTTCGTCCGGCACCACCACCTCGACGCGGTCAGCCTCTTCGTCCAGCACCACCTTGGACACCTCGGCCGGGGCCAGGGCGTTGACGATGAAGGTGGGCTCGTCCGGATTCCACTGGATGATGTCGATCTTCTCGCCCTGCAGTTCGGCGACGACCGCCTGGACCCGCGAGCCGCGCATGCCGACGCAGGCGCCGACCGGATCGATCGAGGAGTCGTTCGACAGCACGGCCATCTTGGCGCGCGAGCCGGCGTCGCGGGCGGCGGCGCGGATCTCGATCACGCCGTCGTAAACTTCCGGGACCTCCTGGGCGAACAGCTTGGCCATGAAGCCGGGGTGCGAGCGCGACAGCATGACCTGCGGGCCCTTGGCCTCGGCGCGGACGTCATAAATGTAGGTGCGGATCCGGTCGCCGATGTTGAACACCTCGCGCGGGATCGAGTCGTTGCGGCGCATGATGCCCTCGCCCCGGCCCAGGTCGACGACGGTGTTGCCGTATTCGACGCGCTTGACGGTGCCGTTGACGATCTCGCCGACGCGGTCCTTGAACTCTTCGTACTGGTTGGCGCGCTCGGCGTCGCGAACCTTGCCCATGACGACCTGGCGCGCCATCTGGGTCTGCACCCGGCCGAATTCGAACTCGGGCAGGGCCTCGACATATTCCTTGCCGACGAAGGCCTCCGGATCGCGCTTGGAGGCGTCCGTCAGCCGCACCATGGCGCTGTCGTTGAACTCTTCCAGCTCGTCTTCCGGCTGCCAGTCGTCGGCGACGACGGTGACGTGACGGGTCAGGGCCATTTCGCCCGACTTGATGTCGATCTTGGCGCGGATGTCGTGATGGGCGCCGTAGCGCGACTTGGCGCCCTTCTGGATCGCCTCCTCGATCGCCTCGACGACGATCTCCTTGTCGATGTTCTTCTCGCGCGCGACCGCATCGGCGATCTGCAGCAGTTCGAGTCGGTTCGCGGAAACGCCGGCGACAGCCATGGTCTAGTCCTCGGTCTCGGTGGGGTCGGAGTTGTCGTTACGGAGGGCGCGCTTCTCGGCGCCCGCCTTCATCAGTTCGTCGGTCAGCACCAGCTTGGCGTCGACCAGCCAGTCGAAGGGGATCAGGGCGGTGTCCTCTTCCCCGTCCAGGTCGATGGCGATGTTGGCGCCCTCGGTCCCGGCGATGGTTCCCTTGAAGCGCTTGCGCCCCTCGATCATGCGATCGGTCTCGAGCCGCGCCTCATAGCCCTCGAACAGGTCGAAGTCGCTCTGGCGGGTCAGCGGCCGGTCGACGCCCGGCGACGACACCTCCAGCAGATATTCGCCGCTGATCGGGTCGGCGGCGTCGAACACCTCCGACACGGCGCGGCTCAGGCGGGCGCATTCCTCGACCGCGATGTCGTGGTCGCTCGGCCGCTCGGCCATGATCTGCAGCCGCCGGCGCAGGGTGCCGCCCATCAGGCGCACGCGCACGATGTCGAGGCCCAGGCTTTCCGCCACGGGTTCGATCAGCTCCAGCAGAGCGCGGTCTTCGACGGTCCTGGCCTTCAAGTCACTTCTCAATTCGCGGCGCCGCAGGGACGACCCGGGGTCCGGACAAAACAAAAGCGGCGGGCCCGACGGCCGCCGCTTCAAACGGCGCCGTTAGGACGCCGGTCTAACGATGTGAGGGGGCGTATAGACCCGGGAAAGCGGCTTGTCAGCCCCTGACGTGCGCCCGGCCGCCGGACACCCCGCCCGCCGCCTTGCCAGCCCGGCCGCGCCCGACCAGAAGAACGGCGATGAAAGCCCCGCTCCGCCTCGCCGCCGTCGCCGCCTTCGCCCTGCTGACGGCGCTGTGCGCCCAGGTCGCCGTGCCCATGGTTCCGGTGCCGATGACCCTGCAGACCTTCGCCGTCCTGCTGGCCGGCGCCGTGCTCGGCGGCCGAGGGGGCGCAGTCTCGGTCCTGCTGTACCTCGCGCTGGCCGCGCTCGGCCTGCCGGTGCTGTCGGACGGCGGCGCGGGGGTCGAGCGGTTCACCGGGCCGACGGCGGGCTATCTGCTGGCCTTCCCCATGGCCGCCCTCGCCGTGGGCTTGATCGTCCGGCGCCCGGCCTTCCGCGGCCCGCTCGCCGGCGTCGCGGTGATGCTGGCGGCGCATCTGTTCATCCTCGCGGCCGGAACCCTCTGGCTGGCCGGAAGTCTCGGCGCGGCCGAGGCGGTCGCCGTCGGCTTCACGCCCTTTCTGATCGGGGCCGGGGTCAAGTCGGTCGCTGTGGTCGCCTGCGCCGCCCTGCTGCGTCGTCTCCCCGCCTTCAGGTCCTGACGAAATCGAGGAAGATCGGCGCCGTGTCGCCCAGCTTCTTCTCCTCATAGCGGGTGACCACATGGTCGGCCGGGGCCTCGCGCCAGTCGTCGGCGCGGTCCGCCGTCCACGCCAGCCCCGGCGTGCGCTCGAACCGCTCCAGCGCCCAGTCGGCATAGTCCTTCCAGTCGGTGACGAAACGCAGCCGGCCGCCGGGCTTGAGCAGCCGCGCGATCTCCAGCGCCGTCTCGTCCTGCACCAGCCGCCGCTTGTTGTGCCGCGCCTTGTGCCAGGGGTCGGGAAACAGGATCATGACCCGGTCCAGCGAGGCCTCCGGCAGGGCCGTCATCACGTCGCGGGCGTCGTCGGCGTGCAGCCGCACGTTCTTCAGCCCGCCCTCCTCGATATGGCGCAGGGCCGAGCCGACCCCGTTGAGGAACGGCTCGCAGCCGATCATCAGCGTGTCCGGATGGCGCGCCGCCTGCGCCGCCAGATGCTCGCCGCCGCCGAAGCCGATCTCCAGCCAGACCGCCTTGGCCTCCGGCATCAGCGCGAGCGGATCGATCGGCCCCGCCTTCGGGTCGGGCAGGGCGATGGCCGGCAGCAGGGTGTCGAACAGGGCCGCCTGGCGCGGCTTCAGCGCGCGCGACTTGATGCGGCCGAACGAGCGCAACGGGCCCCGGGCGAGGGCGTTGGAGATATCGGCGTCGGGGTCGGAAGACATGGGCGCCTTATAAGCGGTCGCGCGGCCCATGCGAGTCCCCGGCGAGAGTCCTTCACAAGTCGCGCGAAGGCCCTATGTGACCCGCCCACAGGGAGGACGCCATGGCGGATATCATCGGATGGGCGGCGGGTCTGGGCCTGATCGCACTGGTCATCTGGGCGACGCTGGCCATCGCCGGCGGACGCGGCCGCATCGCCTCGCGGCGCAAGGGCGGCGGAGTCCAGATGATGGCGGCCATGCTGCTGGGCTTCGGCGCGGCGCTGGATCCGCCGCAACGGCATGCCGCCGAAGCGAAGGACGAGACGCCGAAGGGCTCGCCCCAAAGCGGCGAGCCCGGGCTGGACGACTAGACCAGCGCCTTGAGCCGGTCGACCAGATCGGTCTTCTCCCACGAGAAGCCGCCGTCGGCTTCCGGCGCGCGGCCGAAATGGCCGTAGGCGGCGGTGCGGGCGTAGATCGGCCGGTTCAGCCCCAGATGCTCCCGGATCGCCCGCGGCGTGCCGCCGCCGATCAGCCCGAGGATGTTGGCCTCCAGCACCGCTTCGTTGATCGGCCCCTTGCCGGTGCCGTGCAGATCGACGTGGATGGACTGGGGCTTGGCCACGCCGATGGCGTAGCTGATCTGGATGGTGCAGCGGTCGGCCAGGCCGGCGGCGACGACGTTCTTGGCCAGGTAGCGGCAGGCGTAGGCGGCGGAGCGGTCGACCTTGGTCGGGTCCTTGCCCGAGAAGGCGCCGCCGCCGTGCGGAGCCGCGCCGCCATAGGTGTCGACGATGATCTTGCGGCCGGTCACGCCGGCGTCGCCGTCGGGTCCGCCGATCTCGAAAATGCCGGTCGGATTGATGTGCCAGACGGTGTTCTCGTCGGTGAATCCCTCGGGCAGGACCTCGAGGATGTGCGGCTTGACGATGTCGGCGATGTCGTCCGACGACAGGCCCGCCGCATGCTGGGTCGACAGCACGATCGAGGTGGCGCGCACCGGCTTGCCGTCTTCATAGTGGATCGTGACCTGGCTCTTGGCGTCCGGCTCCAGACGCTTGTCGCCGCCGTGGCGGACCTCGGCGAGCCGCTTCAGGATGTTGTGGCTGTACTGCAGGGTCGCCGGCATCAGCTCGGGCGTCTCGTTCGAGGCGTAGCCGAACATGATGCCCTGGTCGCCCGCGCCCTCGTCCTTGTTGCCGGCGGCGTCGACGCCGACGGCGATGTCGGCCGACTGGCCGTGCAGGCGGTTGATGAACTCGAACCTGTCCCAATGGAAGCCGGACTGCTCATAGCCGATGTCCTTGACCGCGGCGCGCACGGCGGCCTCGATCTCGGCCTCCACGCCCGGGGCCCAGTTTCCGGCCGTGTCCATGACGCCCTCGCCGCGGATCTCGCCGGCCAGCACCACCAGATTGGTGGTGGTCAGGGTCTCGCAGGCCACGCGGGCATAGGGGTCCTTGGACAGGAACAGATCCACGACCGTGTCGGAGATGCGGTCGGCGACCTTGTCGGGATGTCCTTCGGACACGCTTTCAGAGGTGAACAGGAAGGACGAACGGGCCAAGGCGGACTCCTGGAGGACGGGACGGGCGCCAGACATATAAAGATATCTTTATATGATCAAGGCGTCGCGCGACGACGGCGCCAGACGGCGGTGTCGCTGACCGCCGGTTCCCCCGCCAGCCAGCGTTCCAGCACCCCGAACAGGAGGGCGGAGTCGATGACCAGCCGCAGGCCGATCTGGGCTGAAACAGCTGCGTAGTGCGTCAACGGCGTCAGGACCGTGAGAACGTGGGTCAGCATCAGCAGGGCCGCCGACGCCGCCGCCGCGAGCGGCCACCAACGGTCGCCCTTCAGGGCCAGCCGGCCGAGGATGACCAGGAGAACCGCGTCTTCGACCGCGGACGCCCAGGAAACGTCGCCGATCCGCCAGCGGAAGGTGACGCTGGAGCTCGCATATACGGCGATCAGAACCGTCACGGCGAGGCGCTCGGGATGACCGCCCTTCAGCCAACCCACGGGGTACGCCAGCAGGGCCAGAAGGTGCGAGGCCACAAGAAAGGGCGTGAGGATGAGCGTCTCTCCGTTATTTCGCCGCTGGCTATACCGTCTGTAGCGTCCACTTGCGATCGACCCGGAAAACAGGAGCCTCTCCGGCCAGCCAGCGCTCGCCGACCGCCGCCAGCAAGGCGAGGGCGACGAAACGCCAACGGCGACGTCGTCAGTCCCTGCCGCTCTCGACGAGCCCCGGACTGGTCGCGTGGCCGATCTCCCGGGCCTGGTCGGCGTAGGCGAGGATGAGGTCGGCCACGGCCTTCAGCATCACCGCGGTCACCACGATGATGACGAGCAAGATCAGGAGGCGGACGCCCCGGCCGCGTGGCGGGGGGCGGTATCCGAGGCGTCGCTCTGTGCGCCCACCTGGGCCATCACCCAGCCCGCGCTCAACACCTGTCGCAGCAGCTCCCGCGGATCCGACTGCGCCGCGTCGTCCGCCAGTCCCCGCAGCAGATGGCTGCGCACCGGATCGTTCGCCCCCGTCGGGCTGAACGCGTCCAGCGCGGCCTCGAGATCCTCCCAGGTCCAGTGGGGAAGCGGCGTACTGTTCGATGCCATGGTCTGACTCCCTGTCGAGGGAGGCATCAACGGCGGAAGCGCCGCGCGGGCCAATGGGGTCTTTCGGCCCTGGTACGTTTCGTTCCAGAAGCGCCAGCGCCGCCTTGCGCCGGTTGACCCCCATCCGGCGGCAGGCCTCGTGCACATGTTTCTTGACCGTGGCCTCCGCCAGGCCCAGCCGGGCGGCGATCTCCTTGTCGGTCAGGAAGGCGGTCAGCCTCAGACATTCTTCCTGGCGGGCGCTCAGGCGCAACGACATTTCAGGCTCCGGTTGGGGCCGAATAGCTAGGGGGTGCGAACGATATCGTCCAGTGCGTTGCGTCAGGAACCTCGGGACGAATCCCGCCCTGGGCCGTCTCGAACGAGCCTCGGACACAACGGCCAGACGCCGTCGTGACGCCGGCTCAATGAGTAGGGAAGAAATGGTGCCGCTTAGGTGACTCGAACACCTGACCCCCGCATTACGAATGCGATGCTCTACCAGCTGAGCTAAAGCGGCCTTGGCGCGGGGGAGAAGACGCCGCCCGCGCGAGAGCCGCTCTTTATACGCGAGGGGAGGCCTTGCCAAGCGCCTCGAACAGCGCCGCCTCGTCGGGGCGGGCGGCGATGTGAATGTGCAGCCCGGACGAGGCGGCCAGCGGCGCCGCGGCAGCGGCGGATATGACCCCGGCGACCTGTCCCGCGAACGGCGCCAGCGCCGCCAGCGCCCGGCCTCCCCGGGGCGAATGCACCAGCACGGCGTCGAAGGCGGCCGGCGGGGCCGCGCCCGTCGCCACGGCTTCATAGAG
>CAZGPS010000134.1:0-7250 GCA_964527675.1 uncultured Brevundimonas sp. | reverse complement strand
TGGTCAATATCGTCCTCGGGCGCATGGTCGAGGCCTTGGGCGAGGGCGGCCGGGTCGAGCTTCGCGGCTTCGGCGCCTTTTCCGTCCGCGGCCGTCCGGCCCGGGCCGGACGCAATCCCCGCACCGGCGAGACGGTCGACGTGCCCGCCAAGGCCGTGCCCTTCTTCAAGAGCGGCAAGGAGCTGCGCGAGCGGCTGAACGCCACCGACGCCTGACCATGGGTTTGCTGACCGAGTTCAAGGAATTCGCCGCGCGCGGCAATGTCGTCGACCTCGCCGTCGGCGTCATCATCGGCGCCTCCTTCGGCAAGATCGTCACCAGCCTGGTCGATCAGGTGATCATGCCGCCGATCGGCCTGCTGCTCGGCAGCGTCGACTTCTCCAGGCTGGAATGGGTGCTGAAGCCCGAGAATCCGGCCACCGCGGCGGTCGAAAAGGTCGCCATCCAGTACGGCGCCTTCATCAACACCCTGATCCAGTTCCTGATCGTCGCCTTCGTCGTCTTCCTGCTGGTCAAGGCCATCAACCGCCTCCGCCGCGAACAGGCCGCCGCGCCCGAGACCGTCCCCGCCGCCCCGACGGCCACCGAGGCCCTGCTGGCCGAGATCCGCGACGAACTGAGGGCGCGGCGGTAGGGTCCGCCGCCCCACCACGCCCTCCACCACCAACAACCACCACGCCACCGCCGTCATCCTCGGGCTTGACCGGAGGATCAGAGGCGGGAGGCGGACTGTGCCGACGGGGCGGCCCTGAAACCCCGCTCGTGCCCGGTCCACCGCGCACCGGACGGTCCGATCCTCGGGTCAAGCCCGAGGATGACGGAGAAGGATGTAGGAAGAAGGAATTTATTCCTCATCCGCCCTTGACCCTCCGCCACCGCCTCCCATGTCAGCAGGGCATGGCCTCCCAGCCCTGCGGGTCTTTGAAAATCCGGTGCGAGGCGCGGCGGCTGCAGCGGCGCTTCTGAAGGATGAGGCCCGCAGGCGAAACGGACTCTCCGGACTCTTCGGACCCAATTTTTTTCCAATAACCCCCGGGTAAAACCCTCCCTCCCCTGCGGACTCGATTCCCCGTTTGACTCCGCCCCCATACGGGAACAAACAATGAACATTCAGCCTCTGAATGATCATGACCCCCGCCCTGTCACAGGACCCCTTTCCGGATCTCGCCGCCCCGCTTGAGGAGGCCTGCGCCCCCCTGCCGCGCGACGTGGCCGCGGCCCTGCGGTTCGCCCTGTCGCGGCGGCGCCCCGGCGATGACCGGCCGGTGCTGATGACCGCACCGCGGGCGTGGTTCGTCGAATACGGCCGGCCCTACGGCCCCGGCCTGGCCGGCGTCCCCCTGATCGTCGCCCCGGCCGCGAGCCTGGCCGAGGCGCTGTGGGCGATGGAGCAGGGGCTGCGCTCCGGCGCGGTGTCGCTCGGCCTCGGCGCGGTCGAGGGGGCTGCCCTGGCCCAGACCCGCCGGCTCGATTTCGCCGCGAAACAGGGCGAGGCGACGGGCCTGATCCTGTCGCGCGCCCCGACCGGCCTCAGCGCCGCCCGGCGCCGCTGGCGCATCTCGACCCGGCCCTCCGCCGCCGATCCCGAGGATGACCGGGCCCCGGGGCCGGCCCGGCTTCTGGCCGAACTGACACGCGGGCGCGGCGAACGGCCGGGCGCCTGGATGCTGGAGCAGGATGATGAGACGCATCGTCTCCGTCTGGCTGATCGACTGGCCGATTTCGGTCCGCCGTCGATCGCTGGAACGGTCGCGCCGTCCGGCCTCGCCGCCTGAGCCGGCCCTTGACCCCCGCAACCCGTTCGCCCTGATCCTGAAGAACAGTCGGGGCGCGGCGGTGATCCACGCCCTCAATCCGGCCGCCCGGCGGGCCGGGCTGCGGCGCGGCCAGACCCAGGCCGACGCCCGGGCCATGATCCCGTATCTGATCGGCCAGCCGGCCGATCCCGCCGCCGACGCCCGGGCCCTGACGGCGCTGGCGCAATGGGCCGAACGCTGGTCGCCCTCGGTCAGCGTCGATGCAGGACGAGACGGTCTTGGGGGCGAGGGGCTGGAGGGCCTGTTCCTCGACGTCACCGGCGCCGCCCATCTGTTCGGCGGCGAGGCGGCGCTGTTGCGGCAGATGCGCGACCGGCTGGCCGGGGCCGGAGCCCCCGCCCGCGTCGCCCTCGGCCCCACCCCCGGCGCCGCCTGGGCCCTCGCCCGCTGGGGCGAGGACGGGGACGGCCAGCCGCCGATCGCCACCGAAGACGATGTCCGCGACCGGCTCGCCCCCCTGCCGGTCGAGGCCCTGCGCATCCCCGACCGCACCCTGGCCCAAGCCCGCCGTTTCGGCCTCAAGCGCATCGGCGACCTCTATCCCATGCCGCGCGCCGGCCTCGCCCGCCGCTTCCGCAACGACGGCGGGGTCGATCTGGTCCGGCGGCTGGATCAGGCCCTCGGCCACGCCGGCGAGGCCCTCGTCCCGGTGCGCCCGCCGCCCCGCTACCGGGCGTGGGAGACGTGGATGGAGCCGGTCAACGATCTGGAGGGGGTCGCGGCGCGCCTGCCCGAACTGGCCGCCGACCTCGTCGCCCCGCTGGAGCGCGACGGCCAGGGGGCGCGGGCCCTGACCCTGACCGGCTTCCGCTCGGACGGCCGGACCACCGCCCTGTCGGTCCGCATGGGCCTCCCGGGCCGCGACGTCGGCGTCTGGCTGCGGCTGTTCCGCGAGGCCGGTCTGGGCCGGCTGGAACTGGGCTTCGGCCTCGACGCCCTGATGCTGACCGCCGATGTGGTCGAGCCGATGACCGCCCGCCAGGCGGCGCTGGAGAGCGAGGCCGAGGTCAAACAGTCCGAGAGCCTCGCCGCCCTGATCGACCGGCTGACGGCGCGGCTGGGCGAGGACCGGGTGCTGACGCCGGAGGCGCAGGACAGCTGGATCCCCGAGCGGGCCGACCGCCTGCGTCCCGCCCTCGGCCGCCGCGTCGTCGCCGATCCGGGCGCGGACGGTCGCCGGCCGATCCTGCTGCTGGACCCGCCCGAGCCGATCCACGACCCGCTGTTCGACCTCCCCGACGGCGCCCCGGCCCGCTTCACCTGGCGCCGCGCCCCGCGCCGGGTGGTCCGCGCCGAAGGTCCCGAACGTCTGGCCCCGGAATGGTGGCGCTCGGCCCGGGCCCGCACCCGCGACTACTACTGCCTCGAGGACGCCGGGGGGGCGCGCTACTGGGTCTTCCGCGAGGGTCTCTACGGCCGCGACTACACCGGCGACCCGGCCCGGGCGGATCAGGAGCGGGCCCCCAGCTGGTGGATGCACGGGGTGCTGGCGTGACCGGCTGGGACGGCGCCTATGCCGAGCTCGGGGTCCTGAGCAATTTCAGCTTCCTCGAGGGGGCCTCCCACCCCGGCGAGCTGATGCTGCAGGCGAAGGCGCTGGGGCTGGCCGCCGTCGGCGTGGCCGACCGCAACACCCTGGCCGGCATCGTCCGGGCCCTGATGGGGGCCGAGAAGGCCGACATCCGGCTGATCATCGGCGCCCGCCTGGGCTTCACCGACGGGACCGATCTGATCGTCTTCCCCCGCGACCGCGCCGCCTGGGGCCGCCTGTGCCGCCTGCTGTCGCTGGGCAAGAGCGAGGTCTTCTCCTCCCCGCCCCGCGGGGAGGAGGACCGCGAAGCGGTGGAGGGGCCGGGGGAGGCAAGGATCGCCAAGGCCGAGACCCGCCTGACCTTCGACCAGGCCCTGACCCTCGCCGACGGCATGATCGCCCTCGTTCCGGCCCCGGCTCGCCCCGACGCCGCCTTCGAGGCCCGGCTCATGGCCTGGCGCCGCGCCTGGCCCGACACCCTGTATCTGGCCGCCTCGCCCCTGTGGCGCGGTGATGACCGGCGGCGGATCAACCGGCTGGCGGCCATGGCCCGCCGCACCGGCGCGCCTCTGATCGCCACCAACGCCGTCCTCTATCACCACCCCGACCGCCGCCGGCTGCAGGACGTCCTGACCTGCATCCGCGAGGGGACGACCATCGACAAGGCCGGCCGCCGCCTGCAGGCCAACGCCGAACGTTATCTCAAGCCCGCGGCCCAGATGGCCCGCATGTTCCGCGGCCACGAGGCGGCGCTGGCGCGGACCATGGAGGTGGCGCGGGCCTGCACCTTTTCGCTCAGGGAGCTCAGCTACCAGTATCCGCAGGAACCCGTGCCGGCGGGCTACTCCCCGCAAGGGTGGCTGGCCCGGCTGACGTTGAAGGGCGCGCGCTCCCGCTGGCCCGCGGGCGTCCCGGCTCGCATCCGGGAGACGATCCACAAGGAGCTGAAACTGGTTCGGACGCTGGGCTATGCGCCCTACTTCCTCACCGTCCACGACATCGTCGCCTGGGCCCGGTCCCGACCCGATCCCATCCTGTGTCAGGGCCGGGGCTCGGCCGCCAACTCCGTGATCTGCTTCTGTCTGATGATCACCAATGTCGATCCCACCCAGCAGGATGTGCTGATCGAGCGCTTCATCTCGTCGGAACGCTCCGAGCCGCCCGACATCGACGTCGACTTCGAGCACGAGCGGCGCGAGCAGGTGATGCAGTACGTCTACGACCGCTACGGCCGCGACCGGGCCGGGATCGTGGCGACCATCATCCACTACCGCCCGCGCTCGGCCATCCGCGACGTCGGCAAGGCGCTGGGCCTGACCGAGGACGTCACCGCCCGCATGGCCGACACCGTCTGGGGCTCCTGGGGCGAGGGGGTCAAGGACGACCATGTCGACCGCACGGGCCTGAGCCGCGACGACGCGCGGATGCAGCTGGCGCTGGAGCTGACGGCCGAACTGATCCAGTTCCCGCGCCACCTGAGCCAGCACGTCGGCGGCTTCGTGCTGAGCCAGACGCCACTGATCGAGATCGTTCCGATCGGCAACGGCGCCATGGCCGACCGCACCTTCATCGAATGGGACAAGGACGATATCGACTTCCTCAAGCTGATGAAGGTCGATGTCCTGGCGCTGGGCATGCTGACGGCGATGAAGCGCGCCTTCCGCATGATCCAGACCACCTACGGCCGGCCCCTGCCCGACACCGCCGCCGTGCCCAGAGAACGCCGGGGCGTTTATCGGATGCTGTGCAGGGCGGATTCCCTGGGCGTCTTCCAGGTCGAGAGTCGGGCGCAGATGTCGATGCTGCCGCGCCTGCGGCCGGTGGAGTTCTACGATCTGGTGGTCCAGGTGGCGATCGTCCGGCCCGGCCCCATCCAGGGCAAGATGGTGCACCCCTATCTGCAACGGCGGCTGGAGCGGCGGACATACGAGGCGAGGCACGGCGCGGGCAGCTACCGCTTCTCCATGCCGGGGTCGGCGAGCAATCCGGAAGAACTGGCCGATGTGCTGCGCAAGACGATGGGCGTGCCGCTGTTTCAGGAACAGGCGATGCGCATCGCCATGGTCGCGGCGGAGTTCTCGGGCGACGACGCCAACGGCCTGAGACGCGCCATGGCCACCTTCCGGCGCAACGGCACCATCGGCAATTTCGAGGAGAAGATGGTCGGCCGGATGATCGCGCGCGGCTACGACCCTGACTTCGCGCAGAACTGCTTCAACCAGATCAAGGGCTTCGGCGAGTACGGCTTCCCGGAGAGCCATGCCTGCTCCTTCGCCCATCTGGTCTATGTCTCGGCCTGGGTGAAATGGCTGTACCCCGACGTCTTCGCCGCCTGTCTGCTGAACAGCCAGCCGATGGGGTTCTACGCCCCGGCCCAGATCGTTCGGGACGCGCGCGAGCACGGGGTCGAGGTGCGGCATCCGGACGTCAACGCCAGCGACTGGGACGCCACCCTGGAGAAGCGGCCGAGCCGGCGCCGGCGCGCCCTGCGTCTGGGGCTGCGGGCGATCGACGGGTTTCGCGAGGCGTGGGCCGAGCGGATCATGGCGGTCCGCGCGCAACGGCCGTTCGCCGATCTGGAGGATCTGCGGCTGCGGGCCAGACTGCCGTCGGCGGCGCTGGACCGGCTGGCCGAGGCGGACGCCTTCGGCACGCTGGAGCTGACGCGGCGGCAGGGGCTGTGGGCGGCGCGGGGGGCGCCGCCGCCATCGACCGCCCCGCTGTTCGAGGCCATGGGGCTGGAGGAGACGGACGGGCGGCCGCCGGAGGCGCTGCCGGAGCTGGCGCCGTCGGAGGAGGTGGTCGGCGACTACCAGACGATCCGGCTGTCGCTGAAGGGGCACCCGGTCAGCTTCCTGCGCGAACGGCTGGCGCAGGCGGGGGCCCTGACGGCGAGGGACTATCCGGCGCGGGCCAACGGCCGGACCGTCGTCGTGGGCGGGGTGGTGCTGGTCAGGCAGCGGCCGGGGACGGCCAAGGGCGTCTGCTTCATGACCATCGAGGACGAGACCGGGGTGGCCAATCTGGTGCTGTGGGAGAGCGTCTTCGAGCGGTTCCGGCCGACGGCGATGGGGGCGCGGATGGTGCTGGCCCGGGGCAGGGTCCAGACGGCCGAGGGGGTGACCCATCTGGTGGTCGAGGACCTCGAGGACTGGACCCCCATGCTGGGCGACCTGACCCCCGATTCCGCGCCGGGCTCGGCCCACCAGCCGGCCCGGGGACGGCACCCGCGCGACGTGCGGGTGCTGCCGGGATCACGCGACTTTCACTGACCTCGGTGGTGTCGCCATTTCCACAGCCGGTAGCCGACGATGGGGGCGAAGCCGCCGATCAGGGCTGCGGCGAGCACGGTCCAGAAGCCGCCGCCGAGGCCGTACTCGCCGACCGCCGCCCCGACCCCGGCCGCCAGCAGCGGGCCGAGCCAGGGCAGCCAGGACGGGGGCTTAGGCATCCACCTTGATGACGCCGCGCCGGATCTGGTCCAGCTCGATGGAGTCGAACAGGGCCTGGAAATTTCCCTCGCCGAAGGCCTGGTTGCCCTTGCGCTGGATGATCTCGAAGAAGATCGGGCCGAAGGTGTCCTGGGTGAAGATCTGCAGCAGCAGGCCGTCCTCGTCGGAGCCGTCGATCAGGATGCGGTTCAGCCGCATGCGGGCGACGTCCTCGCCGTGGTTGGGCAGGCGTTTGTCGATCAGGTCGAAATAGGTCTCGATCGTGTCCTGGAAGGGGATGCCGCGACGCTTCATCTCCTCGACGGTCTCGAAGATGTTGTCGGTGGCCAGGGCGATGTGCTGGATGCCCTCGCCATTGTAGCGGCGCAGGAACTCCTCGATCTGGGAGTTGTCGTCCTGGCTCTCGTTCAGGGGGATGCGGATGGCGCGGTCGGGCGCGATCATGGCCTG
>CAZGPS010000133.1:0-7378 GCA_964527675.1 uncultured Brevundimonas sp. | reverse complement strand
CGGCGCGGATCACCAAGCCGAGCGAGGCGGGGGCCGACCGGCTGGTCAACGCCATCGGGGCTCATCTGGTCTATCCGGGCGACCTGATCGTCATCGACAGCGGCACGGCCACTACTTTCGACGTCATCGCCGCCGACGGGGCCTTTGAGGGCGGGGTGATCGCCCCGGGCATCAACCTGTCGCTGCAGGCCCTGCACGAGGCCGCCGCAATGTTGCCCCGCATCGCCATCCAGAAGCCCGATCGCGTGATCGGCAAGGACACGGTGTCTAACATGCAGTCGGGCGTCTTCTGGGGCTATGTCGCCCTGATCGAAGGCCTGGTCGCGCGCATCAAGGCGGAGTGGGGCAAGCCCATGACCGTCATCGGCACCGGCGGCGTCGCCTCGCTGTTCGAAGGGGCCACAGAATCCATCGACCGGTTTGATCCGGACCTCACTATCCGCGGCCTCCTCGAAATCTGGCGGCGGAACACCCATCTAAAGGACCTATGAAAAAGAACTCCAACGACGAACTCGTCTTCGTCCCGCTCGGCGGGTCGGGCGAGATCGGTATGAACCTGAATGTCTACGGCTACGGGCCGGAGGCGAATCGCGACTGGCTGATCGTCGATGTCGGCGTCACCTTCGGCGACCTGTCGACGCCCGGCGTCGATGTCATCGTGCCCGATCCGGCCTTCCTCGACGGCGAGAAGATCCGCGGCATCGTCCTGACCCACGGGCACGAGGACCATATCGGCGCCCTCGGCTGGCTGTGGCATCGCATCAAGGCGCCGATCTACGCCACGCCCTTCACCGCCTTCCTGATCCGCGAGAAGCTGCGCGAGGCGGGCATCCTCAACGAGGTCAAGATCATCGAGGTGCCGCTGGGCGGCACGATCGACCTGGGCCCGTTCCAGGTGACCATGATCACCATGACCCATTCGATCGCCGAGCCGAACTCGCTGGCGATCAAGACCCCGCTGGGCACGGTGTTCCACACCGGCGACTGGAAGCTGGACCCCAGCCCGGTCATCGGCCAGCCAACCGACATCGCGGCGATCAAGAAGCTCGGCGATGACGGCCTGCTGGCCATGGTCTGCGACTCGACCAACGTCTTCGTCGAGGGCCAGGCCGGCTCCGAGCTGGACGCCCAGGCCGGGCTGATCGAACTGATCGGCAGTCTGAAGAAGGGGCGGATCGCCGTCGGCTGTTTCGCCTCCAACGTCGCCCGCATGGTCAGCGTCATCAAGGCGGCCCAGCTGGCCGGACGGCGCGTGGCGCTGGCGGGCCGGTCGATGCACCGGATCACGGCGGCTGCCCGGCACGTCGGCCTGTTCAACGACAGCCAGCGCATCCTGACCGAGGAAGAGGCCCGGGTCTGGCCGGCGGACGAGATCCTGTATCTGTGCACCGGCAGCCAGGGCGAGGATCGCGCGGCCCTGTCGCGCGCCGCCCAGGGCACCCATCCGATGATCAAGCTGGGGCTGGGCGACCACTGCATCTTCTCGTCGCGGGTCATCCCCGGTAATGAGCTGGCCATCGCCGCCCTGCAGGACAAGCTCGCCGACCGCGGCGTGCGCCTCTACACCGAGAAGGACCATCCGCACGTCCACGTCTCGGGCCACCCGTGCCGGGACGAGATGAAGCAGATGTACGCCTGGGCGCGTCCGCGCATTTCGGTGCCGACGCACGGCATGCGTCGCCACCTGGCCGAGCACGCCAATATGGCCAAGGATCTCGGCGTCGCGGAGCAGGTTACGCCGCGCAACGGCGACATGGTGCGGCTGGCTCCCGGGCTGGCGGCGATCATCGATGAAGTGCCCAGCGGCCGGCTGTATGTCGACGGCGGGCGTCTGGTGACCGAACAGGGCGAGGCCCTGCACGAGCGGCGTCACGCCTCGACCAATGGCGTGCTGATCGTCACCTTCGCCATGGACAAGCGCGGCAAGATCGTCAGCGACATCGACGTGCGGGCCATCGGCCTGCCGGGCGATGCGGAATCGCCGCTGGGCGACGCCCTCGACGATCTGGCCGAGCGCGCGGAACAGGCGGTGATGAAGCTGAAGGGCCCGGCGCTGGAGGACGAGATGGTCATCGAGCAGGCCGTCTCTCGGGCGCTGAAAAAGGCCAGCCAGCAAATCTGGGACCGCCGCCCGATCGTCGAGACCGTCATCCTGCGGATGTAATCGGGGCAGTCAGGCCTTTGAACCGGCGGGTTCGCTTCCTATAAGGAGCCGAATCCGCCGCCCCAGGACCGCCCATGCCCGACGCCCCGCCCGAGTTTCTCTACAAGCGCGTCCTGCTGAAGGTCTCTGGCGAGGTGCTGATGGGCGACCAGCCCTATGGCATCGACATGAAGACGGTCGCCGGGGTGGCCGAGGCCGTGGCCCAGGTGGCGCGGGAAGGCATCGAGATCTGCCTGGTCATCGGCGGCGGCAACATCTTCCGCGGGCTGAGCAAGGCCGCCGGCGACATGGAGCGCGCCACCGCCGACTATATGGGCATGCTGGCTACGGTGATGAACGCCCTGGCCATGCAGGCGGCGCTGGAGAAGATCGGGGTCCAGACCCGGGTGCAGAGCGCCCTGACCATGAACGCCGTGGCCGAACCCTATGTGCGCCGCCGCGCCCTGCGGCACCTCGAAAAAGGTCGGGTGGTCATCTTCGCCGCCGGCGTCGGCGCGCCCTTCTTCACCACCGACTCGGGCGCCGCCCTGCGCGCCGCCGAGATGGGCTGCGACGCCCTGCTGAAGGGCACCAGCGTTGACGGCGTCTACACCGCTGATCCCAAGAAGGACCCGACAGCGACGCGCTATGAAACCCTGACCTACCACGATGTGCTGGCGCGGGATCTCAAGGTCATGGACGCCTCGGCGATCGCCCTGATGCGAGACTCCGGCATTCCGATCGTGGTCTTCTCGATCCGTGAGGACGGCTCGCTGCGCAAGACCCTGACCGGCGAGGGCACCTTCACTGTCATCACCTCGAACACCAAGTCAGCCTGACAAGCCATTCAAGAACGAGAGAAACGACCATGGCCAAGCCTGATCTCAAGACCTATCGCGACCGCATGGAGAAGGCGGTCGGCGCCCTGCGCGAGGAGTTCGCCGGCCTGCGCACCGGCCGCGCCAACGCCGGCCTGCTGGAGCCGGTCCAGGTCGAGGCCTACGGCTCCATGTCGCCCCTGCACAGCGTCGCGGCGATCAGCGTTCCCGAGCCGCGCATGCTCTCGGTCAGCGTCTGGGACAAGAGCATGGTGGGACCGGTCGAGAAGGCCATTCGCGCCGCCGGCCTGGGCCTCAACCCGATCGTCGACGGCCAGACCCTGCGCATCCCGGTGCCGGCGCTGACCGAAGAGCGCCGCAAGGACCTGGCCAAGCTGGCGGGGAAATACGCCGAGCAGCAGAAGATCGCGGTCCGCAACGTCCGCCGCGACGCCAATGATGATCTGAAGAAGGCCGAGAAGGCCTCGGAGATCAGCCAGGACGAGCAGAAGAAGATGGAGGCCGAGGTCCAGAAGGACACCGATGCGGCCATCAAGCGGATCGACGAGACCTTGAAGGCCAAGGAAGTTGAGATCATGCAGGTTTGACGGCGCGTTTTGCCGTAGGATACGCGCCGGTCATGCCCGTCGAACCCCTTGAGCCTCCGCCCGCATCCGACGGGCCCCGACACGTCGCCCTGATCATGGACGGCAACGGGCGCTGGGCGCAGGCTCGCGGTCTGCCGCGCGCCATGGGCCATCGCGAAGGCGTCCAGGCGCTTAAGCGCACCGTCCAGGCCGCGCCGGCGCTGGGCATCCGCTGTCTGACGGTGTTCGGCTTCTCGACCGAGAACTGGAGCCGGCCCGCCGAGGAGGTCTCCGATCTGATGGGCCTGGTCCGCTCCTATGTGGCCAGCGATCTGAAGCGGCTGGAGCGCGAGGGCGTCCGGGTGCGGGTCTTGGGCAGACGCGTGGGCCTGCCCGCCGATATCGTCGGCATCATCGAGCGCGCCGAAGCGACGACGGCCCACAACGACAAATTCCTGCTTCAGGTCGCCTTCAACTACGGCGGCCGGATCGACATCGTCGATGCGGCGCGGCGTTATGCGGATCGGGTTCTGGCCGGTGAGGCCGTCGGTCCGCTGGACGAGGAGGCGCTGGGGCAGGGGCTCTCGACGGCGGGGGGACCGCCCGTGGACGTCATCGTCCGCACCTCCGGGGAGCAGCGGCTGTCGAACTTCCTGTTGTGGGAGGCGGCCTACGCCGAACTCGTGTTCCAGCAGGTGCTGTGGCCGGACTACGGGCCGGAGGCGCTGGCGGACGTCGTCGAACAGTACCGGAACCGCGATCGCCGCTTTGGCGGCCTGTCTTCCATCCCTGCGCGCGCGGCCGTCTGATGGCCATGGGGGCCCGCGACATTGGTCTCAGGGCTGCTTCGGCGCTGGTGCTGGCGCCGGCCGCTGTGTTGGCTATCTGGGCCGGCGGCCTGTGGTTCCTCGCCCTGATGCTGCTGGCCTGCGCCCTGCTGGCGGTTGAATGGGCCATGATGAGCGCCGCGACGGCATGGCGGGTCATGGCCGGGGCGGTCGGTTTCGGCCTGTTCGCCTCGGTTATCTCGGCCCATGCGGAGCAGCTGTCACTGGCGCTGGTGATGCTGGTGTTCTGCGCTGCGGCGGCCGGATTATTCGCGCGCAGCCGCGGGCAGGAGGCGCTCGACGCGGCCTATGGGGTTCTCTACCTCGGCTGGCCTGCGGTGCTGCTGATCTGGCTCAGGGACGGCGCCGCGCCGGGCGGGCTGGCGTGGACGGTCTCAGCCTTCATCATCGCCTGGGCCTCCGATATCATGGCCTATCTGGTCGGCAGCCTGATCGGCGGAAAAAAGCTGTGGCCGCGCTTCTCCCCCAACAAGACCTGGTCGGGCTTCATCGGCGGACTGGCGGCCGGGACCGGCGCGGGCGTGCTGCTGGCCTCCTTCCTCGACATGGGCGTCGGGCCCGTCTGGGGCGGCGTCCTCGGTCTCGCCGCCGCCCTGGCGACGATGGCCGGGGATCTGTGGGAATCGGCCCTCAAGCGCCGTTACGGCGTCAAGGACGCGGGCAAGCTGATCCCGGGCCACGGCGGCCTGCTGGATCGCGTGGACGGACTCATGTTCGCGGTCGTCGTCGTGGCGTGCGGGCGTCTGCTGGTCGTGAGTTTCGGGGGCGGCGCATGATCCGCCGCCGCATCACGGTTCTGGGCTCTACCGGCTCGGTCGGCTCATCCACCCTGGAGTTGATGGACCAGGCCGAGACGGCCGGGACCGGGGCCTTCGAGGTCGAGGCCCTGACCGGCGGCGCCAATATCGCCCGGCTGGCTGAGCAGGCCCGGCGCTGGAGGCCGAAACTGGCCGTCACCGCCGATCCCGCCCGTCTCGAGGAACTGCGCCTGGCCCTGGCCGGAACCGGCATCGCAGTCGCGGCAGGGGAGGGGGCCGTGATCGAGGCCGCGGCCCGACCGGCCGACTGGGTCATGGCCGCCATTGTCGGCGCGGCCGGCCTGCGGTCCGCCTGGGCGGCGGCGGATACGGGCGCGACCCTGGCGCTGGCCAACAAGGAAAGCCTGGTCTGCTGCGGCCCCGCCCTGCTGGAGCGCGTGCGCCGCGCCGGCGGAAAGGTCATTCCGGTCGATTCCGAGCATTCCGCCATCTTCCAGGTGTTTCCGCACGACGCGCCGCACCAGGTCGCCAAACTGGTTCTGACCGCTTCGGGCGGCCCTTTCCGGGGCATGGCGCGCGAGTCGCTGGCTCACATCAGCCCCGAACAGGCGGTGGCCCACCCCAACTGGAGCATGGGAGCCAAGATTTCGGTCGACAGTGCGACCATGGCCAACAAGGGGCTGGAAGCCATCGAGGCGGCCTACCTGTTCGACATGCCGGCGGACCGCATCGATGTGGTGGTGCACCCGGAATCGATTATTCACAGCCTCGTCGAATATATCGACGGCTCGACCCTGGCCCAGCTGGGCCCGCCGGACATGAAGACGCCGATCGCCTGCGCCCTCGCCTGGCCGGACCGGATTGCATGGCCGGCGCCCAGGCTTGACCTCGCAGCGCTGGGCCGGCTGACCTTTGAGCGGCCGGACGAGGCCCTGTTTCCGGCCCTCGGGTTGGCCCGGCAAGCCCTTCAGGCGGGCGGGACGGCGCCCATCGTGTTCAACGCGGCCAATGAGGTCGCCGCCCTCGCATTTCTTGACCGTCGTCTGGGCTTTCTCAATATTGCCGCAGTCGTCGCCGACACCTTGTCGCGCGTGACGATGTCGGGGGTGGATTTCGGGTCCCGCAACGCCTGTGACGCGGCTCTGGCCGTGGATGCCCGGGCGCGGCGAGAGGCGGAGTCGATCGTCCGGGGTCTGGCCGCGGCGGCCTGAACGGCGAAGGATATCATATCGGCATGACGGGCTTCCTGAGCCAGGCGCTGTTCTACATCGTGCCGTTCCTGTTGGTGCTGACGTTCATCGTCACCATCCATGAGCTGGGCCATTTCCTTGTGGCGCGCGCCTTCGGCGTGAAGATCGACCGCTTCTCCGTCGGGTTCGGCAAGACGATCGTCAGCCGGCTGGACCGGCACGGCACCGAGTGGCGACTGGCCTGGCTGCCGCTGGGCGGCTACGTCAAATTCTCCGGCGACCTCGATCCGTCGAGCGTGCCGGATGAAGCCGGCCTCGCAGAGTTGCGTCAGCGCGTGATCGCCGAGAACGGCCCGGGCGCCGAGCGCGACTATTTCCATTTCAAGCCCATCTGGCAGCGCGCCCTGATCGTGGCTGCGGGGCCGGCGGCGAATTTCCTGCTGGCCATGGTGCTGTTCACCATCCTGTTTACAGCTGTGGGCGAGCAGGTTCTGGCGCCCCGTGTCGCCCGGGTCGACGCCGGAGCCCCGGCCGCGGCGGCGGGTTTCCAGCCGAATGACCTGATCAAGGCGATCAACGGCCGTGCGGTGGACGACGTCTCCGAGGTGACCCAGACGGTCATGATGAGCGCGGGCGACCCGTTGCGTTTCACTGTGGATCGCAACGGTCGCGAGATCGTGCTGGTCGCGATCCCCCAGCGCCAGCTCGAAAACGACCAGATCGCAGGGAGGGTGCGAATCGCCCGGATCGGGCTGGCCATGGACCGGCGGGTCGAGGATTTCAGCTTCCGTCGCCTGAATCCCCTGGAGGCCTTCGGCAAGGGGATCGAGACGATCGGCTCCACCGTCAGCACGACCGGGACCTATATCGGCCGCATATTCATGGGCAAGGAGTCGGGCGACCTGCTCAACGGCCCCATCGGCATCGCCAAGGCGGCCGGGGGCGTGACCCAGCAGGCCGTGGCCGCCAATCCGGATCCCGGCTGGATGGCCGCCAACCTCGCCTTGACCTTCCTCAGCTTCGCCGCCCTCGTT